>JAZLHS010000047.1:0-34253 GCA_045616885.1 Selenomonadaceae bacterium | reverse complement strand
CACCAATGGCGACGATATTACTTACCGTGAAACGAAAGAGGATTTGATTCGCCGTTTAGGCAAAGACAGAGTCCGGGCTTTCGTGGTAGATGGCAAGGAAGTTCTGGCAGTAAAGGCCAACGGCGACGACTTTATAAAGATGGATCTCGGTCTGGCTACCGATGAGATGAAAGCGGTAAATGATGCCGGTTTCTATGTAGTGGCTCGTCCGACCAACTATGTCCGTCCGACCGTAGATGATGTAAAGGCCGTTTTCCGTCGCCTCGACGGGATAAAGGTCTCCGAGATGGTCTTCTCCGGCAGTCAGTGCCTTGGTGCCTTCGGTGAAGACGGTACCTTGGAGACTGTTGCTCAGGAGCTGAAGTCTCGGAACATCACGCTTGGTCTGATTGAAGCCATCACTCAGCTGCAGTTCTTCCCGCAGGAAGGTCTGGAGAAGATAGCGGCAGAGCTTGATTGGAAAGCAGCTCGTTCTTACTACATCGGTAAGGAAGAGATGAAAAAGATGAAGGTTCAGCAGGCCGTCGACCGCTGGAAGAATACTGATGAGGAACGCAATATCCGCATCAGTCTGCTGATGCCTTTCGAGAAGCCTCAGGCAGGCATGACTCTTCTGGAGACAAACCTGAAATATTTTTCTGATGTGAAGGCTGCGCTGACTACGCGAAATTTCGTTTTCGGTCCGGCCGGAACCTTCTATCAGCTTCATGTGGCTCCCTGGCTGCGGGCTCTTGTTGTTCTGGGAGCGGTGGCGGCCGGTGTGCTGTATCTGTCACTGGTCATTCCTGCACTCAATGCCAGCAGGAAGCTGCAGCTCATCATGCTGGCTGTTATCGGTGCGGTGTTCTGCGTGCCCGTTCTCATGGGAAGCGGAAATTCTGTTCGTCTGGCAGTGGCTTTGGCGGGAGCAAATATCTTCCCGTCGCTGGCAATGATTGGCTTGCTTGACTACATTCGCAGTCATAAGGATGTCGGATGTAGCTCTGTGCTGGGCGGCATTGTCTTTGGCTGTGCTGCGCTGGCGATTACCGGTGCCCTGTCATTTGTCGGTGCGTCCTATCTTTCTGCCTCCCTCAGTGATGTGGAGTTCTTCCTTGAGGCAAAGATATTCCGCGGCATAAAGCTGACCTTTATCCTGCCGCTGATTTTGGTGGCTATCGCTTTCCTCCAACGCTTTAATGTTTTCGGCGCTTTTGAAGATGAAGCAGAGAGCTTCGTTGCACAGGTGAAGGAGATAATGGATGCTCCGGTCACCGTCCGTCTTTTGGCAGCTTTGGGCGTTGTGGGTGTAGCGCTTATCGTATTCATTGCCCGCTCCGGACATACTATGGGTATGCCGGTACCGGGTATTGAGCTGAAGCTCCGCGCTTTTCTGGAGCAGAGCCTCTATGCTCGTCCCCGTACAAAGGAAATGTTCATAGGTCATCCTGCCTTTATGCTGATGGTGATGGCCTGGCTTAAAAAGTGGCCAACTGTAGTGTTCTTCGCTCTTGTAATGGGAGCGACTATTGCCCAAGGGTCAATGGTTGAGACCTTTGCCCATATGCGTACACCATTCATGATGAGTGCTGTTCGCGGCGTCGGTGGTCTGATTTTTGGCGGAATTATCGGTGGGGGTTTGATGTTGGTGGTCACTTTGTGGTATAATATTTTGGATAAGGCTCGGGCGAGAATTGCTCGGGATTGATTTGTTGTCCTTATTCAATAAGCTTACTTAAAGGAGCTTTTTTATCTGATGTCGAATGTTGTGGTATCGGGATACTACGGCTCAAAGAATGCCGGCGATGAAGCAATGCTGGCAGCTATGATCGAAGTATTGACCGATGTGAATCCACAAGTAAATATAACGGTTATATCCGCCAGCCCAGAAGATACGGCGCGGCGTCACGGCGTGAAAGCGATTTCATGGCTTGATGTCTCGTCTATTTGGGGTGCTTTGCGTCGGGCTGACCTTTTGATTTCCGGCGGCGGCAGTCTGCTACAGAATGTTACCAGCGGCCGGAGCCTGTATTATTATCTCAGCGTCATTGCGCTGGCTCGGTTCCTTGGTACGCCGGTCATGCTTTACGCACAGGGCATCGGTCCGGTCTGTGGATCCTTTGCTAGAGCTTTCATGCGTCGTCAGGCGAATGGGGCAGCTCTCATCACGGTTCGCGATAAAGGCTCATTGGAAGAGCTGAATGACCTGAAGGTGACGAAGCCACCGATGGAAGTGACGGCTGACCCCGTGCTGGCAATTCACCCGGTAGAACTGGCCATCGGTCGAAAGATTTTGAAGGACCACCAGATAGGCGGAGTTCGTCCTATCGTGGGAATTTCCGTCCGCGAGTGGCGTGGTTGGACCGAGTACAAGACGGTCATTGCAAAGGCCGCTGATGATATCGTCAGCAAATACAATGCTCAGGTAGTATTCCTGCCCATGCAGGTGCCTGAGGACGTGGTGACCTCCAAGGCCATTGCCCGCATGATGAAGAACGAGTCCGTTGTCCTTACGGAAGAGTATACGACCAATGAGCATTTGAGCCTTGTTGGCTGCATGGATTTGCTCATTTCCATCCGTCTTCATGCTTTAATCTTTGCCGGAGTTATGGGTGTGCCGATGATTGGACTCTCCTATGACCCGAAGATAGAGCGATTCCTTGCCTCTATCAACGAGAAGCCGGCAGGTGACCTCTCCACGCTCACCTATAAACAGCTCAGCAGTGCGATAGCCTACAGTTGGAAGAATCGGGAGAGCATAAAGAAGAAGAACATGGAGCTCGTGGCCGGACTGAGACATCTCGCTGTCAAGAATGCAGAAGAGGCTGTCCGTCTCATGGAGCAGGGGAAAAGATAATCATAAAATGAATTAAGCGGAGCTGTGATACAGCTCCGCTTTTGTGTTGAAAAAATAACCGCTGCTTAAGCAGCGGTTATTCTAAGCGAGTTATTTTTTACATCATGTACCCGGCTGTCAGGAAAGCGGCAGTGGCCAGGACTGCGCCGATGATGGCGTAGGGGAACTGGGTAACGGCGTGAGATATGTTGGAGATATTGCAGCTTGAAGAAGTAAGTACCGTCGCGTCGGCGTAGAAGCAGGCGTGACTGCCGAAGACACCGCCGGATATGACAGCACCGACTACCAGCATTACATCACAGCCGAGGGACACTGCCATAGGTACGACAATGGCGATGGCTATTGATTCAATACCAAAGAAGGAAGCTGTGACGAAGGTCAACAGGCTGACGATAACGAAGATAACGGCAGCCATTACCTGAGCGTTGAGGTAGGGCTGAGCCAGCGATATAACGTACTGGGGCAGCTCCATGTTGCCGCAGGCACGGCGAAGCATGAAAGCGGCTAGAGTGATACCGAGTACCGGCATCATGTCTTCAAATCCGAGCCAGAAAAGCTCAAAGTAGCGAGTGAGATTCATCTTGCCGCGGGAAGTGTAGAGGAAGAAACAGATTGCCAAGGTAAAGACGACTGCGATGAGCATATCGGCTGTCACAACTGTGATACCAATCAGGGCGCCCATCGGGATAACGAAATCCCAAATGTTCGGCTTCGGCTTTTCCGGGGCACCGGCCATCTTTGTCTCTGCATCGGCCACCATCTCGACCATAGCACCGGCTACACCGCCGTCTATTTCATCGTCGGATTCGGAGACCTCCGTCTCCAGAGCTCGCTGACTTTCGTAGGCAGTCTTCATCGCGCCGATTTTAGGAATAACACCGAGGCAAAAGAGGAAAACCACCAGCAGGGCAGCCATGGGATAGAAAACATAGGGCATGGCGTGCATGTAGGCTTCCATACCGGAGGAGAAATTCATGGCGACAATGGCCGGCTCCTCGGAGAGAATTCCCGAATAGAATACCGCCCAAGTGGATATCGGCAGCAAGGCGCATACCGGAGCACCGGTGGAGTCAATGACATAGGCCAGAGCTTGACGAGGAACCTTCCGCTTGTCGCAGACATTCTTCATACAGGTACCGATTGTCATGATGTTCAGGTAGTCATCGACGAAGATGGCTACGCCGAGTACGAATGAAGCGAGGAGCGTGCTTCGCTCACTCTTGCAGTACTTCATGACGAAGTTGGCAAAGCCCATGGTGCCTTTGACCTCAGTCAGAAGGAAGATGAGGCCGCCGAACATTCCGCAGACCAGCAGAACATAGGCGTTGTCCTGATTGGTACATTCATCCAGCAGAATCTTGCACCAGGCAGGAATGAAATTCGCTCCATCAGTAATGAGACAGGCCACGAATGTGCCAAGAATCAGAGATTCAAATGATTTCTTGGTAGCGACGGCAAAGATAAACATTGCCAGAGGCGGGATAAGACAAAGTGCTCCGTATTCCATTGAAGATTATCACGATCCTTCATTTTATTCTCAGAATACATTTTATATAAAATCAGGAAAAAGGAAAGAGAAATTTTTAAATTTTGCAAATTTATTTTGTGTAGCAATAACAAACTAAACGCCGCATCAATCTGTGCGAAAAGATTGATCCAAGGGCTTTTCTTAAAGATAATATAGATGATTATTCCGGCAGCCGGAACATATCATTGAGGATTTTCAGACCGGTCTTAGTCTTGAAAATGTGTTCACGGGCACCGAGGATATACTTCGTATCATTCTGATGGTCGTAGAGGTTTACGAGGAAATCGGCTTCGATGAGAATCTGATAGTCCATGCCGTCGATTTCTTTATAGGTGTGATGATGACCGACAAGATACTTTACCCGCTCTATCTGCGCTTCGGTGTAGCCGCCCAGTCGGCGGAGCAGGGTGTCAGCTTCTGCCGGACCTTCCTTTTCCTGCAGCTTGCCGCCGGAGGAGCCGTACTTCTTTTCCGCGAGGTGGATGCCGATGTCGTGGACTATAGCGGCAGTCTCCAGAATGAATTTTTCTTCGGAGGGAATGTTTTCCAGCTCGGCAATAATCATGGCAAAGTTATGTACCTTCATGATGTGCTGAATTCTCTTTGCATCGCCGGCATCGTAGGCTACCATAGCCATGATAAGGTCAGCGGTCTTTTTATCCATAGTCATTCTCCTTGTATCAAGATTTTGTCATTAATATTCGTCAAATTTCGTAAATGTCCTGCAAAAACAATTATTGGCGATAGAGTCTCCGCGGCAATGGAAAATCTCAATGTATTATGGTAGAATGTTATCAAGTATAAAAATGGGGGTATTGTGCACTTATGGCAATTCTTGATGTAGTCAAGGCAGGCAATCCGGTGCTGAAACAGATTGCAAAGCCTATAACAAAAATTGATTCCCGCTTGCGTCACCTCATGGATGATATGGCTGAAACTATGTATAAATGCGACGGTGTTGGTCTGGCTGCACCGCAGATAGGACAGTCCATCCGTCTGGTAGTTATCGATGTGGGTGAGGGAATCCTTGAGCTGATAAACCCGGTCATCACGAAAAAAGAGGGCAAGGTCACAGACTCTGAGGGCTGCCTCTCCGTGCCGGGTATCTTTGGCGATGTGGAGCGCGCCGAACGGGTAACGGTAGAGTACACCACCCGCTTTAACAAGCGTCGTACTCTGAAGGCAGACGGCCTGCTGGCTCGCTGCATTCAGCATGAGTGCGACCATCTGGATGGTATTCTTTTTATCGATATCGCTACCAGCCTGCGGCAGGAGACGCCGGAGGACAGAGAAAATGGCTGAGACGATGAATCAAGTCCGCACTCTGTTTATGGGGACGCCGGATTTTTCCGTGCCCTGTCTGGAGAAGCTGCTGACGATGGAACAGCTGACGGTGGTAGGAGCGGTCACGCAGCCGGACAAGCCGAGAGGTCGGGGCAAAAAGCTGACTCCTTCACCGGTAAAGGCCTGCGCTGAAAAGAACGGCCTTCCGGTTTATCAGCCGATACGGATAAAGAACGATGAGGAATTCCTTCGTCAGCTGAGAGAAGAAATTCGGCCGGAGCTTATCATCGTAGTCGCCTTCGGACAAATTCTCCCGGCTGAGGTTCTTGACTTGCCGAAATATGGCTGTATCAATGTCCATGCTTCTCTTCTGCCGAAGTATCGTGGTGCGGCACCTATGCAGCGGGTGATTATGGATGGCGAGTCCGTCACCGGTGTGACTACTATGCTGATGGATGTTGGCCTCGATACCGGTGATATGCTGGAGAAGTCCGAGCTGGCCATCGGACCGGACATGAATCTGGAGGAGCTTCATGATGCCCTGTCCGTTCAGGGTGCAGAGCTGATGAAGACCACTATAGAGAAGACACTGGCCGGAACTGTGACAGGGACTAAGCAGGATGACAGCCTCAGCTGCTATGCAAAAATGATAGAGAAGGATACAGGCGCCATTGACTGGAGCAGGACGACGGCAGAGATTCACAATCTTGTCCGGGCGCTAGATCCGGCTCCGGGAGCCTTCACTTCTCTCGGCGAGGAAAAATATAAAATCTGGCGTACGAAACCGGCAAATATCTCTGCCGACAGCAGAGAGCCGGGCGATATAATTCAGGCTGACGGCAAAGGTCTGCTGGTAAAGACCGGCGATGGAGTCATCGAGGTCATTGAGCTTCAGGCTCCGGCCAAGAAGCGAATGAAAGCTGCCGACTACCTTCGTGGCCATGCCATAGAGCTTCCGGCAAAATATGAGTAATGAAAATGGACAAAAGCAAGATTGTAACTTCAAATTATAATAGGAAGAGACTCTTTATCGGACTGCTGGTGGGAGCTTATCTTATACTGGCTCTGGCTGCCGCCGGGATGTGGCGTATCAGTGCGCCGGGACTCCGGGAGATAGCTGATGTACTGCCGCTGGTGTCAGGCGCGGTTCTGGCTATGTTTTTCGGCATTGTCGGTCTCGGCATAGCCGGACTTATTGCCGCGGCAGCAGGCCTGCCGTTTTTCCCCTTTATCCTGCGCCGGACTACCGGACTGGTAAATCTTCTGTTCCCGCTGGTAGTATTTTTCGGTAAAATTTTTGGCTTTCGTCGGAGACAGATAGAGAGCTCCTTCGTCTCGGTAAGCAATAAAATCTTTCATCGAATGAATATCAAGGTACCGGCGGACAGACTGCTGGTGATTACACCGCACTGCCTGCAGCTGGATACCTGTCCCCATAAGATTACCAGAGACCCCATGAACTGTAAGCGGTGCGGCCGCTGTGATATTGCCGCGCTGGTGAATATGGCCGAGGAAATGGGCTTTCATTTCTTCGTAGTTACCGGGGGAACGCTGGCTCGTCAGACCGTCAAAAAGCTGCGCCCCAAGGCAGTGCTGGCCATTGCCTGTGAGCGGGATCTTACCAGCGGTATACAGGATGTATATCCGCTGCCGGCAGTAGGGGTAATGAATCTTCGTCCGAATGGGCCCTGCTTCAATACTCACGTAGATTTGGCAGAGTTCCGTCGGGAACTGGAGAATATGATAATCCTGCCGGAGAAGAAGACTGATGAGGGAGCCGAAAAAAATGGATAAAGCAAGAGAAACGGCTCTCCGGGTCATTCATGCCGTCAGCGAAAACGGAGGCTATGCCAATATTCTGCTGGCGGAAGAACTGAAAAACGGTGACCTGAGCGAATTGGACAGACGCTTTGCCACTGAGCTTGTCTACGGCGTGGTGAAGGCGGGAGATACCCTTGACTGGATAATCGGCCACTATGTGAACAAGCCACTGAAGAAGATGGAGCCTTGGGCAAGATGCATCCTTCGCCTTGGAATGTACCAGCTTTTTTATCTATCGAAGATACCGCAGTCGGCGGCAGTCAATGAATCGGTAAACTTGGCTCGGCGCTATGGCACGAAGCTGAACAGCAGTGCCGGATTTATCAATGCTGTTCTTCGCCGGGCGGCGAGAGAGCCGGAGGCGGCGGTATTCCCGCAGGGAGCCGGCAAGGCAACCGAGTATCTTTCCCTGAAGGAAATGCATCCTCGCTGGCTGGTGAAGCACTGGATAGGAATTTTGGGCTACGAGGCGGCGGAGAAAATATGTCGGTTTGATAATGAGCCGGCAGTGCTGTCTGTCCGGACAAATACCCTGAAGGTGACAAGAGATGAGCTGATGACCCGCCTGACGGAGGAAGGCTGTACTGTTGAGCGGTCGGCTCTTGTACCGGAAGGAATAAAGATAACCGCCCACGGAGCCATGAAGGATATAGCATCTCTGGCAGAGGGAATGTGGCAGGTGCAGGATGAAAGCTCCATGCTGGTAGCTCATGTGCTTGACCCGCAGCCGGGGGATTTCGTACTGGATGTCTGCAGTGCTCCCGGCGGCAAGACGACCCATCTGGCTCAGATGATGAAGAATCAGGGCAAGATAATCGCCGGTGACCTCTATCCGGCAAGACTGGAAAAAGTAGCGGAAAATGCCCGGAGACTGGGTATAACTATAATCGAGACTGCGGCAGGAGATGCCCGCTGTATCGGCGAGCGATTCCTCAGACAGGCAGACAGAGTGCTGGTAGATGCTCCCTGTTCGGGATTGGGCGTCCTTCGCCGCCGACCTGACGCTCGCTGGCGGGTGACAGCTGACGACATGAAGGGATTGCCGCCCCTGCAGCTGGAGATATTGGAGAGTGCGGCTCAATGCGTGAAGCAGGGCGGTGTCCTTGTCTACAGTACCTGCACCATGGAGCCGGCAGAGAATGCCGGCGTTATCGAGAAATTCCTGGCGGCAAACAAGGACTTTACCCTCGTGGAGACCGGTGACTATCTGCCGGAGAAAAAGCGGAGCGGCAGGATGGTGCAGCTGTTGCCTCATGTTGATGGGACAGACGGTTTCTTCATCGCCCGCATGGAAAGAAAAGTGAAATGAAAAAGAATCTTTTTGGCCTCATGGAGGAGGCTATCAAGGGGGAAATGACACCCTTTGACATCAAGCCGTTCAGAGCTCATCAGCTGGTAGAATGGATGTATGGCAAGAGTGTGGACTCCTTCGATGAGATGACGAATCTTGGTCAGGATCTTCGCTATAAGCTGGCGAGAGAATTTTCCATCGACCGGGCGCATCAGGTGGAGCGATGGGATTCCGCTGACGGCAAGACTACAAAATTCCTGCTGGCTTTCCCTGATGAAGTGGCAGTAGAATCAGTCCTCATGCGGCAGCCTTATGGCAATAGTATCTGCATATCGACCCAGGCCGGCTGTGCTATGGGCTGTGCCTTTTGTGCCTCGACCCTGAAGGGGCTGACTCGTGATCTGGTGGCCGGAGAGATGCTGGCTCAGGTCTTCTTTATCAATGATTACCTTAGAAAGTCCGGAGAAAAGGTGGATACCATGGTGCTCATGGGCTCCGGTGAGCCGCTGTATAACTATGCAAATGTTCTCAGCTTTCTGCGGCTTATCCACGAGTCTTACTGTCTGAACTTCGGCTATCGGAATATCACACTCTCTACCTGCGGCATTGTGGAGAGAATATATGACCTTGCGCATGAGAAGCTGCCGGTAGGTCTGGCGATTTCTCTTCATGCACCGAATGATGAAATTCGCCGTCGGCTGATGCCGATAGCCAAGAAGTATGCCATCAAGGATGTGGTCAAGGCCGGTGAGGCGTATTTCAATACTACCGGTCGCCGGGTAACCTACGAATATATCCTTATCGACGGTGTGAACGACAGCCGGGAAAATGCCCGGGAGCTGGGTCATCTGCTGGCAGGGCAGAATGCATCCGTCAATCTTATCCCAATCAATCCGGTAGTGGAGCGCCACTTGCATCGGCCGAATGAAGACAAGGTAAATGCCTTCGCCAATATTCTCCACAGTATGCATATCACCGCAACTGTCCGGCGGGAGATGGGGACGGATATCAATGCGGCCTGCGGACAGCTGAGAAATCGTCATTTGGACGTAAAACAATAAAAAAAGAGGCTGTTGTACGAATCCTCTACAAGCCTCCCCTGCAGGGGAGGAGCCCGAAGGGCGGAGGGGTAAATCTGTACAACAGCCTATGTTTTTTATGCGTTGTGTTTCTTGATGGCTTCGGCCATTCGCTCCATGCCGGTCTTGAGGATACTTCTGGGCATGGCGAGATTTAAGCGGACGAAGCCTTCGGCATTTCCGACAAAGAGATCATTGCCGCCTTCAAGCAGGACGCCGGCATTATTGGCGAAAAAGCCTGAGAGGTCTTTCACATCCGGCAATGCGGCTCGGAAGTCTACCCAGGCAAGATAGGTTGCATCAGGAACCCGGCAGACTGCGGAGGGAATATTTGCGTGAATAAAATCAACGACGAAGGTGAAGTTGTCATCAAGATACTGCTTCAATTCCTCCAGCCAGTCACCGCAGCTCTCGTAGGCAGCCTGAGCAGCGGCCAGTGACAGGGGATTGACTTCCTGACCGATGCGGTCGTTATTGCGGTAGGTGTAGCGTAGCTCTTCGCTGCGGATAATGATGTTGGAGAACTGCAGGCCGGCGATGTTAAAGGTCTTGCTGGGAGCCATACAGGTGACTACTCGGTCGTAGTCCGGCATTACTTTCGCCAGAGGAATGTGCTTTCGGCCGCTTCTGATGAGGTCGCAGTGTATCTCGTCGGACACTATCCAGAGGTCGTTTTTGCGGACGATTTCGGCAACTTTATTAAGCTCTTCCTCTGTCCACATGTGGCCGGTAGGATTGTGGGGATTGCACCAGATGATGAGGCGGACAGCCGGGTCGGCAGCTTTGGCGGCGAAATCATCGAAGTCAAGCGAGAAGACGCCGTTAGTGCATTTCAGCTCGGTAGTCACAAGAGCTCGTTTGTTGTTAATTGCGGCGTACTTGAAGTTGCCGTAGGCGGGGGTAGCAATAAGAACTTTGTCCTCCGGGCCGGTGACATCAGCGACGACCTCATAGAGCGCAGGCACGATACCTGGTGACATACAGAGCTGTTCTCTGGGGAAGTCCCAGTCGTAGCGGTCGCGGCACCACTTGGAAAAGGCCTGATAGTAGTCGTCGGTAAAAATCGAAGTGTAGCCGAAGATGCGGCGGTCAACCCTGGCTTTGATGGAATCGAGAATTGCCGGAGGGGCAGAGAACTCCATGTCGGCTATCCACATACGCACGAAGTCATCATCGGCGTAAGGGAATTTCTTCTCCGGGCCGGCGTGAAAGATGTAGCCGCGGAATCCATCCGTGTTCAGAGCATTTGTCCCTCGACGGTCGATGATTTCATCAAAATTGTATTTCATGAAGGAAACTCCTTTCAATTGCAGAAAGGGTCTGTGAAAAAATGAATGTTCATTTTTTCACAGACCCTTATTTTTATTTCGGATTGTATTCGATGACCGAAAGGTTTTTGTATTCGTTCAGGTCGATGATGGTCGCTTCGTTTATGCGGATAAGCGGCTGTGCATCTATTCCGTTGGCATAGCGGACTATGGTGCCAATCATTCCATTGGAGAGAAGAACCCGTGAACCAAGGAAGGACATCTTTATCTTCGTGATGAAGGGGATGCAGACGTTGGGGTCAAGCTTTGAGTACATAAGCTGGGCGATTTCTTCGATAGCGGCGAAGGGAGTCATGTGCCGCTCGCCTTCAACTTCGGTAGTGAGATTGTCATAGAAATCGGCCAAAGCAACGATGCGGGCGAAGCGATGGATGCGGTCGCCCTTCAGACCGAGAGGATAGCCGCTGCCATCCATACACTCATGATGCTGCATGGCTGCTTCGGGAATGCCGGCAGGAAGATTGGGGCAGTCTCGCAGTATCTTGGAGGCTTCCATAGTGTGAGCCATGTAGTCATCCAGCTTGTCCTCCGGAACGACATTGCTTCGTAAGGAACTCAGTTCCTGTGGGAGCTTGGACTTGCCGATATCGTGAAGGAAACCGGCCAAAATCAAATCCTGTACGTCATTTGGCTTCATATCCATCCACTTGCCGATTACACCGGAGAGGATTGATACTCGAAGAGAATGGTTGTAGACATCACTGGCCAGATGATTCAGCTCAAAGAGATGGTCGATTACGCCGCTGTCGTGGGACAGGGGGTAAAGGGTTTCGTGAACAAGGCACTTTGTCTCGTAAACGGACTGTTCGTCACCGCCCTTTGTCAGGGTGTCTATCAGTCCTTTGGCAGTATCAACAACATCTTTGTATTCGCTGATGAAGGCATCAGAGGGACTGAAGAGTGCGGCAACGCTGAGGAAGTTCGAGCTGAGCTCGTACTCATCCTTTATGTAGATGAAGGGGACATCAAGTGTATTCAGACGCTTGATGTGGGAAGGGGTCAGCTCAGTATTTTCGGCCAGTACTACGATAAGGTCATCGTTGACAATAGTACGGGCCAGTATCATACCTGGTTTAAGATCTGTAACCGATACGGAACGCAAGGCGATTCCTCCTTATGGATAAAGGGATAAAAGTCCTTTGAAATCACTATCATTTATCTGATTTATTCTATATTATATACTATTTTCCTGTCAATCGGGAGAATTTTATCAAAATATTTGAGAAATGAGCCCTATTTCCCTGGCGGGGAGACCTTTTGACTTGACAACTGCAGATACATGCATACAATAAAAGCTAGAGAAGTGTTTTTTCTTCGGGAATAACGAGTTTTTCAGCGTGATTCACCGAGAGATTAGGAGGCAAGAAATGAAAGAAGCATTACTGAACAATGAAGTTATTAAGGTACTTATCGAGCGCCGCAGCGTAAAAAAATATAAGAGTGAGCAGATAAAGGATGAAGAACTGGAGGTCATCGTTGAGGCAGCCCGTTATACGGCCAGCGGACATAACTTCCAGCCGGTAAAGATTGTCGTAGTTCAGGACAAGGCTACCCGTGACCAGCTTTCCGCGATGAATGCAAAGATTCTCGGCGTTACCACCGATCCTTTCTACAATGCACCTACCGTTATCGTTGTCATCGCAGAGAAGTCCAGCCCGACTTATGTTGAGGATGGCGCTCTTGTTCTCGGTAACCTCATGAACGCTGCCCATGCTATCGGTGTTGACTCCTGCTGGATTAACCGGGCAAAAGAGACCTTTGAGACAGAGGAAGGCAAGGCTCTTCTGAAGAAGTGGGGCATTGAAGGAGACTATGCCGGTGTAGGCAACTGTGTACTTGGCTATCGTGACTGCGAGTATCCGAAGGCTCCGGCTCGCCGCACGGTATACGATGTTTATGTAAAGTAATATGGCGGATATTAAAGAAGCAGCTGACGCACTTTCTGTCACGGCGGAAGGATTGCCGACCATCGTCTGGTATCCCGGACACATGGCAAAGGCAAAGCGTCTTATATCAGATAATCTGAAGCTGGTAGATGTTGTCATCGAGCTGGTCGATGCCAGAATACCGGTGGCCAGTGCCAATCCGATGCTGAAAGAACTGATTGGCAGGAAGCCGCGTCTCATCGTACTGAACAAGATGGATTTGGCTTCTCCGGCCATAACAAAGGCCTGGGTCAATTACTACAAGAGTCAGGGCATCGCTGCCGTGGCGGTAGATGCCGCTCAGGGAAAGGGCATTAAGGAACTGGTCAAGCTTACGGCAAAACTGGCTGCCGGCAAGACGAAGCGCTTTGAGAATAAAGGCGCCAAGGCCAGAGCGCCCAGAGCAATGGTGCTGGGTATTCCCAATGTAGGCAAGTCTTCTCTCATAAACCGACTGGCCGGCAAGGTGAAGGCAAAGGCGGAGAACCGTCCCGGTGTCACCAGAGCCAAGCAGTGGATACACATTGAAGATGGCTTTGACCTGCTGGATATGCCCGGTATACTCTGGCCGAAGTTCGACGATCCGATGGTGGGCCTGCACCTGTCCTATACAGGTGCTATCAGTGACGAGGCTATCGACACGGAGCCGGTAGTGCTGCGGCTCCTGGCCTGGCTGAGAGAAAACTTTTCCCGTGATCTGGTGAACCGCTATAAGCTGGAACTGGCGGAAGGCGAGAGTCTGCCTGAGGACAATGTGGCTTTGCTGGAACTTATCGGGCGAAAGCGCGGTCACTTGGAAAAGGGCGGCGTCGTCAACCACGATAAAACAAAAAAACTTCTGCTGAAGGAGTTTCGTGCCGGCCTGATTGGTAAATATACTTTGGATTTACCACCGCAGAAATCAGCAGAAAAGGAAACCGAGGCTGAAGAAAATGGCACAGGCATCACGGAAGACAGCAGAGATTGAAGCGCTGCTGCAGGAGGCTCTCGACAGCGGCCGCAATATCGAGGCGACGCTGCTGGCAGAGCTTTCAGCCGACAGCCGGGCTTCTGTACAAAGGCTGCTCCGCCGCTACGACAGAGAACTGGCCGAGCGTCAGCGTCTGAAGGAGCTGTACTGTTACGAATACGAGGCTCAGCGGGAAGGAGCTTCCTATATTGCCGGAGTTGATGAAGCCGGACGAGGCCCCTTGGCCGGGCCGGTGGTGGTGGCTGCGGCAATTTTGCCAATCGGACTCTATATACCGAAGCTCAACGATTCGAAGAAGCTGTCGGCGAAAGTTCGTGACGAACTTTTCGATATTATCAGAGAGCAAGCTATTGCCTACAGTATAGCCATAATTGATGAGAAGACCATCGACCGTGACAATATATATCGGGCTACGGTCGGCGGCATGTACAAGGCGATAGGGGAGCTGTCTCCCCAGCCCCAGAAGGTGCTCGTCGACGCAGTGCCGCTGGAAAAGCTGACCATGCCGTCCCTGTCCCTGATAAAAGGTGATGCCAAGTCGGCATCTATCGCGGCGGCTTCAGTGCTGGCAAAGGTAACGCGTGACCGTCTCATGGAAGAGTACGACCAACGGTATCCGGAATATGGATTTGCCAGACATAAGGGATATGGTACAGCCGACCATATGGCGGCTCTCAGGAAGTACGGCCCATGTCCCATACATCGTCGGTCATTTGCCCCGGTTGCGGAATGTGAGGGCATCAGCCGATAATCTGACCGGCAGGTCAGGGCGGAAATTGCAAGGAGTAAGCGATTTCCCGAGATATTAACAGACAAGGATTGTCAGGAGTAAAATCATGCCATTGGAAACCAGCGCCGCCACACAAGCAGGCGGCATACGCCCCATAGAACGTCCCAGCAGTTCGCAGCCGACTTCGCGCACTGCTGCTGTTCGTTCACCCTTTGCGCCGGAGACTAATGTCAGTATTCGGAACTCTATTTCGGATATGGCGGGTGTCTTGCTGCGCATTTCCGGTGAGGCGGAAGATGTAGCCGAGGGCATGACACCGGATGTTCAGCGTCTGGTGAACAACATAATGAAGAACTCCTTTTCTCTGGGTGAGACTCTGGGGAAAAGCCTGGGCAGTACCGTGGAGAGCCAGCGGTTTGCCATGGATCAGCTGAATACCCTTTCCCGTCTGCTTACCCAAATGGGGAATTTGGCGCGTCAGACTTCTTTTGGCGAAATGTCACAGCCGCTGGCAACGCTTCTGGCTCAGTTGAAGAATGTTGTCACTCAGGAAAACAGCGACTTTGAGCCTGTTCTGCTCCATAAGTTGGCCTATGAGCTACTGGATCAGAAGGAACCGGATGTCATTCCGCCGGAGCTGCTGGAGATACTCAGTCAGCAGCCGGTCATCAGCGGAGGAGCGATTCCGGCGGCCGATGATTCAAGCCTTGGTTTTTTGAAGCAGCTTGTTGCTTACTTCATGCCGGCAACGCCCCGGGAAGAGGGGCAGATGCAGGCGGCGAATACAGCCGATGAACAGTTGCCGCAGAATCAGCTGCCGCAGGGCAATAATGAAGCAGTTGGCCAGCCTGAGGCGAAGCCGACCGAAGGCGGGGCTCAGGCAATGCCCGGAGAAAATGGGCAAAGTGCGGCTCAGCCGGGAAATACGGCTCCTGCCGGTACAGAAAATGCTCCTGTCGGACAGAATCAGGAAACGCCGGGACAACAGGCAGCCGTACCGGGAAGAAGCTATCAGGATAGCGGTCAGGCTGTGGGAAAAGAATTGACCGGCGGATATGGTGAACCAGAGTCAAGCGGAGAAAAGGCGACTACGACAGACAAGAGTCAGCAGATGCTGAATGATCTTGGCCGTCCCTTCAGACCTTCGGCGAATACCGGCCTGCAAAATCTGAATGCCAGCCGGTTTGCCAAGAGCTTTGATGGTATCCTGAGAGACATCACCGGCCGACCCATTGAGGCAAATGAAAATCCTGCAGCGAGACTGGCTCGCCTGTCGGCAGAGAGCATGGCAGAGCGGCGCAGTCAGAGTCCGGCGGCAAATCGGCCGTCTTCGGCCCTGAACAGTCATGTCTTTTTTCGTCAGCCGGCAATCGAGAATTCCGTCAGGACAATGGAGACCATGAAGGGATTGGCACAGCTCCTCGCGAAGGACGAGACTGTCAGTGAGAGCTACCGCCAGCTTCTGCTTGATTTCGTGAACGGCGATGAGGAAATAATCAATGAGAAGGATGCCCGCCAGCTCAATCTGCTACTGAGGCTCTGTCAGAAAAATCTGCCGGCATCTGTCCAGCAGGCGGCCATCCAGCAGAATTTGCCTGCGCTGCCAAGGCTGTGGGCTTTCCTGCAGCTCTGTGATTTAGCAACGCTTAAAGATACGAAGTCCCGTCGCCTGCGCAATGCCGGACGGGATATTGCCGAGTTCGCCGGTACCGTAAAGGAGTCAATGGCGGGAACAGCCCGGATGACCCAGAACGGTCAGCGGACAATGTCCTTTATGCTGCCCCTCTATATGGGAGAGGAAGCACACAGTTATCCTTGCTACGTTTCCGTATTCGATGAGGAGAAATATCCTGAGAACGAGTACGGAGAGGAAGATAAGACAAAAGAAAAACAGCGTGAGACCTGGCTGCGGTTCTGTGTGCTCACGGAAAATATCGGTGCGGTGGAAATAACCTGCCGCCTGTATGAAGGAAAGAAACTCGATGTGCGGGTGTTCTTCTCATCATCGGCTGCTGTGGGAGAGTTCCGTGATTACATTCCGGAATTCGTCCACTCATTTGATGAGTCATCACTGGAACTGGTGGGCTTGAAATTGGGGGTGGCAACGGCTAAATGATGGAAGACAGCATTAAACGACGGATGGAGTGCGTGCCGGCGGAGGAGCCGGAAACTGATGAAACTGCTCCTAAAAAAGCCGTTGCCTTGAAGTATGACCCGGAAGCAAATGTCGCTCCGAGAGTCGTGGCAAAAGGACAGGGCTATGTGGCCGAAAATATCCTGAATCTTGCCCAACAGAATGCCCTGCCGGTGTATCAGAATAAAACTCTGGTAAACATGCTGATGGCGCTGGATATTGATAAGGAGATACCGCCGGAGCTCTATACGACGGTGGCGGAAGTGCTGGCCTATGTGTACAGAATAGATTCGAAGGCCGGCAGGGATAAAAAGAGAGACTTTGGTAGCTTATAAATGAAGAAGAATACGGTTAATATATTAGGAGTGCCCGTGGCAACCTATACGATGAAGGAAGCGCGGGATACTATTGCGCAGCAGCTGAAGGCGGGAAGAAAGACAAGAGGGAAGAAGGCCCCTTGGCTCATTGCTACAGCCAATGCAGAAATGATAATGATGGCCGCAGGTAATCCCGGACTGATGGAAGCACTGAACGCTGCGGACCTGGTGGTGCCGGATGGTGCCGGTACTGTCTGGGCAGCTCATGAGCTGGGTTACAAAATGCCTGAGCGTGTGGCCGGCTACGATCTCGTTCAGGAGCTGCTGAAGATTGCTCCGGCAAAAGAAAACAGATTTAAGATGTTTTTCTTCGGCTCTGCTCCCGGTGTAGCCGAAGCGGCAAAAGCGAAGGCTGAAGCTCTCTACCCAGGGGTAGAGGTAGTAGGTTGCCGCAATGGATTTTTCACCGAAGCCGATGAGCCGGAAATAGTCCGGGAGATAAATGAATCCGGGGCAGATTTGCTGCTCTGTGCCCTTGGCGTGCCAAAGCAGGAAATCTGGATTCAAAACCACTTGGCGGAGCTGGAAATATCTGCCGCAATTGGTGTCGGCGGTACGCTTGATGTCATGGCCGGCAACGTGAAGCGTGCGCCGCTTTGGATGCAGAAGGCGAAGCTTGAATGGGCATATCGAGTTATCCTGCAGCCGAGCCGCATCGGAAGACTGGCGGCATTGCCTAAATTCGTCTTAGCGGTGAAGAGGGCAAAAGGCTGATAACTGGACAAAGTTTTGTCTGTAGCGTATAATACTTCAGTTAGAGTTTTTTTGTGATAGTTTTTAGTATGCAGGAAGGAATATTAAAGCATGATAGTCCGTGAAGGATATCCTTTCGTTTTGGGGAGCTTTGCTGCTGCGGCTGCTTTAGGTGCATGGCTTGGCCCCGCCTGGGCGGTTTTTCCGGCAGTGCTGGGTTCATATTTCGTTTATTTTTTCCGTAATCCCGAGCGGGAGATTCCGACCGATGAGTCGGTACTGGTGGCTCCGGCAGACGGAAAGGTAATGGATATTGTCCCGGTCGAAGATGATGATTTCGTAAAGGAACCGGCGAATAAGGTCATTATTTTCCTGTCCGTTTTTGATGTGCATGTAAACCGCAGCCCTATGGCAGGGGAGATAAAGTGTCAGCATTATTCCTGCGGCCACTTTCACCCGGCCTTTGATGACAATGTCGGTGCGGTAAATGAACGTCATATGCTTGGTATTGCCAACGACCGTCTCCGCATTACCGTTACTCAGATAGCCGGACTGCTGGCTCGGCGTATCGTCTCCTGGGTGACCCTTGACGACAAGCTTGAGAAGGGTCAGCGCTACGGTCTTATAAAATTCGGCTCCTGTACCGAAGTCGTAATGCCTAAATCCGTTGAGGTTACTGTAAAGAAGGGTGACAAGGTCATAGGTGGTGTCACCGTAATCGGGAGGATTAAAGAATGAACTGGAAACCGCTGATTCCTAACGGATTAACAAGCATGAATCTCATTATGGGTGTTTGCTCTATCATGTTCAGCATGAAGGGGGATCTCTTTTGGGCGGCTACCTGCATTCTTTTAGCGCTTGTCGCTGACGGACTTGATGGCCGGGCTGCCCGTGCGCTCGGCGTCTCCGGTGAGCTCGGCAAGGAGCTTGATTCGCTGTGTGATCTGGTTTCCTTCGGTGTTGCCCCCGGCATACTGGCTCATCAGTTTGTTTTAATCGACTACGGCTGGATTGGCTGGTTTGTGCCGCTCCTTTTTGCAGTATGCGGCTGCTTCCGACTGGCTCGATTCAATGTTATGGCGGCTGAAGTCCACGGCTATTTCATGGGCGTAGCGATTCCTGCGGGAGCCTGTTTTATGGCTACTTCCACGCTGCTTATGTTGGGCATGGGATATGATCCCCATAATCTCGGCCTCATATATCCCATCGTTATGAGTATCGTTGCTTTGCTGAAGGTCAGCACGATTCATTATCCTGACTTCAAGGGAGCTGACAGTGAAGGCTTGTGTGGCCCGGCAAAGGTATACTTTGCTGTCGTGTTTGCTGCGGTGGTATATGTCGGCCGTGATGCTCTTATTCCGGCAGTGCTGTTTGCTTTCTTCGCAGCTTATGAATTTGTCGGCATTGTGAATACAATTTTTGGCGGATGCAAAAAGTAAGTCAACCATCGTCGTGATAATTGGAGAATACCTCAAATGAATTATACCCTTGACATTGTGATGGTGCCCCTGCAGGGATTCATCCTTCTATTCACCATCTATTATTTTGTCATTGGCTTCTGCGGTCTGTGGCGGCGGCATGAGGATAAGATTCTTACCCCATCCAAGACTTTTGCCCTTATCGTAGCAGCCCATAATGAGCATGCGGTCATTGCCCAGCTCATAGATAATCTGGCTGAGTTGAAATATCCCCGCGAGCTGTATGATGTCTTCGTTATTGCTGATAACTGCAACGATGATACAGCGGAGATTGCTAGGGCGCACGGTGCTATTGTTCACGAGCGTTTCAGCGATGTAGGCAAAGGTAAAGGCTTTGCCATGGAGTGGATGTTCGATCGCCTCTTCAAGATGGAGAGACAGTATGATGCCATCGCCGTGTTCGATGCGGATAATCTTGTGCACCCCAATTTCCTTTTGGAGATGAACAATCGACTGCTGAAGGGCGATAAGGTCATTCAGGGTTATCTTGATGCAAAGAATCCTTACGATACTTGGGTATCCGGTACCTTTGCCATCGCCTTCTGGGTCATTGACCATGTTTGGCATCTGGCCAAGACAAACATCGGTCTTTCCTCCGTTCTCGGCGGCACCGGTATGGTAATTACCACCGATGTGCTGAAAAAGAACGGCTGGGGAGCTACCTGTCTTACAGAGGATATGGAATTTACCATGAAGTCCCTCTGCGATGGCATTAAGACCACGTGGGCTCATGATGCTGTCGTCTGGGATGAAAAGCCTCTCACTTTCAAGGCTTCTTGGAATCAGCGCAAGCGCTGGGCACAGGGCCAGTTTGATGTGGCTCATCGCTACATCCCAAGGATGCTGAAAGAGGGTATTCGCCGTCGCGACATCCGTATCCTTGATGGCTGTCTCCACCTGATTCAGCCGCATTTCATGATTATTTCCACACTTTTCATTGTCCTGTCCTACATTCAGATGGGCATGGGGCAGCAGTTCTTTACCAATATCTACACTTTCCTGCCTTCGGAGCTGTTTACGATTATTACCTTGGGACAGTACCTGCTGCCGGTGATAATTCTGATGAAGATAAATGTAAAGCCGAAGGCATGGCTCTATCTGCTGCTTTATCCGGTGTTCATTTACTCTTGGATACCCATAATCTTCTTGGGCTTCATCCATCGAAATGAACATGAGTGGAGCCATACTCAGCATACAAGAGCTATAGGCTTCAACGATTTCGTAGGCGAAAACAAATAATTCAGAGACGACTGCTCATGGCGGTCGTCTTCTTTCCGCAAGGAGATTTCTAATGTATTTACTCACCGTAAAAGAGGATTTCGATGCGGCTCATCGTGTTGTCGGCTATCCCGGAAAATGTGACAAGCTCCATGGTCATTGCTGGACTGTGGAGGTGGCTGTCGTTGGCGATAAGCTTGATGAGCTTGGCATGGTGGTAGACTTTAAATACCTGAAAAGCCTGGTTCGGGATGTCCTGAATATCTATGACCATCGTTTCCTGAATGAATTGCCGGATTTTGAAGGCAAGAATCCAACAGCCGAAAATATTGCGGCAGTCATCTATCGTCGGGTTACCGACGGCCTGAAAGCAAATGCATCAGTGAAGCATGTGTCTGTCTGGGAGTCTCCCGGCTCATGCGTGACTTATAGCGAGGAATAATCATGACCATGATAAGTGATCGCATAAACACGCTGCTGAACGGACAAAAGCTGGCTACGGAATCTGTCATTGAGATTTTTTCTTCCATTCAGGGAGAAGGAAAATATGTTGGCTATCGTCAGGCGTTCCTGCGCTTCGAGGGCTGCAATCTATCCTGTGATTACTGTGATACAGAACACCGTGTAGGCAGCCATCGTTACTGCCGGGTGCAGCTGAACCCAGGTTCTCATCGACAGCTGGAGATACCGAACCCCCTTACTCCGGCTGCTGTAGCCGAGTATGTGAATAATTTTGCCGATATTACACCTCATCAGGCATTGTCCCTTACGGGTGGCGAGCCGCTCCTTCATACAAAGTTCATTACGGAGCTGGCTCCGCTGGTGAATTTGCCGCTGCTTCTGGAGACAAACGGAACTTTAGGCCCTCGATTGAAGAAAGTACTGCCCCTTATATCCATTATCTCGATGGATATTAAACTGCCAAGCATGGTGGGACAGGAGCTGTGGGGAGAGCACGGTGTCTTCATGGAAATTGCCCGGGAAAAGGATCTTTATGTGAAGCTGGTCATTGAGCGTGACTCATCAACGACAGAAATAAGCAAGGCAATAAGCCTGATTGCTTCGGTAGACCGCTCTATTCCGCTGATACTCCAGCCTGTGACGCCCCATGGGCACTGCAAGGCTCCGTCTCCGGATCTTATGCTTAAGGCGCAGGAAATGGCTCTAGGCCCCCTGTGTGATGTTCGTGTTATTCCACAGACCCATGTGATGATGGGTCAAAGATAATGAAGAAGTTTAAATATTATTTGGCTGCAATTCATAGATTTTTGCGGCGAAATCTCGCCTTTATCACCGAACTGTTCTTGGCTTCTTTTCTTCCGTTTGCCTGGCACTTGGTGAATGGCGACAGGACTGACGTGATGATTTGTTACGGCTTTACGCTTTTTCTGGCCGTCATGCTCATCACCAGACTAATTAATTTTATAGACAACGACTGGAAGCGAACTGCGCTGAAGGGTGTGCTCCTTATTGTCACCGTTCCGGTGGGCATTTTGGAGCTTTTTGTCATGTACAATTATGGAGCTCTTCTCGGAGCAGGGGTTGTGGGAGCTCTGCTGGAGACGAATCTCAATGAGTCATTAGAGTTCCTGAAAATGTATGTGGGTCCGCTGGAGATTTTCTATGTGACAGCCCTGATTGTATTTGTGTACCTTTTTCATCGCCGTAAGCTTTGGCTGAAGGTTCCCTGGAACGGTCATGCAGCAGTTCGGCTCACTGCTGTGTTTATGCTGGTGGCTTTGGTCTACACCATCCGCATGGTTACTGAGTATTGCGATATATTCTATCGTCCTTTCCTGCCGGTTCATCGGTTTGCTCTGGCGATGGATATCGCCGTGGAAAACATGCTGGCCTATAATGAACTGCGGAAGGAGGCAGTGACCGAGATAAAGCTCACCCGCAACGACAGCAGCATACAAAATGTCGTGTTCATTCTCGGCGAATCAACTAATCGGAATCACATGAGCCTGTACGGCTATTATCTGTCCAATACCCCGAACCTTGTCGAGCTGAAGGACAGAGGCGAGATAGCAGTCTATACCGATGTGGTCAGTCCCCACTCAAATACGATTCCTGTATTGCAGAAGCTCTTTACTTTCAGTCACAGTGAATCGGACAAGCCATGGTATAAATACAATAACCTCATTGATATCATGAATGCGGCCGGTTACAAGACCCACTGGCTTTCCAATCAGGAAAGCTCCGGTATTTGGGGCAATGTGGCGCAGTATTACGGCGAGAGAAGCGATGTTCATAGGTATACCCGCTTGCGGGAATCCCGCGAGGATGAAGGCATTTTGGATGAGGAACTGTTTCCTCTTATCGATGATGCGGTTGCCAACCGGGCAGAGGGGAAAAACTTCTTCGTTACGCACCTTATGGGTGGTCATGGTCTCTATTACAACCGGTATCCTTATTCCTTTCACAAGTTTCAGGAGAAGGATATAAAGCTGAATGTGAACGAGAAGAACAAGCTTATCGTTGCCGAATACGATAACGCGTTGTATTACAATGACCATATTGTTGCCGAAATAATCAACAGATTCCGTGATATGGAGACGCTGGTCATCTATCTGCCGGATCATGGTGAGGCGGTCTATGATGAAGGGGCAGGCTTTGCCGGCCACATCGAAGAGAATGCAAACCGGCACATGATTGAGGTGCCGCTTATCTTTTGGGCCTCGGAAAAATTCAAGGCAAAGTATCCGGAGAAGTGGATGCAGATATTAAGCTGCACCGACCGTCCGTATATGACAGACGACATGATACACACGGTTCTTGATCTTGTTGATATTGCTACCGAAGATTATGAGCCGGGGCGCAGCATCGTCAATGAAAATTTCAAACCGGAGCGAATCAGAATATTTGACGGCGCTGATTATGACCGGGAGATAAAGGAAGACCACGAGTAGGCGGACTGACTTTTCTTAAAGAAAGCAGGCTGTTTCATTCGGCGGTGAAAAATGATATAATGTTCATTTAGCCAAGAGGATTAAATGTTAGCGAAAGGAGGGGATACAGGTGTCAGAAAAAGAAGTGAAGAATACCGAAGAAGAGAAGAGCGGTATCGGTGCTGAATCACTGATGAAGGGTACCTTTATCCTCACTTTGGCGGGCATAGTCGTTAAAGTCATCGGCGCTCTCAACTGGATGTTTGTATCCCGCGTGCTTGGGGGCGAGGGCATCGGCCTCTATCAGATGGCTTTCCCGATATACTTCTTTGCTCTGTCTGTTTCTACTGCCGGTGTGCCGGTGGCTATCTCTATCATCACGGCGGAGAGAGTAGCGGTAAGAGATATATTCGGCGCGAAGCGAGTCTTCCGGATATCCATGTGGCTGATGGTCATCACCGGTCTTATCTTTTCGGCGCTGACTTATTTCGGTGCAGACTGGCTGATTCAGTGGCGCTTTATCCGTGATCCCCGCGCATATAGTGCTGTCGTTGCATTGGCTCCGGCGGTATTCTTCGTTACCATTATTGCCAGCTCGCGCGGTTATCTTCAAGGCTGGCAGTGGATGACTCCGACCGCAGTATCCCAGATATACGAGCAGATATTCCGCGTCGTCACGATGGTACTGCTGGCTGAGCTGTTCCTGCCCTATGGACTGGAATACGCGGCAGCCGGTGCAAGCCTTGGCGCGTTGGCGGGAGCTGTCATTGCGGTCATAGTTCTCGTTTGGTACCACATAAAGCTGAATCGTAATATCGAGCGTGAGTTTACTCCGGAAGAGCTGTTGCCTAGGGAGGATGAGTACGAGACATCGGCACTGAAGATTCTGAAGCGGATATTTGACCTGGCTTTGCCGGTGTCCGTTACCAGCATAATGCTTCCGGTCGTATCAAATCTTGACCTGGTCATCGTGCCGCAGCGACTTGAGGTAGCCGGCTACACGGTGGCTGAGTCTACTGAGCTTTTCGGTTATCTTACCGGTATGGCGGTTCCCCTTATCAATCTGGCAACGATTATGACAGCCTCTCTGGCCGTCAGTATTATTCCTGTGCTGTCTGAGGCGAAGGCACTGGGCAATGTAGCGAAGGTCTACGAGAGTACGGCCAGCTCCATGCGTATTTCAAACTTCGTCTGCTTCCCGGCCTTCGTTGTTGTGCTGGTTTTGGCCGAGCCGATTGCTACACTCTTCTATAATGCACCTTCAGCCGGCCCTGCGGTAGCATCCTGCTCCATCAGTATTGTGCTGCTGGGTCTCCATCAGGTATCTACCGGCATACTGCAGGGACTCGGTCATACCAATATTCCGATGATAAATATGATAATAGCGGCGGCGGTAAAGGTAGTGCTGAACTGGGTGCTTACTGCGGATCCGCGGCTTGGTATCATGGGCGCCGCTTACGCTACGGCGGCAGACATGGGTGTTGCGGCATTTATTAACATTTACTTTATAAACAAGTACATCGGCTATAAGATGGAAATGGGCAAGCTGATAAAGACGGTAGCGGCTTCCTTCGTCATGGCGGGTGCTACCTGGTGGAGCTTCCAGCAGGTCTTTGCGGTGATGCCGTCAAATACGATAGCAACCTTCGGGGCAGTTTTCTTCGGCTGTGCCATCTATATCGCTGTTATGATAATTATCGGCGGTATTGACGAAGAGGATATGGAGCAGGTGCCTATCCTTGGGCGTCATACCATCAGACTCCTTCGTCGTATCGGCGTTTTCAAGGAGAAATCGGCTGATACTGCGGCTGACAGTGACGGGGAGGGACAGTAATGGGTCGTCGAAAAATCGTCCTCATGTACAATCCTGTCTCCGGTCATGCAAAGTTTAAATACAAGCTTGACGAAATAACGGAAATATGTCAGAAAAATGGCGGCGTGCTGATTCCATACCGTACCGAAAAGGAGAATCCGGGGCTGCCGGATTTCTTACGGGAAGTGAATCCGGATGGTATTATTGCAGCCGGCGGTGATGGTACCCTGCATCACGCCATCGACTTGTTGCTGCAAAACGATATCGGTAAGCCTGTAGGTATAATCGGCAGTGGCACTTCCAACGATTTTGCCACTTATCTCGGAGTTCATGATCGGCTGAAAGAATATGTGGGCAGAATTGCTGCCGGTACAGCCGGTATCAGGGCTGTCGATGCCGGCTGTGCCAACGGTCATTACTTTATTAATGTGGCTTCGGCCGGCATGCTGACCGGAGTACCCCATAAGGTAAACACGAAGCTGAAAAATACATTCGGCAAAATGGCCTATTATGTCAGCGGACTGAAAGAGGTAACGAAATTTAAGCCGTTGCCTTTGACGATTGAGGCAAACGGAGAGATATATCAGGAGAATACATTCCTTTTTGTTGTCATTAACAGCGATGCGGTAGGGAGCTTCCGTCACGTTGCAAAGGATGTATCAATTGACGACGGTAAGCTGGATCTGCTGCTGGTACGGTGGAGCAATCCGGCGGATATGATGGGGCTGACGGCTTCACTGGCTTCAGGAAAGGGAATCGGCGATGCGAAGAATGTCCTTCGCATCCAGTCAGACAGGTTCGTTATCACCACTGACTGCAGCGAGCACATAGAGAGCGATCTTGATGGTGAGATTGGACCGGAGCTGCCGCTGACCATCACATCAAAACCAGGTGCCTTGAAATTCTTTTGTCTGTGATTGCCTTTAGCAAGGAGATTTGACAATGGAGAAGACGATTTTTGATATTCCTACGGTGTCCCTCGATGATGAGAACAGTGCGCTGCTGATTATTGATCAGACACTGCTCCCCGGAGAGCTGAAGCAGATAGCTCTGAAGGAACAGCCGGTCATCCATGAAGCCATATATAAGCTGAGGGTCAGAGGTGCACCGGCTATTGGTGTAGCTGCCGCACACGGCATATACTTGGCAGCCAAGGCGATAGAAACCGATGATACGGCAGATTTTGCGGCAGAGTTCCTGAAGGCTCGTGATTATCTGAAGAGTGCCCGCCCCACAGCGGTGAATCTTGCCTGGGCATTGGAACGGATGTCCAGAGTCATGCTGGATAAGCTGAGGGAAGGTGTCCCGGCAGTAAAGGCAGCTCTTTTAAAAGAGACGATGGACATCCAGCGAGAGGACGAAGAGACCTGCAAGTCCATCGGTGAGTACGGCCTCAGTCTGCTGAAGCCCGGTGATGGACTTCTCACTCACTGCAATGCCGGTCAGCTGGCTACCAGCCGCTACGGTACGGCCACTGCTCCAATGTACCTTGGTCATGAGCGGGGCTACGGCTTCCATATTTTCTGTGACGAGACAAGACCTCTGCTTCAGGGAGCCAGACTTACGGCTACCGAGCTGAGCAGTGCGGGAATGGATGTTACCGTCATATGCGATAATATGGCAGCTACAGTCCTGAAAAAGGGATTGATTGACGCCATATTCGTCGGTTGTGACCGGGTTGCCATGAATGGTGACACTGCCAACAAGATTGGTACGATGCCGTTGGCGATAGCAGCCAAGCGATTCGGGGTACCGTTCTACGTTTGTGCGCCTACTTCCACCATTGACCCGGAGACGGCGACCGGAGACGGCATAGTCATTGAAGAAAGACCGGCTGAAGAAGTAAGTGAAATGTGGTATAGAGAACGGATGACCGCGGATGGCGTAAAGGTTTTTAATCCGGCGTTTGATGTTACCGATGCCGAGCTCATCACTGCTTTTGTAACCGAGAAAGGCATACTGAGGCCGCCATTCGATGTGTCGCTGGCAACGGTGAGATAACAAATTCTTGACCGTTTTCGGTATGCAGAGTATAATAAATCAACGAATTTGAACATTATGCGAGCACATAGCTGCGCTGAAAAGGAGAGTTTCTTTCATGTCAGGACATTCTAAATGGGCAAATATTAAGCGTAAAAAAGGTGCCAACGACGCAATCCGCGGCAAGATTACTACTAAGATTGGCCGCGAAATTACTATCGCTGTTCGCATGGGCGGTCCGGATCCCATCGGCAATATGCGCCTGAAGCTTGCTCTTTCCAAAGCAAAGGCAAACAACATTCCTAAGGAAAACATTCAGCGCGCAATCGCTAAAGGTCAGGGCGCAGCTGACGGCAGCAATTACGAAGAATTCACCTATGAGGGGTACGGCCCTGGCGGAATTGCCGTGCTGCTGGATATCATGACCGACAACCGCAATCGTACTGCTGCCGATGTTCGTCACCTCTTCTCCAAGCATGGTGGTAACATGGGTCAGGATGGTTGCGTAGCCTGGATGTTCCAGAAGAAGGCAGTTTTTGTCGTTGAGCGTGAGACCTTTGATGACGAAGATGAGCTGATGAATCTGGTTCTTGAGGCTGGTGCCGAGGACTTCGAGGCCATGGATGATGTCTTCGAGATTACTGCTGCTCCGGAGGACTTTGAGGCTGTTGCCAATGCTCTTGAGGAGAAGGGCATCGAGACTGCTTCTGCCGAAGTTACCATGGTGCCGGATAATACCGTTCATCTGGAAGGCAAAGATGCTGAGAAGATGCTGGCTCTCGTAGATGCTCTGGAAGAAAATGATGATGTCCAGAATGTCTATGCCAACTATGAAATCGACGGCGAGTAATTTTTGAAAAGTTTTGACGCCCCCGCAACGGGGGCGTTTTTTCAATGACAGCAAGCGAGGCGCAGGAAAGGAGAAAATGATGAAGCAGCGTAATTCCTGGCGGAAAAATGTATATCTGCTGGCTTTCTCCAATTCATTTACAGCATCCAGCTATACGATGATTGTCCCTTTCCTGCCGCTGTACCTTATGGAGCTTGGCGCAGATGAGTCGGATGTAGCAATGTACTCAGGGGTTGTCTATGCCGTCACCTTCCTCATTGCTGCAATTATGGCTCCTGTCTGGGGAAAGATGGCCGACGCTCACGGAAAAAAGATAATGGGCATGCGAGCCATTGTTATGCTGGCGATTACCTACTTGTTCGGCGGTTTCGTAACATCACCTGAGGGCCTTTTCGGTATGCGAATCATTCAGGGCTTTGCCAACGGCTTTATGCCTATGGCAATGACAATGGGTTCATGCTTTTCTCCTCAGGAAGAAATTGGATATGGTCTTGGCGTTATTCATTCCGGCATGATTCTGGGCGCTGTCGTCGGCCCCCTTATCGGTGGATTGGTTTCGCATCTGGTCGGTATGAGGAACAGCTTTTATGTTGCCGGCGGAGCCCTTGTCTTTCTTGCGTTTGTTTACTGGTTCATGCTGGATGAACCTCCCACGGCGGAGGAGAAAGCCAGACGAGACGGTGTGCCGATACCGGAGCCAACAGAGGAGACGGCGGAAGGCAGGAAGAAGAAAACAAGCATATTGGATGATTTGGCTTACGCTTTCAGCAACAAGAGACTCATCGCGGCACTTCTTATCATCTACGTAACTAATCTGGCGAACTATATTCTGCAGCCGGTTATTGCCCTTTATGTTGGAGAGCTGCTGGGAACAAATGAAAACGTTTCGCTCATTTCCGGTATCGTCTTCGGGGTGGGAGGAATTTCGGGAGCAATTTCGGCGGCAAAATGGGGAAAGTTTGGTCAGCAGAGTGGATTTTTTCGAGCTCTTTCCTATGCCTTTGCCGGAGCCGGCGTATTTATTCTGGCTCAGTATTTTGCCCCGAATGTGGCTGTATTCGGTGCTCTTCAATTCATGTTCGGACTGTTTTTCATGGGAGCGAATCCGGCATCGGCTGCATTGCTTGCAAAATCCGTTCCGGGAGAATTCCAGGGAAGAGCTTTTGGGCTTTCTTCAACAGCAAATCAGCTTGGCGGTATGACGGGCCCGCTCCTTGGGGGATTTATTGCGGCCTGCATTGGAATCCCTTCGCTGTATGTCATCACCGGCAGTATGCTTTTGATTTTTGGATTTATGATGTGGCGTAACAGAGAAAAGGAAGATTAATATGAACGAGACAATGATTTTGTATTGTGTGGCAGCAGTCATGTCTACGCTTGGCGGTATCGTACTGTTCAAGGAGGCACGTAAGCGCAAGAAGGCCATCGCTGCGGCAGAGGCTGAGTTTAAGGCTGAGGATGAGGCGGCTAAGCTTGCCAAAGAACAGCCCAAAGAGAAGAAGCCCCGGTCAAAGAGTCACGGGAAGCGTCACTGAGAAAAGTCAAATAAAAGATATAAAAATAATATATGCAGAGACAGACATAAGTTATTTTATAAAAAATCTTTATGATGATTATTGACAGAACTTAATGTTTGTGCTACTATAAGCGTGTTGCTGAGAGATGTAACAAAAACTGAATATCTTGGGCTAGGTGTCGTAGACTTAATAGGTAAGCCGGTGAAGCCGGCACGGTCCCGCCACTGTAACGAGGAGCAAACCTGCAAAGCGAAAGCAAGCCACTGTAATTGGGAAGGCGCAGGCAAGTGTTGATTCGGAGTCAGGAGAACTGCCTAGCTTACATCGTCGATTGACCTGCGAGTGATAGGAAGAGGATGTATGGAGTCGGATGGCTGACGGCCGTCGTATATTCCGATAATTAGCTCTTTCCTGTAGGTCTCGGCCGGGGAAAGAGCTTTTAATTTGTCATAGGATTTCTCCATGGTTCAGCTTCTATGGAGAAGTATTGCTCATACATTTCATTCAGTCCTGTGTATTGCTGCATTGCAGCTCTCCCCGGGGTAAACCCGGGGAGCCCTCCTCTTTTTTTGTCATAAAGTTTCTCCATGGTTTCAGCTTCCGTGGAGAAGCATTGCTCATATTTATTTTCCTAGTGGCTACTGTGTAGCAAACCTCGAGTTGTTCTCGATGGAAAAGGAATCGTCTTTTTGACGCTTCCTTAATTTTTTTCAACAAACGCTGAAAAGCGTGATATAATAAATGCAAACTGAAAAGCAGCCGTACATTAATATCGGCTGTTTTTTTGCAGATTAAATGAAGTTGAAAGGTGGAAATGCAGTGGATGCCAATAAGCAGGCTGCAAAGCCGGTGATAAACAATGCAACGGGCGATTGGGCACCGAATCCCCATACAACGATGGTAAAGCTTACTCCTATTGAGGAGCGCATCAGTGCAGAGCGTCCCGAGCTTTCCGAAGGGATGACTCGGCTGAAGGAGATACTGGGTGAGGATACCTACCAGAAGAGAATTTCGTCGCTGGTCAATATCACTCGCAGCGGTGCGACGCTGATGGTCGTTACCAGTTCTTTCCTGGAGCGTTCCATGCTGGAACGTGACTGCATTCCGGCCTTCAAGGAAGCCTTTGGTGTAGCCAAGGTACGTGTTGTTGTTTGAGCAGAACCATTTTCGTTTTCTTTTTATGAGGTTATTGAACCATGGAAAAGTCAACTGACAGATCAGCTGGTGTAGATGTTGTAGTTCGAGCAGAGACTCCGATTACTTCCGTGTTGCCGCAGGAATTTAATGTTCAGGCAATTTGGGAGCGAGAGCGCGGGGCTTCTATGATAAACTTCCGCCTTGACAGGGCTACTCGTCACGGACAGGATGCTGAGGCTCTTGATACGGATGATGTACGCCACGGCGGTTTGTCCCTCTCTACCCTTGCTGACCTTCACAAAGCATTTACGGCGCTTCGTCCGGAAGAGCGTCCTATATTTGTAGCTGCCGGAGCTGAAGGCGCTCCGCTTCTCGGTATGTTCTCCGCTCTGCTGGCGGCAAATGGCCAGGCCGAATCTGCTCTCAGCGGCACTATCGGTGCTGATCCTTTGGGGGTATTGGCTTCCGAAGGAACACTTCCTATGGACATCGAGTCACTTTATGATGAAATGGCAGCTACCGTTCTTTGGGCAGATGAGAATATGCCGGAGCTGCGAACCGTACTGGTTGATATGGTACCGTATCATGCTGCCGGAGCCGCAGTGACCAGAGAGATAGGCTACGCTGCTGCCACGGCAGAGGCTTATATCGAAGCACTCGGCAAGCGTGATATCCCGGTGGATATGGTTCTCCGCCATATGACGATAGCTTTTGCCGAGGGTATAGACGCTGAACTTGATCAGGCTAAAATAGATGCAGCAGCAGCGGTAATCAAAAAGATAACCGATGGCTGGAGCGGCGTGAAATTCATTCTGCTGCCCCGTCAGAAGGCAATGTATCCTGCCTCTATGGTTCTTGGTACCATTCAGGAGCGCGTGGTTGACGAATATATCCTCAGCGGGATGAATGATATTTCTCGAACTGCTAATGTGAAGGAGAGCCTGACGGAAATTGGTCTGGCAAATCTGGAGGCAGTAAGAGAAAGCGGCGGTATTCTCCGCCTGCTGTCTGAAGGTGTTGTGCAGCAGTGCATCGCAGATGATTTGAACGAAAGACTGAGCCGTTGGGCAGAGCGTTTGGATAATGCAGAGACTCAGCTGGCCCCGCGTCGTCCTTCCGTCCTGTACGGCATTGATACTCAGCGTATCCTGTGGCAGCGAGATCGTGACATCAGCGAATATCGGGCCGATATAGATGAAGCTGCAAGAGCTGCCGGTGTTATGGCGCTGGAGGAGACAAAGCTTAACAGCGAGGAGCTGCTTAATGCAGTAAAAGATGCGTACCTTTCCGGTGCAACAATCGGCGATGTAGTAATAGCACTGCATCGAGAGGAAGGGGACTTCTTCATCGATACCACTTTGCCAAGGCATAAGGCTTCCGCAGAGTTCTTGAAACTGCGCCGCTTTGTCTCGGGCTTTACTAAAGATTACAGCGAGAAGCCGCTGCTGTATCTGGCGCGTCTCTCCGCTGAGCTTAGCCGCTGCAGCAAGGAAGTGGAGACTCAGCTGGAGCGGGTTATGGCTCCGGCCGGTCTGGCTTTCGTCGGCGAAGAATTCTTCTCGGCTAAGGATGCAGCAGAGCATGCTCTCCGCAGTGGTGCACAGGTCATTGCTTTTGCTGCCTCTCCGGAGATGGAATACGCCATTGAGGAAGCTGCCTATGAAGTTAGGTCTCAGGGTGCTGACATGTTTATAATCGGCGTGGGAAATGTTGAATGTACGGAGAACATTGACAGTGTGTTCAATGCAAATTCTTCCTGCCTGACATTGTTGGGCTGGACAGAGCGCGATGAGTACTGAGTATATCTGAATTATCAGACATAAATCTTCATTTAATGAAATGATATAATGAAAATAAAAGGTGAATTGGGATGGTTAAATGCCCAGTTTACCTTTTTATTTTGGTTGACATTTATTGGAATGTGGTATACTATTTATGTATAGATTTTAGTGCATATAATCATAAATGCAGTACATTGGTTATATGCCGATGGTCGAGGGTTGCTTCGACCAAGATGCAAGTTTTAAGTAGAAGGAGCGTTTTTCAATGAAGAGTCTGAAGAAGGCATTGGCAGTTACTCTGGCATCTATGGCGATTGGTGGTTTTGGTACAGTGGCACAGGCAGCAGGTTATGAACTCAATTCCGAAGTAAAGACAGCAACCCCGGCTCTGCAGCAGGCAGCGCAGATTGGTGTTCTCAAGTATACCAATCCGGATGCTGAGATGCAGGCAAAAGCTAATAAGGATGCTATCATCGTTATGAGCTTTGGTACCACCTACAAGGATACCCGTGAGAAGACCATCAACGCTACCGTTGAGGCCATCAAGGCTGCAAATCCGGGCAAGAAAGTTGTTACCGCTTTTACCTCCCACATTATCATTGACCGCGTAGCCAAGAATGAGGGCATCAAATATCCGACTCCGGAAGAAGCTTGCGAGCAGCTGGCAGAGCAGGGTTATACCCGTGTTGCTATGTGCTCACTGGATACCTTCCCGGGCATGGAGTACGCTTACAAGGTAGCTGTATTCAATCAGTACAAGAGCCTCTTCAAGAAGGCTTCCATGGCTACCCCGCTCATGTACTGGATGGGTCAGGAAGAGCAGACCGACGAAGTCGCTGAGTTTGCTGAAGCTATTAAGACCCAGTTCCCGACTCTCGGCAAGAAGGATGCTGTTCTCCTGCTGGCTCACGGCACCGTACATCCCTCCAACGCTTACTATTCCGTACTCCAGTATCGTCTCAACGACCTGAAGGCCGGTAATGTATTCGTATACACTGTTGAGGGCTGGCCGAACCTCGAAACCGTTATCGAGGAGCTCAAGGCTAAGAAGGTACAGAATGTTACCCTTCAGCCGATGATGATGGTTGCCGGTGACCATGCCAACAACGATATGGCTGGCGATGAGGATGATTCCCATAAGGTTATCCTCCAGAAGGAAGGCTTCAAGGTAAGCACCTACATCCATGGTCTTGGTGAGAACGAAGCAGTCCGCAATCTCTATGTAAAGCATGCTGTTGAGTCTGTTGAAGCTCTCCAGTAATTTAGAGTTTATGTCAGCGTAGCTGATAGTGAATAAGGGGCCTGTGAAAAAATGAGCATTCATTTTTTCACAGCCCCTTTCTCTATCTAGTTGCGAAGAAAAATGTCTGTAAGAAAACCGTTTATCTGCGTCGGTACTTGGCGACCTGCAAGTAAGCATACGAAGCAGGCGCTTAGTACCGCTACGCAGATAGAGAGTGTGTTTACGGCAGACTTTTTTCATAGCCAATTTCTGTGTATGTGGAGGGAATTTTTCTTAGTGTGAGCAGCAGGAACATACATGATTATGTAGAATAGTAATATTAAGCGAATAATAGGCCGACTGACGGCAT
>JAZLHS010000046.1:0-1921 GCA_045616885.1 Selenomonadaceae bacterium | reverse complement strand
AGGTCGGAGGGCAACCGCTAATCCGTTTCGTAGTCTCCCCTTGAAAAGGGGAGGTGGCCGAGCGTAGCGAGGCCGGAGGGGTAAACGAAATCACCGGTAATATTACCCCTCAGTCTGCTTCGCAGACAGCTCCCCTGAAGGGGAGCCTCTGGATGTTGTGTTAAATTTCATTGTAGAGGAAGGAAATAAATATGAAAATCGTCAGTGTAAAAGAGCTGGGACTTCCCGCTGTAGAAAAAATGTTGAAAAAGGCTGCCTTTGATGAGGTAGAGCTTGACCCGAAAATCCGCGAGGGCAATAAGAAACTCTTCGGCTGCGATATGACTGCGGCAGAAGTAGCTGAGCTCATCGTTAATGATGTTCGCAGAGATGGCGATGCTGCCGTTATGAAATATACCAGCCTCATCGATCGGGCTGACTTCACACCGGAGCAGTTCATGGTCAGTGAGGAGGAATTTGCTGCCGCTGAGGCCGTGGCAGATCCGGCTGTTGTCGCATCCCTTCAGAAGGCTGTCGACAATGTCCGTCGCTATCACGAGGAGCAGAAGCCCAATAGCTGGATAACCTATCGCGAGCACGGCTCCATCCTCGGTCAGTCCGTCATTCCGCTTGACCGTGTAGGTATCTATGTTCCCGGCGGTACCGCTGCATATCCCAGCTCCGTTGTCATGAACGCCATCCCGGCTCAGGTTGCCGGCGTAGGCGAGATAATCATGATGTGCCCGCCCCGGGAAGGTAAGATTAATCCCTATGTTCTCGTAGCTGCAAAGCTCTGCGGCGTTTCCAAAATTTACAAAATCGGCGGCGCTCAGGCTATCGCTGCGCTGGCCTTTGGTACTGAGACCATTCCCCGCGTAGACAAGATTACCGGCCCCGGCAACATCTTCGTTACACTTGCCAAGAAGGCTGTATACGGTCATTGCGATATTGATATGCTGGCCGGCCCCAGTGAAATTCTCATCGTTGCCGATAAGACAGCAGACCCGGCTTACACTGCTGCCGATATGCTTAGCCAGGCCGAGCATGACCGTCTTGCCTCCAGTATTGTCATCACTGACTGCGCTGAGCTGGCCGAGAAGGTAGCCGCAGAGGCTGAGAAGCAGCTGGCCGTCCTTCCCCGCAAGGAGATTACTCAGGCATCTCTCGACCGCAATGGTCTTATCGTTGTTGCTGACGATATGGATCAGGCTGTAGAGCTGGCCAATATTTCCGCTCCGGAGCACATGGAGCTGCTGGTTGAGCAGCCCTTCGCTCTGCTGCCGAAGGTTCGCCATGCCGGTGCCGTTTTCCTCGGTGCGTACTCTCCCGAGCCGCTGGGCGACTATCTCGCCGGCCCGGATCACGTTCTGCCCACCGGCGGTACGGCTCGTTACTATTCCTGTCTGAATGTTGAAACCTTCATGAAGCGTACCAGCATCATCAGCTACACTCAGCCGGCATTGGTTGATGCCTCTGCCGATATTATCCGCCTTGCCGAGGCCGAGGGGCTGCAGGCTCATGCCAATGCCATCCGCCTAAGGGGGGGAAAGGAATAAATGGCTGTGAAGTACAAATATCGTTCCGGTCTCGCCGATATGCCCAGCTATGATGTGGTAGAGCGGGACTGGAGAATCAAGATAAATGCCAACGAGTGCGGCATGAATCCGCCGCCGCTGGTTCAGGAGCGGGCAATGACCCGCCTCGACCGGGTAGCCTTCAACCGATATCCCAATGAACAGGCCGATATGCTTCGTGAGGCTATTGCCGATGAGTATAGTCTGAAGAAGGAGAATGTTGTCCTTGGCAACGGTTCCTCGGAGATAATTGAGAAGCTGTTTGTCACCTTCGGCGGCAAGGGACACAAGATTGTTTATCCTCAGCCGTCCTTCTCCATGTACAAAATTTACGCCAAGGCCGCTGAGGCAGAGGGCGTACCGGTGGA
>JAZLHS010000045.1:0-5450 GCA_045616885.1 Selenomonadaceae bacterium | reverse complement strand
CTCGTTGACGCTGTCAATGACGGAGCAGTTCGCGAGAACAACTGGCCCGTATCTTTTTCCATCGGACTTGGCGAAGGCTTCTGTGCCGGTCAGGATGTTGACTGTGTTGTCGAACTGGTTCGCAGCTTCGAGATGGGCAGGGTCATCAAGGAAGGACGGACTCAGAAGCTGGAGCAGCGAAACTCTCTCTCCAACGAGACCGACTGTATCATGATGTCTCCGGTGGACGGGTTCTTCACGGCGAAGCGGACAATCGGCGCGATTATCAAGACCGGTGATACGGTGGGTGAGGTCATAGATGACAAGAGTATCGTCTACATGATTACCGCCCCCTGCGACGGAATCCTCAGAGGACTTATCCATGATGGATATCGGGTCGCGGCGGGACAGGACATCGCCGAGGTCGATATGCGAGTGACGCCGCGGCAATGCTCAAGTGTGGCTGACCGGGCGCGAGTCGTGGCCGGCGGTGTGCTGGAGGCGATACTTCGCTTCGAAGGCGGCCGCTGGGATTAAAGAAGATAGGGACTGTGAGAAAATGCTGGCGCATTTTTCACAGTCCCTTTTTGTATACAGGAAAAGATACTTGCCCATTGGAGGATTACATGATAAGATAGTGTCTCAATAATTCATAATAAGAGTACCAAATAATCAGCACCATTTTGTGATGTGGAGGCAACTCATAATGAAACAGGAAGAAAGCGGCTTTTATCTGGTAAGGGAAGAAATCCTGCCGGAAGCCATAAAGAAGACCATCAAGGTAAAGGAAATGCTGAAGAGCGGTGAAGCCAAGACTGTCAACAAGGCGGTGGTAATGGCAAACCTGTCCCGCAGTGCGTACTATAAGTACAAGGACTACGTTTTCCCCTTCTTTGAGGCTAGCCGCAACAAGATAATCGCAATCAATCTGCTGTTGAGCAATCGTCCCGGTGTCCTTTCCAGTGTACTGAACACCATCAGCGGTGACCGGGGCAATGTGCTGACCATCAATCAGGGTATTCCGCAGCAGGGCGTGGCCAGTGTTGCCCTCACCATCGAGACGGCACTGCTTACCGTAGACCTCGAAGCGCTGCTGGATAAGCTGCGGATGGTCACCGGCGTCAAACGATTAGAAATTCTCGGTCATGGTGACTGAGGAAGCACAGGAAGGATAACTCAGTCAATGAAAAAAGATGTAATAGGCCTTGGTCTGCTGGGACTCGGCACAGTAGGAACCGGAGTAGTTCAGGTTCTAAAGGACAACTTCCATGAGATAGACCGTAAGGTCGGCGCATCTCTGGTAATAAAGAAAGCGCTTGTTCACAACGCCGGCAAGAAGCGTCCCGGTCTGGAGGACCTGGAGCTGGTAACGGACATCGATGCCATCATCAATGATCCGGATATCGATATCGTAGTAGAGCTGATGGGCGGCACCACACCGGCCAGAGAATATATGCTGAAGGCAATGGCTGCCGGCAAGTCCGTTGTCACCGCCAATAAGGATGTGGTTGCGCAGTTCGGTCTGGAGATGTTCGAGGCAGCGGCAAAGAATCATGTAGATTTTCTCTTCGAGGCATCCGTCGGCGGCGGTATCCCCATCATCACTCCCTTCAAGCAGTGCCTCACAGCTAACCGCTTCACCGAGGTAATGGGCATCGTCAACGGCACCACCAACTATATGCTGACGAAGATGACAAATGCCGGTATGGACTACGATGTAGTTCTGAAGGAAGCTCAGGCCGAGGGCTATGCCGAGGCTGACCCCACTGCCGATGTCGGCGGCTTTGATGCTGCCCGCAAGGCGGCCATTCTCGCCTCACTTGCCTTCAACACTCATATTACCTTTGATGATGTGACGGTGGAGGGCATCACCAATGTCACCGCTGTTGATATCGAATATGCAAAGAAGCTGGACTATGTTGTTAAGCTTTTGGCTATAGCTCGCCGCGTGGAAGGCAAAGGCATTGATGTTCGAGTCCATCCGACTTTCCTGACGAAGGATCATCCCTTGGCCAGTGTCAACGGAGTATTCAATGCAATTTTCGTCCTAGGCAATGCCATCGGCGAGGCAATGTTCTATGGCCGCGGTGCCGGCGGACGACCCACGGCATCTGCTGTTATCGCTGATATCGTAGAGGCTGCCCGCGGAATTCTTACCGACTCCCGCGGCCGCATCAATCCGGAATTCTTCGAGCCCAAGGAGATATGCCCCATCGAAGAGACGGAGTCTCGCTACTACATGCGACTCCGGATGGATGACCGTCCCGGTGTCCTCGGTTCAGTTGCTACCGCTTTCGGCTGGGCAGGCGTCAGCCTGAAGTCTGTTCTGCAGCGTCATGTGGATGACAGCGCCGAGGTAGTTATCGTTACCCACACCGTGAAGCACAGCGGTATTGTTGCAGCGACTCAGGCTGTGGTCGCCCTGCCGGGCAATGCGAAGGTCTGCAGCGTGATTCGCGTTGATAAGTCTCTCGAGACAGAATAACTGAGGCAGTTATATGGAAAACAAGGATAAGACCGTAGGCGGCGTTGTTCGGGTCAGAGTCCCTGCCACCAGTGCCAACCTTGGTCCCGGCTTTGATACTCTCGGTCTGGCTCTCACTATGTACAACGAGCTGGAGCTGGAGCTGTATCAGGAAGAAAAATTTGATATAGAGTCATACGGTGAGGGAGCAGATATGCTTCCTACCGATGAAACAAATATGATATGGAGCACGGTTCGTCTGCTCCTGTCCCGCACCGGCAACGCCGATATGTACCGGGGCATGAAGATGCGGATGTACAGCAAGATTCCCGTGTCCCGCGGTATGGGCTCCAGCGCTACCGCTATCGTCGGCGGCCTGAGGGCAGCCAATGAGTGGCTGGGTTGTCCGCTTGACAAGAAGGGAATACTTGCTTTGGCTACTGAGCTTGAGGGTCATCCGGACAATGTGGCGCCTGCTATTTACGGCGGCTTCTCCGTCAGCGTCACCTACGAAGGAAAGCCTGACTGCATCGCCTTTACACCGGACATTCCGCTGAAGGCTGTCGTCGCTGTGCCGGATTTCACTCTGTCTACCCGGCTGGCTCGCAGTGTGCTGCCAAATGAGGTGCCGCGGGTCGATGGTGTCTTCAATGTGAGCCGTGCCGCTCTGCTGGCTGCTGCAATGGCCAGAGGCAAGGCCGACTATCTGAAGATGGCACTGGAGGACAAGCTCCATCAGCCCTATCGTAAGAGCCTGATTCCCGGCTTCGATGCTGTCACTGAGGCGGCAAGAAAGGCCGGAGCCATTGGTTGCGTGCTGTCGGGTGCAGGGCCGACTATTATCGCCTTTACGCTGGACAAAACGGCGGCTATCGGCGATGCAATGGTTGAAGCCTTCCGAGCCAACGGCGCAGATGCCAGAGCAATCGTGCTGGATATCGACCGCGACGGCGCAAAGGTAATATCTCATCGTAAAGAGTGGTAAAATTGGGGACTGTGAAAAAATGAGCACTCATTTTTTCGCAGTCCCTTCCTTGATGTAGACGCTGGGAATAATGTCTGTAAGAAAACCGTTTATCTGCGTCGGTACTTGGCGACCTGCAAGTAAGCATACGAAGCAGGAGCCTAGTACCGCTACGCAGATAACCCAGACTAACTCACTTAATGAGTCCGAGCGTAGCGACGGACGAATTTAGTGAGTGTCATGCATGCGACCTTAGCGATTGCCGAGTGTAACGAAGGCAGAGCTTAGGGAGTCGCAGTGCGAGAGCGTGTTTTCGTCAGACTTTTATTCACAGACTGTTTTGTGAAATGATATGACAGAATTAGAATTTGCAAAGCGAGCCGAGGCCGCAGGCGGCCGAGCCTATATCGTGGGCGGCTGGGTTCGTGACAGAGTGCGGGGGATTTCCGCCGATAGAAGCCATGACCGGGACTATGTGCTGGAGGGTTTCTCGCCGGACGATATAGAAGCGGTCTTCACGGAGAACGGAGCGGTGCCGCGAGCTGTCGGCAAGAGCTTCCCGGTCTATCTCATGGACATAGACGGTCAGTCCTGCGAGGTGGCTCTCTGTCGCACAGAGCGAAAGACAGGCACCGGCTACACCGGCTTCGCTGTCTGTGCAGACCGGGATATATCTATTGAGGCAGACCTTCATCGTCGGGATACCACTATGAACAGCATGGCGGTGGACATTCTCACGGGAGAGCTTATCGACCCCTATGGGGGACAGCGAGACATTGAGAAAAAAATAATCCGCCGTACCGGCGAGCATTTTGCCGAGGACCCTCTGCGGGCACTGCGGGCAGCTCGTCAGGCGGCGGAATTTGGCTTTGAAATTGACGCGGATACGCTGGAAGCAATGGCGGCATTGGCGGAAGAATTGAAAACCGTCAGCGGTGAGCGCATCGTGGGTGAGCTGATGCGGGTGCTGTCCATTGACTGTCAGCAGGGCGGAGCACCGGAACGGTTCTTCATCATGCTGCGGCGTGCCAACCTTACAGAGACGGTGTTTCCGGAGCTTCATGCTCTCATCGGCAAGGAGCAGCCGGCTAACTGGCATCCGGAGGGCGACTCTTGGAATCATACGATGCTGACCTTTGCCCTTGCCTGTCGAAAGACGAAGAATATCACCGGTCGCTTTGCAGCTCTTGTCCATGACTTGGGCAAGGGATTGACGCCGCCGGATATTCTTCCACATCACTACGGTCATGAAGTGCGTGGTCTCGATGCCCTGAAGGCATGGAATGAGCGGATGACTCTCCCCAACAATCTTTTGCGGGCGGGAGAGTTCGCCATCTATGAACACATGCGGGCGGCTCGGCTAGCCAAGCCGGGAAAAATAACGGAGCTGCTGGTGAGCATCGACAAGGTGAAGCCGTATCTCGCAGCAGATGATTTTGTCCTGCTGCTGGTCATTGATGGCGGTATGCGATTCATCACTTCACGGACTATCGACCACCTCGATGAAGCTATCGGGGAACTGGCTCGGTTAATGCCGCCGTACCTCTATCGGATGGATGAGTTCCTGCAGGCCATCCGCAGCGTCAAAGGCGGCGACGCTCCGGCTGACCTCTGCGGTCCGGCAGTGGGCGAGTGGATATACGAGGAACGCCTACGGCGAGTAAAAAAGCTTCTGAGAAAATACAAATAGCAATTCCGTTTTAATTGTGTTTTTGATACAGATGTGTTAAAATACTTTCGGCAGTAATGCCGTTGATAGTCGGTTTCCCCGAAAGGGGGTGGTACCATGAGTATGTATGAAATGCTGTCGCTTACGATTGCGATTCTTACGCTTGTGGCCACAGTTTACTACAGTCGCAAATAATTTTGTGATAGAGAAAACAAAGACCGGCTACGCCAATAGCCGGTCTCTCACACAATTTAGAGGGAACTGACGAAAGCAATCAGCGGCCTCTTACTGTCTTTATTATAGCATCTTATATATTTTTGACAATAGGATTACGAAAAACATTACGCTTGCAGTTTCAGCAGCTTTCCCGCCAG
>JAZLHS010000044.1:0-20889 GCA_045616885.1 Selenomonadaceae bacterium | reverse complement strand
TTTCTAAGCCGCCTATGCGGCGGTCTACCGCACCATTATCCCCTATCAGCCATAGGAGTTCAATTCTGCCGGGGACAACAAAAGAATAATGCAAAAACTCCCCTGAGGTTCCGCCCCTTGATAATACTGGGACAGGAAGCTCAGGAAATTTTTTGGTGTTTTCTGTTCAGAACTCAGGAACGGTGGCAGTATCACTAAGTCCATAGGTGCCAAAGCTGCCATCCACCGGACTCTCTGTCATCTGCTTACGAATAAACAGTAGCATTTTCTGTCCCGTGCTTTTGCTGTCCAGCCGAATATACGGTTCCTTCAGCTTCGGTGTTTTTGTCGGAAAGAGTTTCTCTGCTTCCTCTTCCGAGATTTCGTGTCTCCGAGCATACCGTCTTGCCTTTGCCGGACTATTTGCTTCCTGATGTACCCGGCTATAGCAGGCATATCCCTTTACAGCTGCCGGTACGGGACGGGGATTTCGGACTACATGAACATAGTCGTCCATCCTGCTCAAAAGCTGCTTTACTTCCAATGCTTCGAGAGCATCCCTATCGAGTGAGAATATTCTCAGCTTGTTCCCAAGGCTTATATTCCCGTCTGCCATAGAATAGCCGGGAAATGATACTCCGAAGGGGACCTTGCTACCGGAATCGGCCGCTTTCACAAGGGCGAGGTGGAGCTGATGATATACCTTTGACCAAATGAAGTTCAGGGATATTTCCTGGTCAGGCAGGATCGTTATTTCCTGATAGTATTTCATGTCTTAACCCTTTTCTCCAAAAACACCGCCACGAACCAGTACCGCCATGACATAGTTTTCCTGGTCTTCTTTTCCCAGTCCTCCGTCAACCACATATTCATTGAAAAGTGTATAAAAATCTTCTTTCCCTGAGGATTGACGATAGGCGACCCCTTGATTTGTCACAGCACCATACGGGTCAATCGCAATAGGCTGACTTTCACCATTATTATACCAAGTATCTATCGTCCTAATAGCGTTGCCGATTTTTTGGGAATGCATAGCTGCTACCCCATCAACTTGGTAAAGGACTTTACTCTTAGAACCAATCTTTTTGTTTTCAAGAGCCGTCTTGTCCATTATGAGCTCTTCACTGGGATAGACTTCCTGCCCTCTGCCAACGAGAGCATAGGTCTTAACTTCAAAAAGCAGATATTCCCTCTTGCCGCAAAGGGCATCGGCAATCAGGGCTGCAATTTCCGCTATTGCAGTTTCATATTCACCGCAGTCATCAAATTCCCGCAATTTCAATGAGAGTGCATTATCAATGACCCATGGCTTATCACCGGCTGTGATTACGACCTTCAGTTTTTCCACGCCGACACGATTGCGCCAAAGGCTACGGCCATTGGCAAGATTAATAGCATAGCGGCGGGAAAGTTCTTTAAAGCCGTTTTGGGCGATGAAATTTTCTGCCACGGTCTTATATGCCTCTGCAAAGGCAGGACTGTTGCAAGCGGAAGGGGTTTCAACTCCACCAAGAACTTTCACGGTGAAGGACAGTACCAATGTATCCTGCTCCATGCCAAGGCTGCAAGCATCTACGGTTTGTAAATTTGCCTCACTCACGTCTCCACTAACTTTTTTGCTCGACTTTGTACCTCGGACAGATTTCTCTCTAATCTGCAATGGTGCCATATCTTCTTGCCACTCAGTCCCCTCTGCACCCCACTTTGCTCCGTAAAGAAGTCCGTGAGATACAACCAGCTTTTTCTCAAATGCTAATACAGAAGGGTATGCTATTTTATTCTGTTCCTTGCTTTTCCCATTTGACATAATATTTTCCTCCTATTCATTCGGCGATTTTATTCTGATTTGTGCAAAGATAAAGACCGTCATCTACATATGATGCATCGTATTGCCACATAATACTGTCTATGCTATCAAAGCGATACGGCATCTTGAATTCACCCAGAGTTACCACGCTCTCAGCAAAGCAATGAGGCGTTTCCGGGTCTCTCTGATTGGCGACCTTCCCCAGCGGGGATATTGCTTTGTAGCCTACTGCCAAGGGAACAATCCAGCCGGGAACCTTCTTTGTATATTCCCATTCCGGCTTTTCTCCGTCCGGGTTTACGTCCACGGCGTTTATCTTCAGGTAGTCGAGCAGCCGATCTAGTGCGTCACCCTCACTGTCCTCTTTCATCATCAGGTCTCGGCGCTCTATGGGGACATAGCCGGGCATCAGCCGGCGCAGAAGCTTCTTTTCAGTTGCTTCGCTATCTTCATCAACATATTCAACAGACAGCTTCCCAATTCCCATAATATCACCGGAGGCCATTTTCTGCCGGAAGAGAAGACTCTCAGCTACCTTCAAGAATTCATCTTCATTGTCGCCGTTGATTCCCTGTATTTCTACCAGCAAGGAAATATTCATGTCGCATCTGGGTTCTTCTATAAATGATGGCTGCGTCCATATCCCCTTTGAATTCTTACGAATCGGCTTAGCTACGCCTACTATCATTCCATATCTGTCCCCACGGCCTTTGTAAGTATGAAGAGAAAAGTGATGACATGAAACTGCTAAACTTGTAAGTCGCACATCAATCCCCGCTACTCGCAGTCGCCGTTCAAGTGCATGAATGCCCCCCAGCCAAGCGGTCATAGCAGGAAATCCAACAGTGTACGGACTGCTCATGGCGTTGGCGTTATGTATTTCCATTTTTTGTATGAGCAGATATGTTTTCGTGATATTCACCCCCTGTCATATTTAAGCACTTCTTTGACTTCGGCCTTTATGGTCAGCATTTCTTCCTGGCCCATTTTTACATGGTTATCCTTATGCAGCTTCTCATAGGTGCGGAAGAACCAGCGGGCAAAGTCTGTCGATACTTCCTCTATCCATAAGTCGTCCTGATTTCTTTGCTCCTCATACTTTTTATCAAGCCAAATCTTTTGACTGCGGGGAAGATGGTTATGCTCTCTGTCTGACCAGCCTTCTTCACATTCTCTGAGGGCATATACAAATTGCATTACCTTGTCAATAATGTCAGCGGTTATTTCTCTCCTGAGCTTCCTTGTCTTTGCATCATTTCGTTCCCTAGTAAATATTGCATGGAGACGGTCAAACTCGTTCCGAAACTGCCACCGTCTTAGGGTGTTGTAAAAGAAGTCACTTCGAGGAATTACTATATCTCTGGGAGCTATGATGGGAGGACTTGAACTGAGTAAATAAGCAAATCCCCCTCCCGGATTTAATTTTAGGTTAGCATCATTTAACTCATCCGCATAGATATCTTCATATCCTCCTTTTGTATTTAGTCTGCTTATATTTTGCGGCTGAGTTCCTCCGAATTTTATAGCAGTTAAGTTTCTAAAAAAACTGTACGGTTTCCTATATAACTCATTTTTCGAGTCTTTGACTTTTTCTGAAACAGTTTCTTGTTGCTGTATAACTACTTTCATTTTATATAAGACAGAAGATGAAGTAAGGAGCGACAATAGGTGGTATCCATCTCCTACCGGAAAATATACTTGCCGTATATTTCCTGTCGTCTCCCGTGGGACAACTCCGGCAATAGCTTTTGCTATTTTCCCTTTTATTTCCTCAAAATTTTCGACATATTGTTTTAATTCATTTATTGCGTCAGACCCCGTTATAAAATGCTCGGAAACCTTCCTACCATCTTCAAGAATTAGGTTCAAGAATTCTGCCGCTGGCAAATCCTTTGCGTCTGAAATAGCTATATCAGATTTATGTTTTGTTGTTGCTGTGCATACATATCTCCGATTATGAGGACTCTCATCACTTTTATCAAAAATCGATATGCTACCACTGGTACTGGGGTATGTATATTTTCCCACGTGCGTTGCTTCTCGGCAGTTAGTTACATGAGCTAGGATACCATTTATCCATTTCTGTATATTATCTGCTTCTGCCTGTGCTTTTATATACTCACCAAGTATACTCATCTTCTCTCCCCTTTCTTTTTATATAATCCCAATTGGTCAGAGTAATAATACTTTCCTGTAGAGTTCTCCGGTATAGAAATTTCTCCATAGCGCAGAGAAATCCTTTTTAGTTCCTTATCTCTCATTTCTTCGTCCGGTTCACTATTGGTCAAATTCTGCTCCAGTGCTTTCATGTAGTCTCTGTCAAGCCACCAGTTACAGCCGACCTCTGATTTGGTATCAGCCTCTATCCCGTGAAAAGATGCTCTGTCGTCATCTATCCATTTTCCATGATTATCCCGCTCAGAGAATATAAACGTGCCGTCTTTATATACCCGACAGAGCTTTATTTCCTGTCTACCGTTACGAAATTTGTTGATATACTGCGGAAATGCAGTCATCCACCAGTATTCCTTCAGCCAGCCACGCATAGACTGCGGTCCTGATATTTCGGTGTCCTGAAAACGCTCCATGGTAAGGTGTTCTATACCGATGAGGCTATCGTTCGCTACATCCGGAGCCTTGTTTATACGAGGTACTGCATCGATACAGTTTTCCAGTGCCTTTACATCGGCAATTTGATTGAAATCATGACTCCTCAGCGACAAGGACTTTGTCTCAAAGCCGGGTTTTATATAGGCTCTATTCTCGCCCCGCAGCCCCCTCATATTGTATTGAAGCACAGCAATGTTGGGCGTTTCTATATTGTCTGGGGCAGAACGATGTCTCAGCACACGACCGGCAAGCTGAATGATAGAGCGATAGGATGATGGCTCAACGATTGCCCAATCAAAATCATGGTCTCGTCCGACTTCCTCTACCGGTGTCGCAACAACGACAAATATGACATTGTCAGCAGCAGTTCCGTCAATATGCCGACGCAGTACCGGGTCGACTATATCTGCTGCACTGTTCTCACCGGGTCGCTTCAGTATGGAGTCAAGGTATCGCTCTTGCTCATGCCTCATTAGCAGCACCTGTCGGCTATGATAGACCATGACCTTTACCGTATAGTCAGATGACCATTCCTTGCCTGCCAGGTACTTTCCCACCGCAACGCATGGGTCAATATTCGCCATCCTGACAATTCCGAAGGATATCTTTTTGCCGGTTTTCTTGTCCTCTATGTGGTGGTTATCGTGCAGCTCATATACTGTATCACTTATTTTCTGATAATACTTTAATTCTTTTGACTCATTATCACCGTCAAAAGCCTCCGTGCAGTCAATCACTTTTCCCTTTCTCCGGGCAGCTTTTGTCCGGAGTTTTTTTATACGCTTCTCGACAAATGCTTGATGTTCTGCCGCAAAAGCGAGGCCTGCAGCCTCGATTTCTCTTTCGGCGATAATCTCCGCCCGGGCAGAGAACTCATCACACCACAGGACGGAGAGTTTCGACGAGGCAGTCATAAACTCAGCATAGCAGTTCCACCCTGCCCGGTATGCCTTGAACAGCCCTTTTGCCAAATCGGGTGGAATCGTGGCAGACGATATTGCTACGCTGCGGCCAAACATTCCTGCTAAGTGAACAAGTCGGGAAATAGCCATGAGGTCTTCGGGAGAAAAGTCGTCTATTTCATCTATAACCAAATCTGACGACATGAGTCGAAGTAATGGAAGAATATATCTGCCGCCTCGCTTAGTCTCAGTGGCTCCCATCATGTGATCAATAGTGTTTACTAGAACAGGTCGGTACAGGAATGCGGCATTTTTCTTTGATATTTCACCGAGTGATTTATCAAAGAAGATATCCATGAATTCATCCGTATATCCTTCATAGTCAGCTAAATCAGCACCCAGCAGGTCTTCATCTTCATCGTCCGCATCCTCCACTGCTTTTCTGTGGAGTTCGCTCACCGCCGTGGAGCCGATAATTACCGCCATCTTATCCGCATCAAGTTTTATTCTTTTCCTGTATTCGTCACCTGTCTGCAGGGTCAGGGATCTGAGACCCAGTGCCAGAATATATCGCAGCGACGCTCCGTCGGGAGATATGGCTCTCATAATCTTGGCATTAGCAAAGGTTTTTCCGCAGCCGGTACCGGCAAGATTAACAATAAACCATCCGTGACGGTCACTGTCGTCCATCGCCTGTGCTTTTCGATGTGCCTTGACAGTACCAACCACATCATCCTGCCAGGCAAAGGCCGCCGGGCTCCGGTGTCTCAGTGCCGGTACATCCACAGCGGTATCCATCTTCTCTGCAAATCGCGGCAGATGATGAGCAATCTTCAGTGCCTGCTCTGTCACAAACAGGAGGTGCTCATCCAGCTGCTGTTTCAGCTCTCCCTTTTTGTCTGTATTCGCAAAAAGGGCTTTGTTGCCTGCAGGCAAGTCTTTCTTTCCCTGTGATGACGCATAATGGTCCCCCAACATCAGGGCAAGTCGGCAGTAGTTGAGAAACGGTCTTATCCTTTCATGCCGTTCTATTTCATTTCGCCGAGATAGTTCATTCAGCAGCTTTGCCGACCATTTCTTCAGCTGTTTCATCCACGGCTCGGAATCTTTCAGCAAGCCAAGAGAGAATTTCCGGCAGTTGTCGGCAGGTTCTTCCGGACGACTATATCCCCAATCGGCGTGAATGCTGCTAAGCATAGACTGGAATGTCTCTTTCTCGGCATTTCCAAAATACTTACCAACCTTCTCTTCACGCAGCGGCAGGCGATGGTGAGACAGTATCAGCCAGCATATCATTTGTGCCACCGGCGGCAGACACTCAAGTTTCAGTTCCGTTCCTGCTGCAGTATCCTCTATGAGGGATCTTTCCTCCCACCTTCCCTCGGCAAGCATAGACAGCCACGCCTCGTCCGTGTCGCTGTTCTTTGTTTGACTCACCAATGCGGCGATAAGACAGCATGATATCCATTCGTGCCTTAGTGGGTCTGCCGTCTTTGCTCTCTTTTTCAGCTTCGCCTGAAAATGGTCACTGGCTTTTCCCCAGTCGTGGAGAAGTCCTGCCAGAGCAGTAACCGCTTTCAGCAAAGGTAAGTATTCCCAAGTATTCTCCCAATCGCCATGACGAAGGTCTTTACTCGTCGTATTTACGGGGACAATGCCTTCTGAATTGAATTTGTCTTTGTTTCCAACAATCCATAACAGGTCGCTCCTATTCCGCGACCTTATCCAATGACAGGCAACGGCTGTGCTTTTTGTCGCATTTCTGCGAAGCAGTGTCTTTACCATTGCCAGTCCGGCTTCGGTAATTATGGTTTTCCATGTGTCGTTTCCTATACGGTTCGCAAAGGAATCTAAGATACGGCGGGTAGCTGCCAGAGATTTCTTTTCGCTCCGACTGGTAAATATAACCATCATAATGTATCACCGTTACTGTCTGGCTTATACAGCTGGCTGTATCGTTCTATTTCCTTAAACATAAAATCAAGTGCCTTGTGCTGAACAAATTTTTCGAGGCAATTATTCCTAAATGCTTGCTGGTTAAATCCCTTGGCCGCACATACAAACGCCCACGGCAGGATAAGAGAGTCTTTCACCAAATCGGCAACATCAAAAACCAGTGCGCCCCGTCTAGTCTTGCCATGCATAACCGCAAATCCGTGAGGGATGCCTAGCACCCACAGAGTAACCGCCCCTACTCCGTATGCAAGATAATTTCCGTGATTGAGAAGTTCGTTTGCTCCGTCTCCGTCCGCATCTCTTACGAAATCACCATAGCCGGTAACTGTCGCTGCATATTTATATAGGGCCTTGGTAAAATGAGCTTCTGCCGTTAGCAGTTCTGTAACATTCTCCGCTCGCTGTATTTTACGCTTAAATCCATTTATAGCGTCTTCCACTTCGGGGTCATCGGCGTACACGCCTGCTTCCTGTAAATCACGATCTTTATTCCAAACTTTTTGTAAATAATCGCATCTTGACTGCTGCATATGTTTTGCCACAGACAGCCTCTTCTCTTCGTCAAACCACATGGACAGCCAGCCCTGAACATATTTTGTGGGGCGGTATTCACTCTGCGGGGTCATCCATTCTATTTCACAGCCGGCAAAAAGCGGTGTTGCCCCGCCTCCGCAAAAGCCGACAAGGACGCCGGCGGAGGCCAGCATTCTCATCGCAGCCTGCGTAATCGATGTACCGGTCCCAAGCATAATGACTGTTGTATTCGCCAACGGAATATTCCAGTACATATTCTCTTTGGCTGTCTCTGACAGGTAAAGCACTCGTCCATCCTTTTGCATAACGCGACACTTTTCCAAATAATATATATTCGCCCGCTGAGAATGTAGTATTGCTTTCAGTTCCGTCGGGGTAAAACTTTTTTCCATGGCTGTACCTTCTCTCTTCTTATCGTGTATTATCATTAATCATAGGACCGCTCTTATCTTTCTTCAACAAATAATTTATTGTTCTCTATCCTCTGTCTGATTTCGGCTCATTTATGTTTTTGTGTCTCTATAACTGTCTTTATTATACTCCAATATGAGACCCTTTATTCTCCCTGTCTCAAAATTCTCCCTTATAATTAACACATTCTTAAATGAAAATGCAAAACCTTGGTGATAATTAATGACGATACTCTTTAGTAATTCACTTTATGTTTATCATATCGCGGATATCACAAGAGATACTGATATATCTCTTGCATTCTAAACCTTTAATGTGTTAAAATTCCCCATATAATTGTATAATTGTAAATCTTTATGAAGGAAGTGTATCCCATGATCGCAGAAGCAATCAAAAAAATTGTCAGCAAAGGTGACCTTTCCTACAACGAAGCATACGACGTCATGAACGAAATCATGAACGGCGAAACCTCCGCCGTACAAAATGCTGCCTATCTCGCCGCACTCTCCGCTAAGAGCACCAAGGCTGAGACCATCGAAGAAATCTCCGGCTCCGCTGCCGCTATGCGTGACCACGCACTGAAGGTAGACCACGAGGGCATGGAGGTACTGGAAATCGTCGGTACCGGCGGTGACCACGCAGGCAGTATCAATATCTCCACCACTGCCGCTTTCATCATCTCCGCCGCCGGCATCAAGGTCGCAAAGCACGGCAACCGTGCCGCCTCCTCCAAGTCCGGTGCTGCCGACTGCCTCGAAGCTCTCGGCGTGAACATCGACATCGCTCCGGAGAAATGCACTCAGCTCTTGAAGGACATCGGCCTTTGCTTCATGTTCGCCCAGAAGTATCACGGCTCCATGAAGTATGTCGGCCCTATCCGCAAGGAGCTCGGCATCCGCACCGTATTCAACATCCTCGGCCCGCTGACCAATCCGTCCCATCCGGACTACATGCTGCTGGGCGTATATGACGAGTATCTCCTGCAGCCGCTGGCTCAGGTAATGATGGATCTCGGCATCAATCGCGGCATGGTCGTCTATGGTCAGGACTGCCTCGATGAAATCTCCATGAGCGCACCTACCAGCGTCTGTGAGTTCAAAGACGGCTGGATGAAGAACTACACCATCAAGCCGGAGGATTTCGGCTTCACCCGCTGCACCAAGGATGACATCGTAGGCGGCACTCCGCAGGAAAATGCTCAGGTAACGCTGGATATCCTGAACGGCGCCACCGGTCCGAAGACCGATATCGTCCTCCTGAACGCCGCAGCCGCTATCTATGTAGGCGGCAAGGCTGGCAGCATCGCCGAGGGTATCGAGGTCGCTAAGGAAATGATTAAGAGCGGCAAGGCTCTCGCACAGGTCGAGGCTTTCAAGAAGGGTACCAACTGATATTGATATTACCCCTCCGGCCTGCTACGCAGGCCACCTCCCCTGCAGGGGAGGCTTTCAGGTGTTGCTATACTCCAAAGGCTCTCCTAAATTGGAGGCATTGGGTATCGAAAACACCGACACAGAGGCTCCCCTGTAGGTGCGCATGAGCACTTAATGAGCTTGCGAATTTAGTGCGAGCCATGCAAACTGCTTAGTGATATCCGAGCGTAGCGATGGATGAACTTAGCATGTTTGTAGAAGCTGACTGAGGGGTAACAAAAACGAACGATAAAAAGGAGCTGCTTACACAGCTCCTTTTTTATATCTCTGAGGAACCATCCCAAAACATCCATCTATTGCAATAGTAAAAAACTTGCTTCTTCCATTTTTGGCTATCGTAATAGATAAAATTGGAATATAAAAGGTGCCGCCATTCGCAAATGGCGGCACCAAGTTTTTTCTTAAATCTTTTCTTAAACCTTGAACTTATTGAGTTCCTTCTGCAGGTCAGTAGCCAAATCGGCCAGCGCTCTGGAGGAAGAAGCGATTTCCTCGCTGGAAGCGGACTGCTCCTCAGCGGCGGCCGAGATAGTCTGAGTATGGTCGGATGTTGCCCGGCTGACCTCATTGATATCATCGACGGCGGTTACGATATTGGTTATTCCACCGGAAGCCGTCTTCATGGAGCTGTTGATGCCCTGAATCTGGCTCTCGATATCGCCGACCATGCGGAAGATTTCCTCGAACTGCTCGCCTACCTGACGGACAGAAGCGGTACCGCGCGCTACTTCAGAAGTTCCCACATCCATTGCATTTACGGCGGCGATGGTGTCCTGCTGAATGGTAGCAATGCGGTTCTTGATTTCCTCACTGGCCTGCTGAGACTGCTCTGCCAGTTTGCGGACTTCCTCAGCTACGACGGAGAAGCCACGACCGGCCTCACCGGCGCGGGCTGCCTCAATAGCGGCATTGAGAGCCAGCAGGTTCGTCTGCTCAGCGATTCCGGAGATAGTATCAATGATAGTCTCGATATGCTTGGAGTTCTCGCCCAGCTTGCGAACCATGTCCGCAGTAGACATGACGCTCTTCTCGATGCTGCCCATGCGGACGACAGCATCCTGCATCAGCTGCTGGCCAGTCTCAGCTACTTCCTTAGTATGAGCGGCATTCTCGGTTACTACGCGAGCCTGCTCGTTCATATTGGTAATATCTACGAAGACGGAGTCTACATTCTCCTTCGCGCCATTGACACTGATGAGCTGCTTATCCATGCCAGCCGCTACATCAACTACAGTCTGAGCTACATCGGTAGCAGCCTCAGCCGACTGATGTGCACCTGCGGTAAGCTCCTCTGCGGACGCAGAGAGTGTTTCGGTCGTCTCAGCTATCTTCTTCAGCAGGGTGCGGAGGCTTGCCGTCATTCGGTTAAAGTCACTGGCCAGTACACCGAGCTCATCGCTGGTATTGACCTCCAGGTCATCAATGCGCATATTGCCTGCGGCAACCTCGCTGATGTGACCGCTGATATTGATAATCGGGCCGGTGATACGATTGGCAAAGACGAAGCAGACACCGAGGATGACCAGCAGACCGGTCACAGCAATGCCGCCGAAGACGTACTGCATGGTGCGGAGATTGGCAAAGACGAAGGACTCAGGAACGGCGGAAACAACCAGCCAGCCGGTAGTATCCAGAGTATTATAGGCCAGCACCAAATCCTGTCCGTCGATGGTGACGGTGGTGTAGCCCTCACGAGTCTTTTTCATTTCCTCATACTTGGCACCCAGTCCCGGATACTCAGCAGCCGGGCTCAGCGGTGCGATACCCTGACGGGTTGCTGCCAGCACACGGCCATCTCTGGAGATGAACAGGGCATTGCCCTCGCCGCGAATCCTTGCCTCCTTGACCTTCTCGGCCAGAGTATCGAGGCTGATGTTGGCGCAGAGACCGCCCCAGAACTTACCGGACTTATCCTTGTAGGCAGCGGCAGCAGAAACTACCAGCTTCTTTGAGGTTCCGCTGAGATATGCATCAGTAAAGAGGAAATCCTTGCCGCTTCTCAGCTCCTTATACCAGCCGCGGTCCATCGGGTTTACCTGACCGGTACGATTGCCGTTGGCACTGGACATGAAGAAGCCGTTCTCCATACCGCTGGTAATAACGAAAATTTCCTTATCAAACTTATGCAGCATGGTCATTTCCTGCATCGCTGCAATATCGTTCTTGCCCGCCAAAGAGGTCATCAGCGTAGCTGCCGACTTGACGACAGTTCCCTTGGCATTCAGCCAGCCATCCAGCTCATTTTTTTCTGCGATGACATTCTCTTTGAGCTCTCGCTCCACGCTCTCATGCAGTGCGTTGGAGGCAATGAAATAGCAGCCGATTGAAATCGCTGCCAAAATCAATCCCACCAGACCTGACAATGCCATAAACTTTTGTTTGATTCCCATGACTGATACACTCCTTATACAAGAATTCAAACCCCTGTGTGTGGACTTCGCCGGGGAAATGTGCTTTTTAGTGGCATTTTTCCTCTCTCCGGATGCAAGTAACGATCCTTAGATAAAATGCCATTATCCTCGTTTATCATATCACTATTGAAATTATAATTCAATAATCTGCGACTTTTTTCCTTGAAAATTGCTACCCATTCAGCTGCCATGATATAATCTAACAGAACACTTTCCACATCGTCTTAGGAGGTTTATCGCACATGGCCAATAGTGGTGGATTTACTGTACCTGAGCTGCCCATAAATGACAGCAGTATGGAAGCCCTGACCGGCAAGACAGCCGTCGGCGGAATTGCTGTAGCCAGACTTTTTACTGTGGCCAGTCGTCCGGAAATCATTCAGCAAAGGACTACCGATACAGAGGCGGAGCTCGCCCGATTGCAGACAGCACTGGAGTCTGCCAAGGCGGATATGGAGGCCGAGGCAAAGGCTGCCGATGCCAAGTCCGGCGAGGTATTAGCCGCCCAGCTCATGATGCTGGAGGATGACGGCTTTGCTGCATCGGTGCGAGCCGGTATCTCTGAGCAGCATTGGTGCGCTGAGTATGCCGCTCTGTCCGCCGGCGAGTCCCTGGCCGCCGGGTTCCGGATTATGGCCAGTGCCTATATGCAGGCTCGCAGCGAGGACATGGAGCAAATCGCCCAGAGAATTATAGACAAGCTGACCGGCTTTAACAATAAACTTGAATTGACGGAGCCGGTTATCCTGATGGCCGAGGAATTCACGCCGGCTCAGCTGGCCGCTATGGACAAAAGATATGTAAAGGGTCTGGCGGCTCATCGAGGAAGTGCGTCCTCCCATACGGCTATTCTGGCAGCCAACTACGGCCTGCCCTACATTTTCGGTATCGAGCCCCGGCCAGACTGTAGCGGAGCGACGGCTATTCTGGAGGCCGATGATGGACAACTGATACTGCATCCCGATGAGACGACTCTCGCCCGAGCTAAAGAAAAACTGGCGGCGCAGGCAGCCATGCAGGCTAAAGGCAGCGCAGGCAGCCGAATGAAGGTATTCGCCAACATTTCCGGCGCAGAAGATGTGACGCAGGCTCTTGCTATGGGTGCGGACGGCATTGGCCTATTCCGGACTGAATTCCTGTTTCTGAACCGCAGCGGCGCGCCTACAGAGGAAGAACAGTATCAGGTATATAAACAAGTACTGGAGGCTATGGGTGATAAGCCGGTTATTTTCCGTACCATTGACATTGGCACGGATAAGCCCGCTCCATATCTGCACTTGCCCAAGGAAGAAAATCCTGCCCTCGGTATGCGCGGTATCCGGGTGAGCCTTGCGGACAGAGCCTTGTTCAGCACCCAGCTAAAAGCATTACTGCGAGCCGCCTGCGTCGGTAATGCCCGCGTCATGTTCCCGATGATTACCTCGGTAAAGGAAATTGAAGCTATCAAGGAACAAATCAAGCTGGCCGAAGGAGAGCTTCAGGCGGCTAATATTGACTACCGGCTGCCGAAGCTGGGCATCATGGTAGAGACACCGGCTGCCGCCCTGTGGAGCGACGAGCTGGCAAAGCACGTAGACTTCTTCTCTATCGGCACCAACGACCTGACCCAGTATACGCTGGCGCTGGACAGACAGGCTGACGGCATGGACGCCTATTACGAGCCTCATCACGAGGCCGTTTACCGGCTGATTGAGCTGACCATTGCCGGAGGACACAAGCAGGGTATCCCCGTAAGCATCTGCGGGCAGCTGGGCAGCGATGTGACCGCCATTCCCCGCCTTATCAGCGCAGGGCTGGATGCCGTTTCTGCGGCAGTCGCCAGTATACCGAAGGTACGACAGGCTGTTATCTCAGCGGAGACCGGCAGCAGCTTTACCCATATTGTAAATGACCCGATAGGTATTCACGCCCGCCCCGCCGGTAAAATAGTCGCTCTGCTAAAGGGCTTGGACTGCAAGGTGCAGATATCCTGTAAAGATAAACAAGCCGATGCCCGAAAGCTGCTGCAGCTGCTGAAGCTGGGGGCCACAACCGGCAGCGAGCTGACAGTCACGGCAGAAGGCCCGGACTCCGGCAAAGCGCTACAGCTCCTGCAGGAATATATGCGGAAAAATTTGTGAACTTGTGTGTCATGCTATACATTTGGTGCTAAAAATAAAATTATTTCTTTGACATATAGAAGGATTTTTCACACTTTCACAGAATTAACTAATCAACATGAAATTAATGGATGACAATATCCTCAATCCAGTAAACCACAGATAGTATAAAGGAGGTTCACCATGAAACTGAAACGCTTTATCCTCGGACTGGCACTGGGCGCAGCGATTTTCTCCGCCACCAGCGCTCCTGCTCTCGCCAAGCCGGCCTTTGAAGATGCCGACAAGCTGGACAGCTACGCAAAGGCCACCTTTGCCAGAAAGGAAATTGCCTTTGGCTATCCCTGCAACCAGAATATTCATCTCACCGGGTTCTATAAGTGGCTGCTGAAAACAAAGCTCGATACCGCCATGATAAACAATGCCGGTGACCCCTCCTCCCAACATGCCCATATCAACGCCCTGACCTTTGAGCGGGATGTTATCGAATATTTCGGCCCCAAGTACGGCTTCGCCAAGGATGATCTCTGGGGTCTTGTCACCTTCAGCGGCACAGACGGCAACAACCACGGCCTCTACTTCGGTGCGAAATATCTGGAACACATGACGGAGCAAAAGCCTATCGTCTACGTATCCAAGGAAGCCCATTACTCCAATATGCGCCTCTGCGATTTGCAGAATCTGGAGCTGCGCCTGATAGATACCGACGAGCTCGGCCGCATGGAGCCAAAGGCACTGGAAGCCGCCCTTGTCAAGGAACGCCCGGCGCTGATAGTGTACGCTATGGGTACCACCTTCAAAGGCGCTATGGACGACCAGGCCGCCCTCAATGCCGTAATCGACAAGGTACAGCCGGTCGCTGTATATCGCCATGTTGACGCCGCACTGTTCGGCGGATATCTGCCCTACACGGACATGAAGCATCTGGTAGACAGGAACTGCACCCCCTTCGACTCCATTGCCGTCAGCGGTCACAAGTTCCTCGGACTCGATGAGCCTGCCGGCCTCTTCCTCACCTCTAGGGATGTTCTGGCCAAGCAGACGGGCTTCAATATCCCCTATCTGAATGCAGAGATGCCGATGATCAACTGCTCCCGCAGTGCCTCCGCTCCCCTGAAGCTGTGGTGGCTCATAAAGCACGAGGGCGACAAGCGCTGGACAGCGGAAGCTGCGACCATGCTGGAGACGACGAAATGGTTCTGCCAGCAGCTGGAAGCCATGAAGTACCCCTACTACTGCGGCGAAGCCTCCAATACAGTCTACATGAAGCGCCCCTCCGCCGAAATCGTCGACAAGTACGGTCTGGCTATGGACTATGATGAGCGACTGGGCGGCGAGCTGGCTCATGTCATCATCATGCAGCACGTCGACAAGAAAAAGCTTTCTGCGTTCCTTGATGATTTGAAAAAGAACTGAAAAACTGATATAAAAGAAAAGAGCAGCGTCTTCCCTTGTGAAGATGCTGCTCTTTAATTTATCGGACGCTTACTCCGGCAGGACGACCCAGTCTCCTTCCGGCTCCCAGTAGCCGTCCTCCATCTGATAGTAGAGAACCTTGCCGCTCTCGTATTCGATGGCCAGACGCTCACCTTCCAGCCAATACTTCTTCATGGTGCCGTAGGGCCAGTCCTCATTGATACTGATGTGCATGATGGCGGTATTCATGACCGACTCCTCCGAGAGGGCGGCCTCGACCTCCGAACGCTTCAGGCTGTCGTAGAAGCCGTCGAAAACCGGGTCAAAATACTCGATGCTGCTATTCTCGCCCGGTGCGCTGATGACGATATAGGAGACCCAGCTCTCCGGGGCGGCGCCTTGCCAGCAGATAGCGCCTGTCGGTATGCTCAGGCTGTCACCTGGATTCATCTCTACAGCGTCCTTTCCCTGCTCCTGATAGAAGCCGCGACCTGCCACACAGATGATGACCTGCCCGCCGCCCTTGTCTGCGTGAAGCATATACCAGTTCGTCCGGCTGCCCGGCTCGAAGGTGACGGTCTCAATATCCATCAGGTCACTTGAAAGTGCCGAGACATAGCTGTCTCCCGTGATGTATGGTGCCGCTGCCTGATTCTTCTCGCCGATGGAGAAGCCCAGCGCCGCTTCGTGTTCTTTTCTTCCCTTATTTATTTCTGACGTAAAATCTGCCATTTTCATCCTCCTAGCATCTATCCTATGTTGATTATACCATACAATCAATTGTATAATAAGAGCAAAGGGGGCATAATTATGGCTAAACTCGACGGGCAGAGACCGAAGCTCCTCCGCCTTATCAGCATCCTGCAGGAAAATACCGATCAGGAGCATGGTCTGACCATGGAAGAAATAATCGCCCAGCTGGACAAGTACGAGATACCGGCAGAGCGAAAATCTATCTACGCCGATTTCGACTGTCTAAAGGACATCGGCTACAACATAACAAAGCTGAAGAAAAATCGCACAGTCACCTACCGTCTGATGAAGGGCAAGAATGAGCTGAATCTGTCCGAGCTGAAGATACTCGTAGATGCCGTTCAGGCCTCCCGCTTCGTCTCCAAGAACAAATCCCGGGAGCTCATCGGCAAGCTGGCCAGACTCACCAGCCGCCATCAGGCGAAGCAGCTGCAGCGTCAGCTGTATCTCTCCGACCGGGCAAAGTCTATCAACGAGAGGGGCTTCAAGAATATCGACAAGATATACGAGGCCATAAACAATGACCGGCAAATCTCCTTCAACTACCTGCAGTGGTCGATACAGAAGGAGCTGGTTCCCCATCGGGGCAATAAGCTGTATAAGCTGAGCCCCTGGACTATCGCCTGGGTAAATGACAACTACTATCTCATTGCCTATGATGCAGAGGCAGAGAAGATAAAGCACTTCCGCATCGACAAGATGCAGAATATAACAATGCTCGATTACTCGCCCCGCGAGGGCAGCGACCACTTCGCCCAGCACGATATGAGCAGCTATTCGGAGCGGCATTTCGGTATGTTCAGCGGCAAGGAGTGTCATGTCACGCTGGAGTGCGAGAATAGTCTGGTCGGCGTCATCATTGACCGATTCGGCAAGGATGTCTCCATAATGAAAAAGGATGACGATCACTTCACCGCCACCGTGAAAATCTACATGAGCAACCAGTTCATCGGGTGGGTCGTCGGTCTGGGGGGCGGCATCAAGGTCATCGGCCCCGACGAAGTAGTAGCAGAGATGAAGCAAGCAGTAAAGCGACTCAGAAAAGCATATCTATAAAAGCAAACAGTCGATAGGACAGAGTTTCAGCTCTTGTCTTATCGACTGTTTTATTTTCCGGTCTTTATGCCGCTCTTTATCCTTCGTAGAAGCGATGATTGGCTCGGCCGTGCGCTTTCACATGATAGAGCGCTTCGTCCGCGTGCCTCATCAGTTCCTCTGTATAGCCTGCATCCGAGAAGGCCACGCCCATGCTCACCGACAGGGGTATCTCGTTTCCTTCCGGGTTTTTCAGGCTTTCATTTATCTGCTTCAGGGTCTTATCAATGTCGTCCTTGTCCTTCTCGGTCTTGTCCGTCAGCAGGATTACGAATTCATCGCCGCCGTATCTGGCTACGACATCCGTGGGGCTGAAGGTTTTATTCAGCAGCTCGGCTACCCTTACCAAGGCTGCATCACCGGCTTCGTGACCATGCTTGTCGTTGACTGACTTAAACTGGTCTACATCGACGATGATAAATGCCATGGGCGTAACCGCGCCGGACAAAAGCTCACGACATTCCTCAAAGGCGTGACGGCTCAGCACGGAGGTAAGGGCATCATGCTCCATCTTGTACCGCAGCTGTGCCTGTGCTGCCTTATTTATCTCGAAAATGTTGTTGTAGGTAAGCGCCAGGTATTTGAACTCATATGCACCGGTGACCTCAAAGGTCTTGCCGGCCTTTATCGCCTTGACATATAGGTTCAGCGGCCGAAGGATAAGGATAGCTATACCGATAAACAGAGTAACCAGAATGACGAGAGAGACCAGCTGCAAGCCCTTGAGGGTAACTATTGACTGCTTCAATGCAAGGGTGCTCGCAATGGAGTCGTTGTTCATGGCATTTCCCAGCACGGTAAGGGACTCGTGAATATTCCGGTCTATCTCCTTTTTGTCCCGCAGGTAGTTGGCGCCGTATATCAGCTCAAAGGCGAGATTTTTCCTTGCTTCATCGGTTATATTTACTTCATTTGCCGGCAGCTTGTAGTTCGCTACATCGGGCGGCACCTTCTCACCGGTATAGGCAGCCATCTGAGTGATGAGCTTCATAGCGTGAATCTCATAGTCCATAAGGGCGTTCGACTCATCGAAGGCTTTAGTCACCGCATCAAGGGATGCCTTGTAGTTCGCATTATCCCCGATGGTTCTCTGCAGGTTTTTCAGTGCTTCATTCCGATACTCGCCATCGACGGTCTGAAAGTAGCGCTGCATGTACTCACCCCGCTGGGTGATGACGAAGAGCCGCGTCTGCTCCGTCATGAAGTCTGATTCCTTCTGTAGGTCAGACAGGTAGCCGCGGGAAGCCCCATACAGCTGAATTCGTTCCTCCAGCTCGTTATAGCTCGTTTCGATTTTGGATATACTCAGTATTACAGATATAAAGATGACTATACCAATAAGGACACCTATTCTGGAAGCCGTCTTTATCCTTATCCCCGGACTGTTCTTTGCATTGCTCATAAATTTCTATCTCCTGTGGGATAATTATTTCTTATACAGTTCTAATTTTATTATAGCATTGCATTTCCGGCATCGTAAATGGGCTTCCCATCCTATATTTTTCGTCAGTTCAGCGAAACAGGTTTAATTCCGGATTCTTCCAGCTTTTCTGTTCGGCGATTTTCACAATGTCGCCCAGCAGAGCTCCGCCAATCAGGAATGGAGAATTCGGGTCGTGTCTGACCATATTTCTTTTCACTGCATCCTTGTCAGTATTGGCATAGCAGTATCGGCACAGGTGGCCGCAGCTGTCATAGGCTCCGATATCTGCGCCCAGATAGCAGGCACATTCGACTCGGTGCTTGTTTTTCGTCGGCACGATGAGGTCGCAGCCTGCCCCCTTCTCGTACATAGCTCCGGTCATACATCCGTCGCAATCTACGCCGTACTGCTCCAGCTCCCTGCCCTCGCCGCAGGCGACTATCTTTATTCCATGTCTTCTCCCTATTTCAGAGAAAGTCTTACCGATGATATGTCTGTCCCTTTCCTCCACTGCCCTCGCCTGAGGGAAATTTCTTACCACCTTTCGGAAGAGGTCTATGAAGCTGATTACACAGACATCGGTATAGCCCGAAAGACTTTCCGCCATCTTGGTAAAGGCTTCGATGTGATACTCGACCGTATATCTTTCATTCAAAAATATAGGGTCATATCTCCAGCCGGTTCTGCCGGCTCCGACTACCGTCGACAGTTGCTTGAATGATTCGATTACTTCTGTCTTATCCGGAACATTCGGCTCTATGTCTTTTCCGTAAGGCGTGATTGTCACGTACCAGTATTGGCCGAAATCCTTCAGCTCTTCCAGATATGGTAGCATGGGGGCAGGATTCTTCGTGCAGAAGCCTATCACGTCTACGACCGTTGGATTCAGCAGATACTTTGTGACCTGCTGCGGATTATACGGACTTCTGACCATGACAAATCCGGCTCGGATTCTATTCATAAACCACTTTGAGTAGAATGCCGGTATATCTGTCCTCTGTCCGGTATTTAGTATCAAATCCCTCGCCTCCTTTATTCTTATTTTAACGCTACCTTTATTCCTTGCCTATAGACTTTTCAATCCGTCTATTAGTAGACGAATTATCTGTTCACAAAGAATCGTCTATTAATAGACGAATTGATTAAGTCCGCCAGCAAAGCGGCATTTTATCATCATTTGCCCTAAGAATCATTAAGTCCACCAGCAAGGCGGCACCTTATCACCTTTTGCCCCGAAAATCATTAAGTCCGCCCTTTCTAAGGGCGGGGGACCGCCGTCAGGCGGTGGTGGGTTCATCAGAAAACGGACCGTGAAAATGTACACGCATTTTTCACAGTCCCTTCTTTAATGTGGATAACTATAAATATGTCTAACATCAACCTCATCCGTCTCGCTTCGCGAGCCACCTTCCCCAGAGGGGAAGGATTTTACCCGCCCCTTTGGGTATGCATGAGCACTTAATAAGCCTGCGAATTTAGTGCGAGCCATGCAAACTGCTTAGCTATATCCGAACGTAGCGATGTATGAATTTAGCATGTTTGTAGGAGGTGGCCAGGCGTACATATACCAACTAAAGCCTCCCCTTCAGGGGAGGTGGCACGAAGTGCCGGAGGGGTAACTACTAATCCATCTCATAGTCTCCCCTTTTCAAGGGGAGGTGGCCGAGCGCCAGCGAGGTCGGAGGGGTAACCGCTAATCCGTCTCATTGTCTCCCCTTTTCAAGGGGAGGTGGCCGAGCGCTAGCGAGGTCGGAGGGGTAAATAAAGTGCTTTTCGATTACCCCTCAGTCTGCTTCGCAGACAGCTCCCGTTTGGCTAACTCACTTAATGAATACGAGCAAAGCGATGTATGAATTTAGTGAGTGCCATCCAGCGAACTTAGCGCTTTAGCGCTTAGTGAGTCGGAAGAGGGGAGCCTACTAGGCTGATTATATGTTACTCTCAGTCTGCTTCGCAGACAGCCCCCGTTTGGCTAACTCACTTAATAATACGAGCGATGCGATGTATGAACTTAGCATATTTGTAGGAGGTAGACGAGTGTAAGCGAGGTCGGAGGGGTA
>JAZLHS010000043.1:0-3617 GCA_045616885.1 Selenomonadaceae bacterium | reverse complement strand
CTCGGCCCCGGTCTCATCGACCAGTGCCAAAAGGTCATCAATGAAGGCACTCTGCATATCGGTCAATCGCTCGCCATTCAGGACTTTTCCCAAATGCCAGTCAGCTGTATGGATAAATCTCATAGCTGTACCTCATAAACTCTGCAAAAGGGGCTGTCGCAATGATGAACAATCATCTAATGCGACAGCCCCATATATTTTTACCCCTCAGTCTGCTACGCAGACGGCTCCCCTAAAGGGGGGCCTTTCATCATTTTTGTCACCCATAATGATTACATTTCAGGCTCGTTGGTTTCCTGTTCTGCAGGCGCAGCGATGCCGTACCGCTTTGCCTCAGTGTCCTGCACTATAGCCTCCAGCTCCTTGGCATGAAGGGTCTCCTTCTCCATCAAAGCTGCCGCAATAGCATGCAGGTCATCTATATTCTCTTCCAGAATCTTTCGGCAGTTTTCGTATGCCTCAGCGATATATCGACGAACTTCCCTGTCAATCTCCGCCGCTACTTCTTCAGAGTAATTTCTCTGCTGTCCAAGCTCACGGCCAAGGAACACCTGATGACCTTCGCCATCCCCAAAGTTTATGGGTCCAAGCTTTTCACTCATACCATACTGAGTAATCATGGCACGAGCCAGCTGAGAAGCTCGCTGAATGTCATTGGATGCGCCGGTAGATATCTCTTTCAGGATAAGCTCCTCTGCGACACGACCGCCAAGAAGAGTGGTTATCTGGTCGCGCAGCTGACTCCTTGTCTCATAGGATCTATCCTCCTGCGGCAGCATCAGCGTATAGCCACCAGCCCTGCCACGTGGGATGATTGTAACCTTATGAACCGGGTCGGCATTTGGCAGCTTCATTCCGGCCAGAGTATGACCGCCCTCGTGATAAGCCGTGAGCTTCCGCTCCTTATCGCTCATCACCTTTGACTTTCGCTCCGGGCCGGCCATGACTCGCTCAATGGCTTCTTCCATTGTCGCCATAGTCACATTTTTCTGATTGCGTCTGGCGGACAGCAGCGCTGCCTCGTTCACCAGGTTTGCCAAATCCGCACCGGAAAATCCCGGAGTGCGGCGAGCCAAAATGGACAAATCAACATCATCATTGATGGGCTTATCCTTGGTATGCACCTTAAGTATTGCTTCACGCCCCTTTACATCCGGACGGTCTACCGTTATCTGACGGTCAAAGCGACCGGGGCGAAGCAGTGCCGGGTCAAGGATATCAGGACGGTTTGTCGCAGCAATGACGATGATACCCTCATTGGTCTCAAAGCCATCCATTTCAACAAGAAGCTGATTCAGGGTCTGCTCTCGCTCATCGTGACCGCCGCCGACACCGGCGCCGCGCTGACGACCGACAGCATCTATTTCATCAATGAACACGATGCAGGGAGCCTCGCGCTTCGCGTTGTTGAACAGGTCGCGAACTCGTGACGCACCGACACCGACGAACATTTCCACGAAATCAGAACCGCTGATGGAGAAGAACGGCACGCCGGCCTCACCGGCAACCGCTTTCGCCAGAAGGGTCTTACCGGTACCCGGAGAGCCAAAGAGCAGTACGCCCTTGGGAATCTTCGCTCCCAGTCCGCTGAACTTATCCGGCTCCTTCAGGAATTCCACGACCTCCTGCAGCTCTTCCTTGGCTTCATCAGCACCGGCAACATCGGAAAAATTTACCTTCACATTGTCCGGCATCGTCATCCGCGCCTTGCTCTTGCCAAAGCTGAACAGACGACCGGGGCCGTTATTATTCCCGGCCATGAAGTACGCAATAGCGCCGACGATTATTACCATCGGCAGGACAGACATCAGCAGAGAAGACCACCAAGGAGGCTCGATGGGGTTCTCGACCTTAATGTTTACATTCTTATTGCGGAGCTTCGTAATAAGCTCAGTATCATTCGGCGGCACCGTAGCCACGAACTCCGTGCCATCGGATAATGTTCCCTTCAGAACATTGTCGGTTATCACGACTCTCGCTACACTGCCCTCCTCCACCTTCGTCATAAAGCCGGAGTAGTCGATTTCATGCTTGCTGCTCTTCTGCGAGCCGTGAGCATCTATCAGCGTCACGGCAATCATGATTACCAGAAGATACAGCATCATATTCTTAAAAAACTTTTCCATATCCTAAGTATACTTCCTCCATGTTAAAATGCTTTTTTGTATTATACCCTTGTCATCTGAAATAAATCTTCATAACTGAGACAAGTTTCTTTATATCAAAAGGTTTCGGTATATGCTCATTCATTCCTGCATTCTTCGCCTTGATAACATCATCGGACATGACATTGGCCGTCATCGCAAATATCGGTATCTGTCTGGCGTAGTCGGTATCCAGCTCTCTGATTTGCTTCGTTGCCTCGTAGCCATCCATCACCGGCATCTGAATATCCATAAATATTACATCATACCAGCCCGGCTGAGAAGCTGCGAATTTCTCTACGCAGACCTGTCCGTTCTCGGCAAAATCTACCTGCATACCGGTGAGCGACAGCAGCTCCAGCGTTATCTCCCGGTTTAGTTCATTGTCCTCTACCAGCAGTGCTCTGATATTGCTGAAATCGGCATTCAGCTTTTCACTGGGTCTCTCGGTCTGCTTTTTACCCAAGACCTCAGTAAACAAATGACGAAGACCGGAGCGATAAAATGGCTTGCTGATAATTCCCTTTATTCCCGCGGCCTCGGCCTGCTTTTCCAGCTCCTCCGTGTCGTAGGAGTAAGCCAAAACTACCGGCTGGTACTCGCCCACTTCATCGCGCAGCTTCTTAGCCAGAGCAATGCCGTCAGTACCGGGAATCTTGCAGTCAACTATCAGCGCACTGTAGTCATCAAGGCAGCCGTGATGCTCCCTTACTCGCCGGATAGCCTCATCGGCATTGTCAACAAACTCACCCTTAATGCCAACCTGACTCAGAGTCTGCAGCATCTGCTCGGAGTCCTTCATATCCTCATCGAGGATAAGGACATAGGTACCAATCAAATTTTCGTCCGTTACTGTTACCTTTTCCGGCAGCTCCAGAAATAGATTGAAGTAAACCTTCGTTCCCACATTCGGTGTACTGTCTATCTTGATTACACCGTTCATCATATTGACGATGTTTTGGGCGATTACCAGACCGAGCCCCAGACCTGGTCGGCTGTCCTTATCAGCTTCCTCCCGGTCAAAGGGATCAAAGACCTTGGCCAGCTGCTTTCTGTCCATGCCGATACCTTTGTCCTCTACGGTAAATTCGTAGCAGGCAAAGCCCTCATAGGCAGATGATGTCTCCCCCATGGTTATTGCAATGCTTTCGCCCTGCGGTGAATACTTCACCGCATTTTCGACGACTATTTTGAAGCACTGGCTTATTCTTGCCGTGTCACCCAGAACCTCATTGTGATTTACATCTCCAAGCGCGATATCTACGCTCTGCCCCTTCAGCTTTGGCATGGCTCGAGCTTCCTCAGAAAGCGCAGCAAGGAAGTCTCTGACCACTATATTATCAGAGCCCATGGTCATATTCTGACCATCCAGCTTGTTCATGTCGACGACTTCGTTAAAGAGCTTCAGGATGCTCTGAGAGGATTCCTTTATATTCCTCAGACATTCCTCGACTCTTGCCCCATCATTTATAT
>JAZLHS010000042.1:0-5898 GCA_045616885.1 Selenomonadaceae bacterium | reverse complement strand
GTACCGCATCTATATGGATGTCGGCGTAAATCTGCTTGATTTCCGCGGACTTTATAAATCTACAGGAGTGTAAGACAGGAGGTAAATGATAATGACAGCAGCAAAAGCAGAATATGTACAGATTGGGAAGAGTATTCCCGTAACCGTTACAGCCGATACGGCTTATCATGGCGTAGTTCCGCTTGGCCTTAATGCCATAGGTATTGCTTGCGCCAGTGCTGAAGCTAATACAATCGTAAATGTAGATCTTTGTGGTGTGTGGGAACTCCCGGCTGATAATACTAATGCAATTTCAGTAGGGGACAAGCTCTATTGGGACGATACCAATCAGGAGCTTACGCTTTCTGACGGGAGCGGAGACAACACGCCTGCAACTAATGCCTTTGCCGGTATTGCGGTTGAAGCAATGGCAGTTACTGGCTCTAAGGTAAAGGTAAAGATCGGCTGATGAGCCTTAAAGACATGATAGCGTATGACAATAACCATACCTTCATGAATACGGATGAGCTCGCGGAGGAGCATAATCTTAACGGTACTGTCTGTCTTGCAGTAGTACAGGGGTTGAACCTCCGCGAGCGTTCTTTCCGTATTGGCGCAACTTATGAGGGCGTTTATGAAGGCGGTGTTGTTGTACATGTTCCTACATCTTCACTCACCGAAGTCCCTGTCAGGGATGAGATATTCCTGCTTGACGGGGTATCGTACTTTGTTGATGAGTGCACAGATGATATGGGGATGCTTACCATAGAGCTGAAGGGGAACCGTTCATGATAACGATTGATGAAAAGGGTATAGCTGAGGCGCAGAAGCTGCTTGCCCATATTCCGAATGCGGTACCGAGGGCGGCGGCCAGAGCGATAAACCGGGCGGCAGCGGCGGCAAAAACGGAAGCATGGAAGCAGGTAAAAAAGGAATATACTGTCAAGCAGGCCTATGTACGGCGAGCCTGGGACAAGGTTTCTAAAGCGACGCCAGGCAATCTGCAAGCGAAGCTGACAAGCAAAGGTGCCGTCATGCCCTTGTCGTATTTTACACACAAGCCGAAAAGTGTGCCTAAACGACGGCCTAAAAATCCTGTATATGTGCAGGTGCGCCAGGATGGCGGCGGGCGTATCGCCCATGCTTTCCTTGCGACTATGAAAAGCGGCCATACAGGGATATTTACCCGCGAGACCAAGGCAAGCCTGCCAATCAATCAGAAATTTGGTCCGTCTGTTCCGCAGATGCTTGGCAGTGAGACGGTCAGCGGATTTATCGAAGAACGGGCACAGCAGATGTTAAATAAGCGTTTTGAGCATGAAGTCCAGGCAATTTTGAACGGGGTGGCAAAATGACACCAACAGCATTATTAGACGAGCTGGCGGCCTATCTTTTGGTTGAAAACAGTAAATATTGGGTGACGGAAATACCGGGAAAGAAGCTGACGGTGCAGCCGGGCTTCCTCAAGAAGAGGCAGGCGGCGAGTGAGCAGCCGTTCCCGTACATTGTTCCCCGCTTTATGAAGAGCTCCGACGACAGCGACGGGTCGACCGTCACCGTGCGTATTTACTTCGGGACCTATTCCGAGGATGTAGAGCATGGCTGGCGGGAGGTAATGACGCTGATGGAGAACAGCCGGCTGGCGTTGCTCCGCAAGCGGACGATTGCGCGGCGGTTCCGTCTGCAAATGCCTCTGACCATCGAGCTTACGGAGGACCAGCCTTATCCGGAATGGGTAGGGTATATAACAGCCGTCTACACTATGCCGACACCGGAGGAGGAAACCGGTATGAATAACTATCAAGCGGGCCCAAAGGGCCTGTAAGGAGATGAAAGAATGTCCAAAAAGTATATGGCGCATCAGGCGGAGGCCGCTATTGTACCGGGGAAGGAGCCGAGATATATGTATATCGGGGCCAACCTGCCGGCAGCCGGTCTGCTCAGGTATCAGGTGTTTATCGGCGGGAAGCCGCCGGTTGTTGAGAGCATCAAGGCAAAATACCCGCTTATCGAGCAGCTTTTTGTACCAATCGGGGATGTTGAGAAGGCACGGGCTCAGGTGAAAGCCAAGGGCACGGCCCTTTATCTTGCTAATCAGCAGATAATTAACGGAGGTGAAAGATAATGGCATACAAGCATGGCGTATTCGGCAGCGAGGTTGCGACCTCTCTTGTGCCGATGACCAATGTAAGTGCCGGACTGCCGGTCGTATTCGGCACGGCACCGGTGCATCTGGCAAGTGATTTTGCCGGAGCAAACAAGCCGGTACTCTGCCACACCTACAATGAGGCAGTAGCGGCACTGGGCTACAGCGATGACTGGGGGAGCTATACCCTCTGCGAATTCATGAAGTCCCACTTTGCGCTCTTCAATATGGCACCGGTAGTATTTGTCAATGTGCTTGCCCCGGGCAAGACGGCGCACAAGGAAGCGGTTACCGACAGCGAGGTAACTCTTACTGAGGGCGTCGGCGTTATCGCGGAGGCGGTATATCTTCCGACGCTGGTGGTCAAAAAGACCAGCGAGGGGCAGGCTCTCGCAAAGGGCACTGACTATACTGCGGAGTATGACGAAGAGGGAGAGCTGGTTATCACGGCTCTGGCAGGCGGACAGCTGGCCAGCGCATCCAGCTGTGTTGCCAGCTTTGACAAGCTGAAGCCGTCAGGCGTTGACGATGATGATATTATCGGCGGCGTTGATATTTCGACCGGTGACAGCAAGGGCCTTGAGCTGGTCCATGAAATTTATCCGCGCTTTGGCCTTGTGCCGGGAATTATCCTGGCTCCGGGGTGGTCGCACCTTTCGGAGGTGGCGGCCGTCATGAAGGCAAAATGTGAGAATATTTCCGGGCATTTTGAGGCAATCTGTATCTGCGATGTCGATACCGACACCGTAACCAAATACAGCGATGTCAAGGCGTGGAAGGATGGCAATAATTATGTTGCTGCCCGTCAGGTGCTCTGCTGGCCGAAGGTAAAGCTCGGCGATGCGCAGTACCACATGTCCACTCAGCTGGCCGGTGTCATCTGCAAGACCGATGCGGCTCATGAGGATGTACCGTACTGGTCGCCGTCCAATCAGTCCCTGCAGTGTGACGGTGTATTTGCCGGAGCGGCTGGCAGCGAGAAGGAAATATTCCTCAATTCCGAGAACGCTCAGTATCTAAACGGTGAGGGCATTGTCACCGCGCTGAATTTCATCGGCGGCTGGAAGGCCTGGGGTAACCGGACGACAATTTATCCGTCGGTAACCGACCCGAAGGATGCTTTCATCTGCATTCGCCGGATGTTCAACTGGCTGAACAACACCCTGATAACCAGCTTCTGGCAGAAGATTGACAATCCGGCCAATAAGCGGCTGATTGCGACTATCGTGGACAGTGCCAATATCTGGCTCAACGGCCTTACCTCCCGCGGTATGCTTCTGGGTGGGCGGGTAGAGTTCCGCGAGGACGAAAACCCGGTTACAGACCTGATGGACGGAATAATCCGTTTTCATGTCTACTTCACGCCGCCGGCTCCGGCCCGTGATATTGAATTTGTTCAGGAATATGATCCGGCATATATGGCCACCTTGTTTGAGTGATGGAAGGGGTGAATTGAATAATGCAGCATAGAGACAGACTGATAGGCTTTACCGTATGGAAGGACGGCAACCGCAAGATGGGCATTGCCGATATCACCCTGCCGGATGTCGAATATATGACGGAGAGCCTCAAGGGCTCCGGCGTCGGCGGTGAGGTTGACCTTATCAACCCCGGCAATATCTCGGCAATGAGTGCCACCATCAACTGGCGGACGGTCAATGATGACCTGCTGGAGCTTGCCCAGCCGATTACGCATCAGCTTGAATGCCTGGGTGCCGTCGAGCAGTACGATGCCGGAAGCGGTGAATATGTGACGAAGCAGTGCGCCGTCACCATGCGGGTAACTCCCAAGAAGGTAAGCCTCGGCAAGTTCGAGAACAACGCGACCACTGACAGCTCCAATGAGTTCAGTGTCGCTTATCTCAAGGTGAAGTTCGACGGCACGACGGCAGTGGAAATTGACCCGCTGAATTATATCTTCAGCATCAGAGGGACGGATTTTCTGGCGACTGTACGGACAGCACTCGGTTTGGCGTAAGAAAAAAAAAAGAAAAATGGCGGGCACAATGCCCGCCTGATTTCTTTAGGAGGATGGAATGGCAGCTGATGACTACCATGTTATTGTCTTTGAAATACTCAGCTATTTGTATAAATGCCTGAAAAAAGGCGATACCCCGAACGCTGACGATATAAATAATTATAAGCAGCTGCACGGAATAAATACAAGATATTGGTCGTATGTGCTGGTACACCTGCTGGATGATGGATATATAGAAGGCGCGGAAAAGGTCGGCGTTATGGGAGCCGCCTGGAAGTATGTCAAGCTGTTGGACGATTTGGCCATCACGCCGAAGGGAATAGATTATTTGACAGAAAATTCAACAATGCAGAAAATAGCCAATGGCACCTTTGAAATTATAAAGGCTGCCGTTGTTGGAGTTATAGGAGGGTGAGTATATGACTATTGAATTAACAAAGGAAATAAATGGGAAAAAAGAGTTTGATATAGATGTGAATATGCTTACTGGTGCTGATCTGATTAAAGCGGAGAAGCAGGTCCGGACTATGGGTGATATGTCGCCAAGCGTATTTCTTTCAATGAAATTTCAGGCTGTGCTTGCAGCAAAGCTTATGGGCGTAACCGTAACAGAGCTTGAGCAGTTGCCTGCGGTTGATTTTAGAAATGTAGTCTTGCCGGTGGCGGGTTTTTTACTCGGACAGGCCTAAAAGAGACAAAAGAAATAAGGACGCTGGCCATAAACATGGCGCTTGCGTCCTTTACATCGATTGAGTTCTTTTTAGGCCTGACTATAAACGAGATGACAGAATATTATGAGTTGATTGCGGAAAATGTTATGTCAAAAATCCACGCAGCAAATGGATAAATAATTTTCCAAATGATAAGAGAACCAGTACAGGCTAAAACACAGTGAACAAAAAGTAAATTTGGCTGAACAGCCGCCGCTAAAGATATGTATAGCCCTGAAAATAAAACAGCAAGAAATCCGGCAATGATACCAGCAATTATTTTATTCATATCAATCACCTCATCAATAGTATATCACAATTATGATTAAAGGGAGATTAAAAATGAAATGGCTAATAAAAATTTTATAGTATCTTTTATATTGAAAGGTATGCAAGATAGCACATTTATAAAACATTGCAGTCTGGTAGCGGGCTGATGCAGGCCTTTGGCAATCAAACTAATGAGGTATTTAATGCTTTGGGGAAAATAGATCCAAGATTGGAAAAATTTTCCCGAACAGCAGCTAATTTAGGAGCTGCGTTTGGGGTGAAACAACTGGCGGGATTTGGTCTTAAAAGAAGCGGCGGTTTGTTTGATAAGATATGCAAAGCTTGATTTTTGGATGGAACGAAGTTGGGAAGGTCTCAAGGAATGGGCGGAAATAATTGAAAAAAGCATAAAAAAATAAACCGCTCAAACGAGCGGCAAGGGAAATAATAATTAAGAGTGAACCACAGAATGGTGGAAGAATAATTTGCGGCATTTAGAAAAAAATGAAATGATGAATGAACATATTGTTTTTAGTAATAGATATAGCAACGCTAAAGGGTAAACAACAGCTTCTGGTATTAACAGCATAAAAATAATAGACAAAATACAGAATAACAAAAGGGAAATGAATAAAACACATATAGTATACATGCACAATCACCATCCTTTTTTATATTATAGCAAATTTTTGTGAAGGGGGGAATCAATTTGCCGACTAAATCAATGATATTTTCTATGATATTGAATGCTGGACTGGGCAGTAGTTATATGAGTTCATTCAGAAATGCCAGTCTTGCGATAAGATCGTTTGAAT
>JAZLHS010000041.1:0-5995 GCA_045616885.1 Selenomonadaceae bacterium | reverse complement strand
ATCGATGAAAACGGCTGGCTCCGGGACAGCCACAGCGCCGACGGACTTCATCCCGATGCCACGGCGAAGAAAATCATCGGAGAAGCAATCGGAAAATTCCTTGAACAAAATTTCCCTAACTTGAGGTAAAGTATATCTTTTATTACCCCTCCGCCTCGCCATGCTCGGCACCTCCCCTAGAGGGGAGGCTTTCATAAGCATATAAAAAGGAGCCCTTACGGCTCCTTTTTTGTGTCTATTCCATTAAATTATTTCCACTCTTTTGCCTGTCGGATAGCGTCCTGCTCCTCACCGGTGAGTGTATAGGTGCTGGCACCGTTCTTTATCGGCTTCACATAGCTGCGGGAATCCTCGCGGCCGAAGATGCTGGAGAATACCACGCCGTCATTATTCTGGTCGAGCAGTGCCACTGCATAGCTCAGGTCACTGCCGGTGTCCTTGAAGGCCGAGAAGCGAACAACGCCGATGCGGTTGACCGAGATATTCAGGAGGTCGGAGATGCGTTTCAGCTCCGCCTTTATCTCCCGGTTTTCTTCCTCTACCCGGTCGGTCTTGGCGATATGAGCCAGCAGCATCTGCTCGAAATTCTTGCCGGTCTCGTCTCCCATCATCATCTGACTGTACCGTTTCTTCAAGCCCGACAGCGACACCTGCAGGCAGATATTCCAGATGAGCAGCACAGCGGAAAGCCCGGCCAGTCCCATCACTATATTTGTCATATTTGCTTGTACGAAGCCCAAAATTCTTTATCTCCCTTCAGATAGTAAACTTCCGGCTGGCGGCACGGAGAGCTTCCTTCTTGCTCTCTACATCGCTCTCATGGCGTTCGCTCAGGATGCCCAGCACCCGCTCCAGCTCCTCACGGGATGAGACCTCTATCTCGATGCGGCTCTTTTTCTGACCCAGCTTGATGTGCGCGATAGTCCCCAGATAGAGCTTCAGCTTGTCCTCGCTCTCCTTCAGGAACAGTTCATCCGCTCCGGCAAGGCTCTCGGTCTTCTTCTCCGGCTGCGGCTCCGCTGCTTTCTTCTCCATAGCGGCGATACGGGCACAAAGTGCCTCAGCGGCACGAGCCGACAATCCCTTTGCCATGATTTCCTTCGCTGCGGCAATGCGGTTTTCTTCCTTGGCAATCGCCAAAATCGGACGGGCATTACCTATGGTCATAGTGCCGTTCTCCAGTGCCTCGATGGCGACCGCCGGCAGCTCCAGCAGACGGACGAGGTTTGCGATAAGGGAGCGGCCGCGTCCAACTCTGGTAGCCAGCTTTTCCTGAGTGAGACCATAGGTCTCCATGAGAGTCACATAGGCTCTCGCTTCTTCAATGGGAGACAGGTCACGGCGCTGAATGTTCTCGATGAGCGCGACTTCGCTCATCTCCGCATCGCCGTACTCCTTGATGACTGCCGGCACGGTCTTCAGCCCGGCCATTTTCGCAGCCCGGCAGCGGCGTTCGCCGGCGACCAGCTCATACTTGTCCTCACCCTCCAGCTTGCGGAGGATGACCGGCGTGACAACGCCGTGAAGCATGACGGAAGCTGCCAGCTCCTTCATGGACGCCTCATCGAAAGACTTTCGCGGCTGGTCTTTGGCGGCGACAATCTTCTCCAGCTCTATTTCCAGCGGTGTGCCCACTGCTGTTGGTTGCTCCACTGTCTGAGGAGCAGCCTCTTTTTTATTGCCGAACAATGCGTCCAAGCCTTTGCCCAGACCATGTTTCTTACTTGCCACGGTTAATAACCTCCTCGGCCAGCTGGACATAAGCCTCGCTGCCCTTATTTGACGGATCATGTACCAGTACCGGCATCCCGAAGCTGGGTGCCTCGGCTATGCGGACGGAGCGGGGGATGACTGTATCGTACACCACATCAGGATACAGAGCCCGGACGCCTTCGGCTACATCTGTAGTGAGCTTCGCCCTGCTGTCGTACATTGTCAGCAGGATACCCTCTACCTTTATCCGGGGATTCAGGAACTTCTTTACATTATCGTTGATGGTTCGCACCAGCAGGGATAGACCCTCTACCGCATAGTACTCGCACTGGAGCGGTACCAGCACACCATCGGCGGCCGTGAGGGCGTTTACCGCTACCATGCCCAGAGAGGGCGGGCAGTCGATGAGGACGAAGTTGTACTTTTTCTCGGCCTCGGTAATGCTGTCTCTCAGGAGGATAAAGCGTCCGTCCTCCGGCAGCTTCGCCAGCTCTACCTCGGCACCAGCCATATTACGACTGCCGGCGATAAGATCGAAATCGTAGCGGGTATTGAGGACAGCATCCTCGAAGGTCACATCACCGCTCATCAGGTCGTAGATGGATGCCTTCACACTGTCATGGCTGAAGCCGGCACCGCTGGTGGCATTGCACTGAGAGTCGCAGTCGATGAGCAGTACCTTCTGTCCCAGTCGGCCGAGCGCACAAGCGAGATTCACCGCCGTAGTGGTCTTGCCGACGCCGCCCTTCTGGTTGACGATGGCAATAATATGACAGCCCTGCACCTGCGGCATGGCAATAATCTTTCGCACTGATTTCTTTGCTGTTTTCTTTTGAGCGGCAGCTTTGCTTACCGGCTTCGCTGTCGATTTTCTGTTGGGCTTCGTCGCCTCTTTTTTGTCAGTCTGAGCCATGGTATTTCTTCCTGTCCGTCATCTTGATGAAATCAAAACTATTCTTATTATTTTAGCACAAATCAGTAATTCATAGGAAGTTATTTGAAAATTTTGTCAGTCTCACCCACAGTCCGCCCTTTCTAAGGGCGGGGAACCGCCATCAGGCGGTGGTGGGTTCATCTAACTGTAACTTCATCTATTCTGCGTAGGCGTACCCTCCACCATACTTCGCATGCTTCCCCTCCATGAACCCCAGGGAGGACATTCACGAGAGCTTTCTAAATCGGTACCGCCAGCTGGGATGTCCCCCGATCCTCAAAGCTTATCCGTCCATTCAGCAGGTCGGTCAGCTCCGCCATCAGCGGCTCCTTCCCGTCCGGCTCGATGAGCAGCTCTGCCGTCACATCGGCAGCGTAGGCGGTATCCGTTATCCGCAGCTCCTTCTTCCGGAAGAAATTCTCCAGCGTCCCATAGAGATTATAGTCGCAGGTCACCGCAAGGCGGCTGTACTCGCCCACCGACAGCTTCTGCGCCTCATTGATGGCCAGTACCGCCGTGTCGCCGTAAGCTCGAACAAGACCGGCTGCCCCCAGCTTGATGCCGCCGAAGTAGCGGGTCACCACGCAGGCCACATTGGTGAGGCCGTTCTTCCCCAGCACCGACAGTATCGGCTGACCGGCGGTGCCGCCTGGCTCTCCGTCGTCGCTGGACTTCTGCTTGTCTCCCGCCGGGGTCAGTATCCAGGCGGAAGGATTGTGGCGGGCGTCGTGAAATTCCTTCTTCACCGCCGTCACGAATTCTCTCGCTTCCTCCTCAGTCTCCACCGGAGCAAGACTGGCGATGAACCGGGAGCGTTTGATGACTATCTCCGCCCGCACCGGAGCGGCTATGGTAATGTATGACATATTATCCTCTATTTTCTAAACATGCTGATGGATTTTAAATTAAATCTAGCATATAACAGATTCACCTGCAACAAAAAATCTCCCGCTCATCTTTTAATGAACGGGAGATACTATCAGGCAGCCTTTTGATAATCCAACACGGAAACTTCCTGCATCAGATTCTTTACTGTATTTATCAGCTCTTCAATCCTTGCCGCAACTTCATCAGTGTAATACTTTTCTCCACATTGCTCACACTCTTCACAAGGAACATTCTTTATCACGATTACCGACCCGTGATAATTAACGACATGCGTAGTGATAGATGGCGTTACGGTCTTGCATTTGCAGTACATACACATGTTATTGCCTCCTCGTCTTTAGGTCTTCCATAAATTTAACCGTATTCGGGTGATACACCGTAATGAAATACAGGAATTCTCCGTCTGTCCCAACGACAGCATGCAGAGGCTCCCTCCCGACAGAATATCCAAAAATCAGACAACTGGGATGGGGGAAGTCATCCGGATAATCCTCTATGATTTCTCCGTTCCTCACGCAGGATTTCGCATCTTCCCGTGAAATATCACGCTCGCCCATCCGTTCAAGACAATGAGCTGACCAGCGGATAGATCCTGTCTCCAGCAGCTGCCGCAGTATAGTTATATCCATAACCCGACCTCATTATACAACAACATTGTAAAATATTGTACCCACTGTTTAATCGTTTAATCTGTTACTGGCTGCTCTCAGACATAAACAGATTACGCAGCCGTGAGATTTCCTTCTCCGTAAACAGCGCCGTCGGTGCCAGCCGCACCGATATCTCCCGGAGATTTCGGCTCATGATTTCCTGCGGCACATCATCTTCGGACTTGCAGTAATTATCTGCCGCCCGTCCGGTTTCCCGCACCATCTGCCGCAGCTCCTTGGCATAGTCTGCCGTCCGATGATACACGATGGCCGTCAGGTCATAGGCATCGCCATCGAGACTCATGGGCGGCTTCGCCTCCCGGATATCCTTCTCTGCCTCCGCCGCCTGCCCGGTCAGTCTCCGTAGCTGCTCGGCGGTGGTCTCTACGCCTATTTCCTCTGCCGCAAACTGACGCTGTATCAGGATGTAGCCCTGCCACACCCGGTCCAGCTGCCGCAGATGCTCCTGATGCTCCTCGTACCAGTCAGCGAAAATCTCGCTCTGCCGGCTCCGGGCATCATTGACCGCATGGCGGACAGTCCGGCTCTCCACCTCGTCCTCCGCTGCCAGCACATACTGCAGCAGGAATCCGAATGCGAACAGCAGTGATGCCACCACCGCCAGACGGGTATAGCGGCGATGACGCCGCTTCCCGAACCGCCGGGAACTGTCGATTATCTTTATAGAGGACATTGCACCTCTCCTCCGTTGTCGTTGCTTATGACCAATACTCTACCACAGCCGGCCCCCTGCCGCAATATGTGTCAGCAAGAACCGTCCCCAGTGACACAGTCCCCGGTGACACATACAATTCTGTTGTAGTCTCATCGCAAAAAGAATATAATTATATAATAATGCAAGAATAACCAAAGCAGGCGGTGAAATCATGGGCCAAAAGGAAAACATAAACAATGAAGCTATCGTGGAATTTCGCCACATCACCAAGCGATTTCCGGGTATAGTTGCCAACGACGATATAAACCTGTCCGTCAGGAAAGGGGAAATCTTTGCCCTGCTGGGCGAAAACGGCGCCGGCAAGAGCGTCCTCATGAGTATCCTCTTCGGCATGTACGAAGCCGAGGAAGGAGAAATCTTTATCCGGGGCAAGAAGGAGCAAATAAACTCCCCTATCAAAGCCGCCGCCCTGAACATCGGCATGGTTCATCAGCACTTCAAGCTGGTGGAGAACTTCACCATCGCCGAAAACATCATCATGGGTGCCGAACCTATGAAAAAAGTGGCCGGTCTTTTTCCCGTAGTAGACATAGACTACGCCAACGAGAAAATTGCCGCCCTCTCCAAAGAGTACGGTCTCGAGGTAGACCCCACCGCCCGCATTGACGAAGTGCCCGTCGCCGTCCAGCAGCGGGCCGAAATCCTGAAAATGCTCTACCGTGACGCAGAAATCCTCATCTTCGACGAGCCTACCGCCGTCCTCGCCCCCAAGGAAATAGAATACCTGCTGGACATCATCCGCCGCCTCCGGGACGGCGGCAAAACCATTTTCCTCGTCACCCACAAGCTCAAGGAAATAAAAGCCATCGCCGACCGCTGCGGCATCATGCGCCGAGGCAAGCTGGTAGGCGTCCACTCCGTAGCCGACACTTCCCTTCAGGAGCTGGCAAACCTCATGGTGGGCCACAAAATAGAAATGACGCTGGAAAAAAAGCCCCCCGTCTTCGGTGAAAATGTCCTCACTATAGAGCATCTCACCGTCACCGACCGCAACCGCCTCCCCGTGGTAAAGGATGTCTCCCTCTCCATCCGAGCCGGAGAAATATACGCCATCGCCGGTGTCTCCGGCAACGG
>JAZLHS010000040.1:0-20510 GCA_045616885.1 Selenomonadaceae bacterium | reverse complement strand
AGGGAACCCCTCGCATGTAGGTCGCTGCAATGAAGCCGCTGAGGTCCCCGACGACACCGCCGCCAAGTGCAATCACCGGAGAGTGTCGGTCAAGTCCGGCCTCTATGGCCGTAGTGAATACGCCCTCAGCCACCGTAAGAGACTTGGAGGCTTCTCCGGCCGGAATAGTGGCCACCGCTGCTGTGATGCCTGCTGCTGCCAGCAGAGCCTTCACCCGGTCAGCGTAGAGCGGGCCCACATTCGTATCGGTGATGAGGAGTGCCGTGCGGGAGTACTTCTTCGTTCCCATGAAGTCCGTGAGGCAGTTCAATGCCCCGCTGCCGATGACTATATCATAGCTGTCCGGGCCAAGCTCCACCCGAACGATGTCAAAATCTTTTTCCATATTATCTCATCACAATTTCATATTCAATCGCATGATGCCTTATTCTGATTGCTTTACTTCATTAGAAAGAGGGGAGCATTACGGAGTCCATCTCGAAGCGGCTGAATATCTCACCGGCTACATCGTCGGGAGTCTTGCCGTCGGTATCGATAACATAGTCGGCATCCTTGTAGAGAGCTTCACGCTCGGCCAGCAGCTTTTCAACGGCGGCTCTGCGGTCATCACCGGCTGCATCCAGCAGCGGGCGCTCACCCTCGGCAGCGGTACGCTGGAGAATGGTATCAACAGAAGCAGTGAGGCAGACGATAATTCCGGCTTCTCTCAGCGCCTCCATATTCTTCGGGTTCTTTACAGTGCCGCCGCCGGTAGCGATGACCTGCTTATTGCCCTTGGCCAGACGCTGAGCCACTTCGCTCTCGACCTTGCGGAAATAATCCTCGCCCTTGCCGGCAAAAATCTCCGGCACGGTCTTGCCCTCTTCCTTCTCGATGACGGCATCCATGTCGGCAAAGTCAAAGGTGACCCACTCGGCGAGAGTCTTTCCTACGCTGGTCTTGCCGGTACCCATAAAACCGGTGAGAACAATATTTCTTGCTTCCTTCATTAGTAATACCTCCAAATCACATTGCTGCCATCAGGCGTGCGTTATATTCGGCAATATTTTTCTTAATATCGGTGATATTGTCACCGCCAAAGGTCTCCAGTATTTCTGTAGCCAAAGTGATGGCCACCATCGCCTCACCTACGACTGAAGCCGCAGACACAGCACAGCAGTCACTGCGCTCCTTTGATGCCAGTACCGGCTGCTTTGAGCGGATATCCACGGAGTTCAGCGGGGTCATGAGCGTGGGGATAGGCTTCATGCAGGCTCTGACTACCAGCTCCTCGCCGTTTGTCATGCCGCCTTCCAGACCGCCGGCATGGTTCGTCTTGCGATAGACGTGCCCGGCTTCATCCAGAAACATCTCGTCGTGAGCTTCGCTGCCCGGCAGATTCGCATATTCGAAGCCCTCGCCGATCTCAACGCCCTTTATGGCCTGAATGGACATGAGTGCCTGAGCCAGCTTGCCGTCGAGGCGACGATCCCACTGAATGTGACTGCCGAGACCAACCGGCAGATTTCGCACGATGACTTCAAATACACCGCCGAGAGTGTTGCCGGCCTCCATAGCCTCTCTTATCTTCGCCTTCATCGCTTCCTCGGCAGCGGGGTCACAGCAGTTCAACTCGCTGTCGGTATTGCCGATAGCTTCTGACGCAATCTTGCTGCGGTCGACGGTGACACCGCCAATATTCACCACATGGGAAGCAACGCTGACATCCAGCGCCCGCAGGAACTCCTTGCAGAGTCCGCCCACCGCAACCCGGGCAGCGGTCTCTCTGGCGCTGGCTCTCTCCAGTATGTCGCGGGCATCCTTGCGGTCGTACTTCAGCACGCCCACCAAGTCAGCATGTCCGGGACGAGCCTCGGTGACTGCCGGCCCTTCCGGCTCGCCAAACTGAGACATCCGACCGGTCCAGTTCTGCCAGTCACGGTTATTCACCCGCAGAGTAATCGGCGAGCCAAGCGTCTCACCAAAGCGAACACCCGACTGAACCTCAGCCTTGTCCGTCTCTATCTTCATTCGTCCGCCGCGGCCATAGCCCTGCTGGCGTCGTGCCATATCTTTATTTATCCTGTCAATGTCCGGTCTGAAGCCTGCCGGCAAGCCTTCAACTATTGCCGTAAGGCAGGGACCGTGAGATTCTCCGGCTGTCATAAAACGCAGCTTTCCCAAATCCAGCACCTCTTTATTAATGTAAAATAAGCCCAATAGCCTACTGTGCATTATAGCCCACAAAGCAGGCAAATACAAGTATAATCAGGTTTTATTTACTTCTTTCTCTCATATGCCTCTACCAGCATTTCAAGCCGCAGTTCTCCCTGTCTGTCCTTATTCCCGGCAGGCTTCAGCTGCCAGCTTTTTATCGCCGCAAACTTCTCTCCCTGCTCCAGCCGCTCCACGAAGTCCGTCACCGCTCGATAGTCTCCCCGGACGGTCAGGCGGCAAAGCCCCAGCTGTACCTTCTCCGGCAGTTCTCCGGGCTGTCGTTCATACTGCTTGCCTTCTGCCGGGCTCACCGCTCCCAGCGCCTCGACGGTAAGCCCCCTCTGCTCCGCCAGTCCCGGCAGTGTGCTGTGAAAGAACTCCTCATGCTCTCCCTCGCTCAGCAAAAACATCCCGCTGGCTCTTTGAAATCTTCGCCTCAGTTCCCGGCCATAGCCGGACAAATCCGGATGCAGCCGGCTAAAGCTGTCCATTTCCAGACGAGCGGTCTTTATCTCTGCGCGTTTCAGGGACACGCTCGCCAGCTCTGCCTGCTGCGGCTCCCAAATCAGGAGGAGGTACGCACAAATGCTCAGGACAGCGAGCACCACAGTCGACAGCAACAGCTGCCGGCTTTCTTTTTTCATCAGCGGCCGCTTCATTGCTGTTTCTCCTCTCCGATGATGATTACAAATTCCCGGGCGAAGCTTCCTCTGTCCTTTTGGGCTCCGGCCTCAGAGATACTTTTCAGCCTCATCGTCCCCGGGTTCATCCTTTGCCGGTAGGTTTCCATGAATTTTTCTGCCAGCTCCCGGCTTCGGGCTTCGCCCTTCACCGTCACCAGTCCATCCGATCCGCCGGAAATTTCCGTAAGAACTACTCCCGCCGGCGTATGCACACCAAGCGCCTCCAGCGTAGGAGCTACCGGCCGACGATATGCGGTCAGCCTTGCCGCGTCCGCCTCCAGCTCCCGTACCTGCTTCTCCAGCGCTATCATCTGCTTCCTCTCATCTTTCTGCGTGTCCATCTGATTCAGCTGCGCTTCTTCACTTCTGAAAGCATCGGTTGCCGTCTTCAGCTCCTGCTGGCTGCGCAGGAAAAATCCACCCAGCAGCAGGAACAGGATTGACAGCAACGCGGCTGTTATCTCCTTCCAGCGATACCTCTCCGGTCGCTCCTCTTCCGGCAGGAAATTCATTGCCGCTCCTGCGGTCAGGTCACGATGGCGCCCTTCGTATTTTTCTGGCAGCTTTCCGCCTATATCTGCCCAAAGAGCCATCGCTGCCATCTCTGATGAATCTATCGTTTCTCCTGCCGACTCGCCCTGCAGCTCCGGCACACCGATACGATAGCCAGTCTCCGCTTCCCCAAAGCAATCTGCCGTTCCAATAACAAAGACCGCCAGCGGCTCAATCTTCAGTTCTTTGCAGAGTGCCGCTGCGCCTTCGCCATCCTCCCGTGAAATCGCGGCCAAGCGAAAGATGCCTGTCGGCACCTCGTCCCTTTTTACCGGCGCCGCCGCCCACCAAATCTGTCGTTCCATGACCGTCTCTCTGGTCATGAGGCTCCAGCCGGCAGCCTCCTTCAATTCTTCCTCGCGAAGAGTTCCCAGCTCCTCCTCATAGCAGTCAAGGAGTGTCACTCCCGGCAGCAATATTGCTCCAGCCGTCGCTTCCGGCTTTACCCTCTGACTCTCCAGAAAGCGGGCAAAATCTTCCGCTATATTCTCCTTCTTAAAGCGTCGGCAGACTGTCGGCTTTCCGTCTCCTCTGACGAGTGCAACCGCATACTCATCCTCGTCCTCATAGAGACCGCAGGCTGCAGAATACTCCTGTCCCAGTCCCGCCGATATTTTTCCCCGCAGGGTCATCAGCCAATCTTTTAACGCTGTCATCTCAATGTTCCCAATAAGTCACAATATATTTTCCGCTCTGCTGAGTTATTCGCCCCACGGCTCTTGTCCCGATGGTTCCCTTGCTGTTTTTATCCCAGTCAAGCAAACGCTTCGTGCTGGCCGTGGCCTGTCCGTGAAAGCCGCCGGCACCGTCTTTCTTCAGATACACATAAGTGGTGACGTCTCCCTCCGTGATGGTGGAAAACAGTACCGCATCACTTCTGCTGTTCACCATATTTCTTCGGGCTTCATTCTCAGTCAGCTCAGCCGCGGCCACCACCAGACCGCTTTCCGCTGCCAGTCTCAAGTCAGCAGCCAGCAGTTCTCTGGCCGCGCCCTTCGCTTTCCTGTCCCCCAGCGCATACACTCCCGCCATGAAGAAAAGTACCATTGATAGCAGCAGCACTCCCCAGGCAACCGCAAAGCCTTTCTCACGTTCTCTCATCATCTGCATCCTCTCCGCCGGTCAATGCACATTCAGACAAGTCACCGCCGTGTGCAGTCGATAGGAAAGACCATATTCTCCTATCTCTCCGGTAATGGCCACCTCTATTGTCTTCGGCCCAACCTTCCGGCAGGCGAACTCCTTTATCACCACGCGGCCGATATCACTGTCTCCCGTAATTGGCTGACTGTTTCGGCGAATCGGCTTGCAGTCCGCCGCCGTGTCCTGAGTGTAGGTGACCGTCTGTACCGTATCGTAATTGTTCTGCTTCGTGGCCACCTTCAGTCCATAGGCAGTCATCTCTGCACTCTCCGCATAAGAGAGGTCACGACATATCCGCTCCATGGCAAAGGTCAGTTCCGAGGTCAGCTCCGTCTCCGCCCGGAGCCGGTTGTAGTTCCTCAGAGAAGACAGCGCGAAGGTACCCATCGTCCACAGCATCATAGCCAGCAGCGGCACTGCGATGATGAGCGCCAGCATAGAAAAGCCGCTCTCAGACCGACGAACTTTTACAGAATGCTTCATCACGGCACCTCAAGCAGGCGGACGATTCGCCGCTCTCCACTCCGGCCATCATGTCGCCGCCATGTCACCGTTACCTCGGCCCGCTTCGTGCCAAAATCTCCCGGCGAGACTTCTGCTGTCACGGTATAATCTATACCATTCTGACTGTTCGCTCCTGTCGGTCCCAGCCAGCCGCAGCTGACCGGAGCTGCCGCCGCCTCAAGATAGGCCAGCTGCTCGCGAGCCAGATAGTCCGCACATATCATTTCCCGGCTGGCCGCCACATTCCTATAGGCAATGTAAAAGACTCCATAAGCGGCTGCCGCTGCCAGCACCAATATTGCCAGCACCAGCGTCTCCGTCAGGAGATAGCCCCTCTCTCTTTCCCGTCTTATCATCAGCTGTTCCCCTCTTTAGCTTGGCGGAACCTGCGACACTCTAACTCGTCCGGCCACGTCAACTATCACATACATTTTCCGACCATTTCGCGTAATGGTGACGGTGGCATTATTCGCGCTGTTGGCATCGTATTCCAGCTTGCTGCGGTTGCAGCTCATCGTTATCCCGTCCTGCGGCTCAAAATCCCGCCGCCGGATTATCGTGCTGTCGCCGTGCCTCAGGCGATAGCCATTGCTCTTTATCTCAATATACGGCAGTGAATCGGCCGTCACTGCCGGGAATGTGCTGTTGACGCGCCGATAATTCATCGCCAGCTGCTCCATGTATCGAGCATCCTCCGCCAGCAGCTGCGCCTCCTGCTCCAAGCGGTAAACATTCAGTCTGTCTTCCATGGAGCCTATTGCTCGCGGTAGGATAAACGCTCCGGTCGCCGCCATTATCCCCACGACGACAATCAGCTCCAGCAGGACAAATCCTCCCTGCCGACTCTTCACAGCGCTCCTCATAGGCAGCTCCAAAAAGCATATATCTCTCGGTGAAACAAAAGTGACAGCCAGGCACCCAACGCCAGAAACGGTCCAAAGGGCAGAGCCGACCTCCAGCCATATCGACCTCCCAGCAGAAGGGCCATCGCCACCGGCACTGCCGTAACAAAGGCAAGAATAATCGCCGGCAGACAACGCTCCGACCCCAGCCACCAGCCTATCACCGCCGCCAGCTTCACATCGCCGAGACCAAGCCCGCCGCCCGAAAGCTGCCGCAGCAGGAAGAAGAATACACCGCCGCCCAGTCCGCCGATAAGACACCCCTGCCAGTCAGCTCCGTCTACCAGCTTCAGCACCGTGACAAAAATGAAAAAAGCAGCGGAGACCCGATCGAGAATCACTCCGAACCGCCAGTCCACCGCTGCCGTTATTGACAGAAATACCGCCGCGGCAATCGTCTCCGGTGTAATCGTTCCCCGGAAATACAGACAGCAAAAAAGCGCTGCCATAATTGTCAGCGCCTGATAACGACAATGAAAGAGAATTTTTCTGTCACTCATGTGCGTCTCCTCTTTCATCCATCAATATAAGCTCAACTACAGGGACAGTTCCCAAAGGGCGTATGGGGACGCAAAAGAATTCTTTTAGCTATTACCCCTCAGGCGCCTTCGGCGCCAGCTCCCCTAGAGGGGAGCCTACTAGGCTGATTATTGGTTACCCCTCAGGCGCCTCCGGCCCCGGCTCCCCTAGAGGGGAGCCTACTAGGCTGATTATTGGTTACCCCTCAGACGCCTTCGGCGCCAGCTCCCCTAGAGGGGAGCCTTTTACTAACTGCCAGAGGATGCCCCCGGCTTGCCTATCTCGCTCAACTTATGACCGGCGAAGAGCGCCTCCGAGCCACCGGTGGCCAGAGTATATTCCGTTGCCGAAGCAGTCTCGCCGGACTTCAGATACACCGTCCCGGAGGGCGGCTTCAGGTCAGAGATGTTATTCACATAGTCCGACAGGTCGGAGAGTGTCGTCGGAGCCACACCCTTTTCAGCCATCCGCATGACAATGGCCGAATTTATCACCTGCATGTCCGCTTGGACTCTTGCTGTCCGGGCACCGGTCATCGTATCGGTAAACTTCGGCACAGCTACTGCCGCCAGCAGACCGATGATGCCCATTACCACCACCAGTTCCAGCAGCATGAAGCCCCGCTGCCGTCGTCTCGACCTCTCGCCCTTATTCATGGCTTCCATCCTCTCAGTCATCATAGCCCTGCGGATGAGTGCTATGCCACCGCAAACAAGAAGCTTCATTGCAGACACCAACCTTCTCGCACAAAAATCACACTAAAAACAATAACAATCCTAGCATTTTCTTCAACGATTTACAAGGAAAAATCTATTGGCGGCTTTCCAGCACCTGCGGAATTATTACGGCCACGAATATTACCACACAGCCTATAACCTCCGTCATGGTCAATATTTCCCCCAAGAAGATACAGCCGAAAATGACCGCAAAGACGGCCTCCAGACTCATCAGCAGAGAGGCTATCGTCGGGTCGGCGTGCTGCTGTCCTACTACCTGCAGAGTGTAGCCGATATCGGTGGAGACCAGTGCCCCGAAGAGTATCGCATGACGGCAGGCATAGACAGACTCCCATGTAGGATGCTCCAGCAGAGCCATCACCAGCAGGCTGGACAGTCCTGCCACAATAAACTGCATTGACGCCAGACGGACTCCATCCAGCCCCGGCGCATATCGCTCCATTATCATGATGTGACCGGCAAAGACGACAGCGCAAAACAGAATGAAAAAATCTCCCGGCTCCAAGGAAAAATTTCCCTGCCCTGCCATCGTCAGCAGATAGAAGCCGAACATTCCTAAAAAGACACAGCCCCAGATAACCATGCTGATTTTCCGTCCGGCCAAAAGACCAAGCAGCGGAACAAATATAATGTACAGTGCCGTGATAAACCCTGCCTTACCGGCATCAGCCTGATAGAACATTCCCACCTGCTGAAGGTTTGCCGCAGTGGAAAGCACCAGACCACAGATCAGACCGGCCAGCAGCTCTGCCCGGCTAAAGATACTCTTTCGCCCCACCGTACTCTGACCATTCTTTGTAAATCCTCTCAGGCGATCCAGCAAAGGAAATACCGGAATGAGCAGCAGTCCGGCTAAAAGGAATCTGACTCCGTTAAAGGTAAAAGGCTCCAGACTCGCCCCTTCCTTTTGGGCGAGAAAGCCGGAGCCCCAGGCAACAGCTGTGATGAGCAGCAGGATGTGACATCTTGTTTTTGGACTCAAAATTCAACCAACCTTTATCATTTATTTCGGAGTCATTATACATTTTACTGCCGCTAATCACAAGCCTGTCCGCAAGTATACCTGTCAGCCTCCCGTCTTGTCCGCAAATTGCCCCTCGACAAATCAACCAAGTGGGCTGATAATGGAAGCGAATAAAAAATACGAATTAATCAGGGAGGATAATTATGCGACGAACAGACAGAGAAATCACCGACCGGGAGGAAATGCTGAAAATCTTGGCCGCTGCCGATGCCGGCCGTCTGGCGCTCAACGGCGATGACGGCTATCCCTATATCATTCCCCTCAGCTTCGGCGAGGATGATGCCGATGGTCAGCTGACTATCTACTTCCACGGTACCGCCGAGGCCGGAAAGAAATATGAGCTGATTGCCCGTGACAACAAAGCGGCATTCGAGGTAGATGTTGACCATCAGATTAATCGAGCAAAAGAAGCCTGCAAGTACAGTATGAATTACTCATCCGTAATCATGCAGGGGAGAATGGTCATCGTCCCCGATGCTGATAAGGAAAGGGCCTTCCGCATCATCCTTCGTCACTACGGTGCCGAGGCTGCCCCGCTGAATCCCGAGGCTGTTGCCCGGACTCGCTGCTTTGCCCTGAAGGTCGAGCGAATGACCGGCAAGCGCCGCGCCCAATAAAAAGGAGCTGTCCCGGCTACAAACACGTATCTATTTAAATTACGCTCTATGTTTATAAAAGAATTTTAAATTCAAGCGTAAAAATTTACGCTCGACTTTACGCTCGAAACGCATCCGTATTTTCTCTAAAAAAACTGCTGCAAGCACCCGCAGGTAACTTGCAGCAGCTTTTTTGTTTTATAGTCTCTTACCGCAGTTTGAATTTCTTGACTTCACTATCGAGTTTCTCGGATATCTGCTGAGTTTCTTCCGCTTCAGCTCCGATATCGGAGAACCGTACCGACAGCTGCTGAGCTGTTCCGGCCACATTAGTGACTTCCCGAGCTCCTTCGTCGCTGGCGATGTTGATGCCTTCCATGGCTTCCTTGATGCTGTTCATGCGCTCGCCTACATCTCCTGATGTCTCGGCAAAGCGTCCCATGCTCTCAGCCAGATTGTCGGCGTCACGGTCGTAGTCCTGCGCCGTCTGTATCAGCTTGTCGTAGCCGTCGGATACAGCATTGTTCATGTAGTCGATGGCTTTGGTTGCTTCCTCCGAGAGCTCGGAGACGGCGCTGATTACATCGGCGGATACTTCCTGAATCTGTGCGGCGGATTTGGTGGACTCATCAGCTAGTTTGCTGATGTTCTCGGCTACTACGGAGAAGCCGCGGCCGGCTTCACCGGCACGGGCTGCCTCGATGGAGGCGTTGAGAGCCAGCAGGCGGGTCTGGCTGGCTATCTTCAGAATATCATCGGTGAGGGTGTTTATCTGCTCTACTGACTTGGAGCGCTCAATCTTTTCATTCAGGAGGGCTACGCAGCGCTGAGATTCATTGGCAGCTGCCTGCTTTGTCTCGTGGGCTTCCTTGTAGATGGCTGCGGCACGCTGCTTTATCTCTTCGGTGAGGCGCTGGCCTTCCTTTGCTTCGTCGGCTACAGAGGCGACTGCCTGCTCGGCACCGCGGACATCGCTGTTGACCTGATTTACCATGGCGGTGGTCTCTTCCATTCCGGCGGAGAGGGTCTCCATGGTGGTGGACACTTCGCGAATTTCGCTCTGGGCGGCAAAGAGGTTGTCGGATACCTGCTTGGCCGAGGTGCTGAGGGATTCGGAATCGCTGTCGATGTGCAGCATTATTCCTTTGATGTATTCGATGAGTTCGTTTACATTATCAGCAATGTTCTCGGTCTCGTCGCCGGATTCTACTTCAAGCTTCTTAGTGAGGTCACCGTTGTTGGAAACGATGTCGTAGATTTTATCATTTACGACCCAGAGATTTCTGGTGATAGCGGTGGCAACGATGGAGAGGAGAACGAGGGCGACTACCAGGCTGATGCCACTCCACATGAGAGCCTTATGGAAGTTTTCCATCTGGGCTGCGTAGGCGTGGTTTGCATCTGCATCGACACCGAGGACGGCGATTATCTTACCGGTCTCGTCCTTGAAGGGGACATAGCAGGTAACAATGTGATTGCCTTCTACTTCGTCGATATAGTCATCAGCTCGGGAGGTGCCGGACATAACATCATTGAAGTAAGCAGCAGACTTGCCGAAGTCGTCACCGTAGGCCTCCGGACCGCTGTTGGCGGCAAATACGGCCTTGCCGCCGTCCATCTTCAGCAGATAGATATAGGCGGCTTTGTATTTATCTTTTATTTCGGTCAAGTGCTTGTGAGCAGCTTCATAGGCCGCTGCGTCATTGCCGGCCACCAGTTTCTTTGCTCTGGCTTTGTCCAGGCTGTCACCTACGACTGTGGCTACCGACATACCCTTATCGCCGGCCAGTGATATGGCGACTTCCTCAACACTTTCATACAGGAACCAGGACAGCATCGCTGACAGGGCAATCATCAGGATACCGGCCAAGGCCACTATCTTGGTTCTAATGCTGAATTTCCTTGTACTGTGGGAAACATTTGCTGCTGCCATCACATTCTTCCTTTCTCATATATAAATCAAATCAATAATTAGGATTTATTTTTTGATTATACAAAAAGTAGAAGTGTTTTTCAACAAAAAAGAAAGAAAAGTCCGCCATAAATCACGCTTTTCAAAAGGTTTCTGCACAGCAGTCGAGAAACATCTACACTCATTGTCAAAAATGACGATACAATGAAAGAATTTATTAGGAGCCGGCACTTTGCTGATGGTCCTGTAGCGCGTTGGCCTGCAGTGTGTTGATGAAAACTGTACTCTGTTGATACATAAAAAGTGTCAGTGGGAAGCATCCCACTGACACTTTTATTTTGCCTCAAAATCAGAAACTCCACTGCAGCGAAGCACCGCCACTGATACCACGCTGCTTACCGACCCAGCCATTCATATTCAGGTCCACCGTCACATTCTTCCACGCCGTTGCCTTCCAGCCCAGCTCGATGATCCCCGAATCACCCCTCATGGACGGTGCCGGTGCGCTGGTGCTCAGGCCGCCGAAATGCACGGTAGCATCGCACCGGCTGTCGAACTCATGCTGCCACGCCAGCCCCGCATAGAGATTACCAACCGCCAGCTTGCGGTTGTACCTCATTCCAAGCCGAGTACGGAAGGAATCCACCGCGTCAAAGTCATACACATGCCCAGAGCGCAGGGTGGCCGTGCTGCCGTTCTGATGACTGTAGAACAGCTTGCCGTAGTAGTCCACCGTATCTTTTTCGTTGAGCTTCACGATCTTGCCCACACCGATATGGGCACCGTAGTAGGCAGCGCTGTTGTCATAGCCGGTATCAATGCCGCCCGCCACGCGATTGTACTCGTTCTTCATGCGGCCCACCCGCAGGCTGCCCTCCAGATAGCGGTCGTTCTTATATGTCTGCTTCGCAATGAACCCGGCACCATAGAAGCTGCTGTTGCCGTCGGCGTGGGTGCCATTGTCGAGGTAGGAGTCATAGCTGCCCCGGCCGTACTCGACAATCGGGCCGAACATCAGCTTGCCCTTCTTGTTCTCCACTTCCTTGGCGAAGCCCACTGCTATATTCCATGAGTTCATATCTACATGGGAGCCGGACTCGATACGGAGACTGCCGCCGCCCATGCCGGCATAGGGGACCAGCGTGGAGCTGCTGCCCCCGGCCCGCTCAGCCGCCACCGCCGCCGCAGCGCTGCTCATGGAGCGGTCTGCCACCATATCCGCCCCCAGATTGACGAGGGATACACCAGCCGCCTGGGTCTCCATCGGGGACTTGGCATCCTCCTTGGCTCCCAGCGTCATAGCATTGCCGGTGATGGTGAGCTTTATGTCTTTGACTTTGACTTTGCCTTCGTCATCTACATCTTCAACACTATAATATTTGGGACTTAGCCTTACATCCAGCACAGGGTCCGGCACGGTAATGGTGGTGCCATCATGCAGAATCTTGCCATCAGGCAGAATCTTGCCTTCATCTTCATTTTTCACAATCTCCACTAAAGTAATCTCGCCCGCATTTTTCAGCGCCACGAGGTCCGGTACGTAGAGCTCTATCTGTGAGTTGTTGAAATTGACCGTCTTTTCTGCAGCCAGCATTACCTGAGTGCTATCAGTATACAAGTCCGGCGTCAGATAGAATTTTACCGTGGCATTGTGGGCATAGACGTTGCCGCAATAATATTTTGGAGGGTCATCTTCCCATGGATCTTTATAACATAGTATTTTATTAGTACCCCTGACCTCCAGCGTACCGTTGCTGCCTTCACTAGCTTTATAATTTGGGATAAAAGACGCAGGACCCAAAATACTCGTATCTTGCACGGTGGATAAATACACATCTGCTTGTAAGCTATTTCCCCCGCCTAAAACAACTGTATTATCATAAACGCTGCTTGCACTATCACCTGTGTAGGTTTTACCGCGACCACCTATTATAGCATAGGTATTCCCAATATAAAAAGAAGCAGTAGTAATCGTATACGTGCAATTTACCAACTCTACCCTATTTCCATAAGCTTTGTCCTTTTTACCACCGGTACGTCCGCCCTGTATTACCGCATCTGAAATTGTGCTATTACTAATTATTACCTGATTACCGGAAGCCGTATTATTTTCAGAGTCACCACCTGTGATTGAAGAAAAAGAATACCACTCCGTTTTAGCAAAGTTTGTAATCCCGGACATTATGACCGTATTATTCAGCGAAGCACCGTCATATGCATTGCCACCCGTTACAGTAAAGTCGTTAAATTTTCCGCCTTTTATCTCAACTTTATTATTTCGCGTAATACCTGTTGTACCGGTATTCAAATAGGCACCATAAATGCCGCCGCTAAAGGTTCCCCCGGTTACGCCTATATAGTTGTTTTCAAGAATAGCAGCATCTTTATGTCCGCCGTAAAAACGTTTACTGCCCCAATCTCCTCCGGTTATGGTATAGTTCGCGCCTGAAGCGATTCCTTCATAGTTAGAAGACCTGGCTTGTGAATGCGCATTACCCTCAATGTACTGATTTTTCTCCCCTTCAGCAAGGCCGTCTCTATTAATATGTCCAATGACAGCAATCCCGGCGGCCTCAGCCCCCCCCACTGCCCGCCCATACTGAGCAGCAGCCCGCAGGCAAGAGCCGCGCAGATTTGCTTCTTCTTCAGTTTGCTCATAAGTTTCATGGTTGTTCCTCCGTTTGTCTATGTAAATTGCGGTTGTTGACTATGCTACCTCATCCGTCCTCGCTACGCTCGGCCACCTTCCCCAAATGGGAAGGTTATTTGACTGTGGCGGTATGTGTCCTCCCTGCGTCCAGGGCGGACTTTATCGTATTTCGGATTGTCTGAGTGTGTCCTCCCTGGCGTCCAGGGAGGGGGACCATGCGAAGCATGGTGGAGGGTTCGCCAGCTTCCGGCGGATTGACTTGTCATTGGATTAACCCACCAGCGCCTGACGGCGCTCCCCCGCCCTTAGAAAGGGCGGACTCTATTGTATTTCGGATTGTCTGAGTGTGTCCTTGCACTAGTCAAGATATTTTAGACACAAAGGGTACAAATTTTATTCACGGGAAAATTAACATTAGCCAGCAGTATTCGCACAATGCCGTTCACGGTACTGAACCGGAGTTAAATAATTAAGTGAATATGCTGGTCTTTGCTCATTAAAGAAGCAGATATAGTCCAAAACTTCCTCATTTCCTGCAAAAATCCGTCCCTGCACAATGGAAGGGACTGATTTTGTCGTTTATTATTCAGCCCAGCCGAGCTTTGGTTTCTTTGACAGGTCAAGGGTAGCCGGATCAACCTGCTTTGCACTGAGCTGGCTGATGGCGGCAGCCTCCTGAGACAGGAGCTTCACACCGGCAGCAAGCTGCATCTTTACAGAGTCGTAGCCGGTGCCACCGAGAGAGATGCGGAGACGGACACAGGTCTCGGGACTGATAGCCTCGTAGATGTCCTCCTCGAAGAGTGGGGACAGCTCTTTCAGCTCATCGAGAGTGAAGTCGGCCAGATAAATACCGCGCTCGATGGCCATGCCGACAGCGGTGCCGGCGACGGCGTGAGCCTGACGGAAGGGCAGACCCTTCTTGGCCAGATAGTCGGCCAGATCGGTAGCGTTGGAGAAGTCCTCGGTGACAGCCTTCTTCATAATATCCTCACGAACCTTCATGCCGCGGATGATGGCGGCATAGACGGCCAGAGAGAATTTCAGGGTGTCGATGGTATCGAAGAGACCTTCCTTGTCCTCCTGCAAATCCTTGTTGTAGGCAAGGGGCAATCCCTTAACTACAGTCAGGAGCGCCATCAAGTGACCGGTGACGCGGCCGGTCTTGCCGCGAACCAGCTCGGAAACATCCGGGTTTTTCTTCTGCGGCATGATGGAGGAGCCGGTGCAGTGAGCATCGTCCAGCTCGATGAAGGAGAATTCTCTGGTAACCCAGAGGCAAATCTCCTCAGAGATGCGGGAGAGATGAACCATCGCGATGGCGGCAGCGCTCATGAACTCCAGAGAGTAGTCACGGTCGCTGACGGCATCCATGCTGTTGAGGTAAATGCGGTCGAAGTTCAGGGCGTCGGCCACAAATTCCCGGTCAATAGGGAAAGTGGTACCGGCGAGAGCTCCGGCGCCCAGCGGCATGATATCCGCCCGGCGATATGCTCCCTCCATGCGCTCGAAGTCACGGCTGAGCATAGAGAAGTAAGCCATGAGGTGATGGCCGAAGAGAATCGGCTGTGCCCGCTGCAGATGAGTGTAGCCGGGCATGATGACCTCTTTGTACTTGTCGGCAGTCCCAAGGAGAGCCTGCTGGAGATCGCGAATAAGCTCCATGATGGAGACTATCTCACGGCGGACATACATGTGGGTGTCGAGAGCTACCTGATCGTTGCGGCTGCGGGCAGTATGGAGTCTGCCGCCGGCCGCGCCGATAGCATCGGTGAGGCGTTTCTCGATATTGAGGTGGATATCCTCCAGAGTGACGGAGAAGTCGAACTCGCCCCGGTCAATCTGTCCGAGAATATCCTTGAGGCCGGAGATGATGTCATCTCTGTCCTCTTCGGTGATAATGCCGGTTTTGGCAAGCATGGTCGCGTGGGCGATAGAGCCGGCAATATCTTCACGATAGAGGCGCCGATCAAAAGAGATCGACGCCTGAAAATCGTTTACCATTTCATCGGTTGTCTTTGTGAATCGCCCACCCCAGAGCGCATCACTCATGGGACAGACCGGCGCGCTCCTGCATCTGAGCACGAACCTTCAGCGGGAGGCCGAAGAGATTTACGAAGCCAGTGCCATCAGCCTGATTGTATACCTCATCCTCCTCGAAGGTAACCATATCATGGTCGTAGAGGCTGTATGGGCTCTTGGAGCCGGCGCTGATGATGGAGCCCTTGTAGAGCTTCAGGGTAACAGTACCGGTAACGGTGCGCTGGGTGTTGTCAACGAAAGCGGTGAGAGCCTCGCGGAGCTGGCTGAACCACATTCCGTCGTATACGAGCTCGGCAAAGCGATGAGCGACAACTTCCTTGTAGTGGAGAGTCGCGCGGTCGAGGCAGAGGTACTCAAGCTCGCGATGAGCGTAGTAGAGGATAGCACCGCCCGGGCACTCGTAAACGCCGCGGCTCTTCATGCCGACGAGACGGTTCTCGCAGATATCGACGATACCGATACCGTGCTTTGCACCGATGGCGTTGAGCTTCTCAACCATAGCCTTAGCGGAGAGCTTCTCGCCGTTGATAGCTACCGGAGCACCTTCCTCGAAGTCGATGGAGATGGTCTCAGCCTGATCCGGAGCGTTCTCAGGAGCGTTGCAGATGAGGAACATTTCGTTCTTCGGTGCGTTGGCCGGATCCTCAAGGTCGGAGCCTTCATGGCTGAGATGCCAGATGTTGCGATCCATGGAGTAGGTCTTGTTGGCAGTAGCGATGGGGATATTGTGAGCCTTTGCGTACTCGATAGCCTCTTCGCGGGAGCGGATTTTCCACTCGCGCCAGGGGGTGATAATCTTCATGTCCGGAGCGAGAGCCTTTACGGAAAGCTCGAAACGAACCTGGTCGTTGCCCTTGCCGGTAGCGCCGTGAGCGATGGCATCGCAGCCCTCAGCCTTAGCGATTTCTACGAGGCGCTTTGCAATGATAGGACGAGCGAAGGAGGTACCGAGGAGGTACTTATCTTCGTATACGGCACCAGCCTTGAGGGTGGGCCATACATAGCCGGTGAGGAATTCTTCGGTGAGGTCAACGATGAATACCTTGGAAGCACCGGAAGCGAGGGCCTTGTCATGAACGACATCCAGCTCGTCGCCCTGGCCGATATCGGCGCAGACAGCGATTACTTCGCAGTTGTCGTAGTTTTCTTTGAGCCAGGGGATGATGCAGGAGGTGTCGAGGCCGCCGGAATATGCCAGAGCGACTTTAGTTACTTTTTTTGCCATTTTGAGTTTCTCCTTATAAACAGTGTTATTTTAAAGCCTCCCCTAGAGGGGAGCCTTATAGCATTCATCGTGAATCCCGCTCAGTCCATCATGGTAAGAGCCATGACGGCTTTCTGAGCGTGGAGGCGGTTCTCTGCCTCATCGAAGATGACATCGGCCTGAGCTTCCAGTACATCCTCGGTTATCTCCTCGCCGCGGTGAGCCGGCAGGCAGTGCATTACGATGCAGCCTTCATTGGCTTCTGCGAGAAGCTGAGCATTTATCTGATAGCCGGCGAGGTCTTTGAGGCGCTGCTCGCGCTCTGCTTCCTCACCCATGCTTGTCCAGACATCGGTATAGAGTACATCGGCACCCTTGGCTGCCTCGTGAACATCGTCGGTAATGGTAACGGTAGCGCCGCTGACAGCCGCATCGGCCAGTGCGTTCTTCACTACGGTCTCATCCGGCTTGTAGCCCTGCGGGGAGGCGATAGCTACATCCATTCCTACTTTGGCGCAGCCGTAGAGGAGGGAGTGAGCCATATTGTTGCCGTCGCCGATGTAGGCGAGCTTCTTGCCCTTGTACTGACCGATATGCTCCTTGATAGTCAGGAGGTCAGCCAGCACCTGACAGGGGTGCAGCAGGTCGGTGAGGGCGTTGATGACCGGAACAGATGCGTACTCGGCCAGCTCCTCAAGAGTGCTGTGCTTGAAGGTACGAATCATGATGCCGTCAAGATAGCGGCTGAGGACGCGGGCGGTGTCACGAATGGGCTCGCCGCGACCTATCTGCAGGTCATTTTTCGACAGGAAAAGAGCCTGTCCTCCCAGCTGATACATGCCGGTTTCAAAAGACACCCTTGTACGGGTGGAGGATTTTTCAAAAATCATGCCAAGGGTCTTGCCCTTCAGCAGGTGATGCTCGATGCCCGCCTTCTGCTTTGCCTTCAAATCAACAGCCAAATCAAGGATGGCATAGAGGTCTTCGGTAGTAATCTCGTGGAGGGAGAGGATGTCTTTGCCCTTGAGATTTTGATACAAGATATTTCCTCCTTTCAAAGATAATGAAATATTATATCATCTTTCGTCAGCTTTTTGCAAAAAGCGACATAAAGTATTTTGTATTTTCGTTAGCCATGCCTCCCATTCAGGGGAGGTGCCCGAGCTCAGCGAGGGCGGAGGGGTAAAAATATTGATATTACTGATTTACCCCTCAGTCGCCTTCGGCGACAGCTCCCCTATAGGGGAGCCTATTAGGCGAACTTAGCCAGTGCCTTATCTACACAGGCAAGAACTGCGTCGATGTCAGCCTCGGTGATGATGAGAGGCGGAACGAAGCGGAGGACATTGCCGGCAGTACAGTTGATGATAGCGCCGTTGGCGAGGACATCATTTACAATGTCGCGGCCGATATCGTCACGGGTCAGCTCAGCACCCAGCATGAGGCCCTTGCCGCGAACCTCTTTTATGAGGCCGGGGTACTTAGCCGCCAGCTTCTTCAGCTCGCCGGTGAAGTAATCACCCAGTTTAGCTACATTCTGCAGGAAGTCAGGAGCAGAAACAGTATCAAGGACAACATTTGCAGCCGCACAGGCCAGCGGGTTGCCGCCGAAGGTAGTACCGTGGTCGCCGGGATGGAGGGCGTTAGCCACTTCCTCAGTGGTGATGACGGCACCGATAGGTACGCCACCGGCCAGACCCTTGGCCAAAGTAACGATGTCCGGCTTTACGCCGAAGCCGTCATAGGCAAAGAAGCTGCCGGTACGACCGATGCCGCACTGGATTTCGTCGAAGATGAGGAGTGCGCCATACTTGTCGCAGAGAGCACGGACACCTTTCAGATATTCCGCAGAGGGGACGTAGACGCCGCCCTCGCCCTGAATGGTCTCCAGCATGACGGCACTGACCTTGTCGTTCATCTTGGACTCAAGCTCGGCCAGATCGCCGTAAGTCACATAGTCAAAAGCCGCCGGCAGAGGGCCGAAGCCTTCCTGATATTTCGGCTGGGCAGTAGCGGTAAGGGTGGCGAGAGTACGGCCGTGGAAGCTGTGCCAAGCGGTGATGATGGTGGATTTCTCCGCATCCTTCTGGTGGGTGTACTTGCGGGCCAGCTTGATGGCGCCCTCGTTGGCCTCGGCACCGGAATTGGCGAAGAAGGCTCTGTCGAGACCGGAAAGCTTTACCAGCTTCTCGGCTGCGGTGGCCTGCGCCTCGGTGTAGTAGAGGTTGGAGACATGAATCATGCGGGCCGCCTGATCGGCTACAGCCTTTACCAGTTCCTTATGGCCGTGGCCGAGAACATTTACAGCGATACCGCCCAGAAAATCTATATATTTCTTGCCGGCAGTGTCGTAGACATTGACACCTTCGCCATGGTCAAGGACTATCTGATAGCGGGCAAAGACCGGAAGATAGTCGGCTTTGTCTACGGCATAGATTTGTTCGTCTGTGTAAGTCATTGTTTTTTCCTCTTCTTCTAATCCGTCTAATAGGCTCCCATTGAGGGGAGCTGTCATCGAAGATGACTGAGGGGTGCCTCTAATCCGTCTAATAGGCTCCCATTGAGGGGAGCTGTCATCGAAGATGACTGAGGGGTGTCTCTAATCCGTCTAATAGGCTCCCATTGAGGGGAGCTGTCATCGAAGATGACTGAGGGGTGTTCCCTATTATGCTGACCTCATGAATAGACTCTGACGAAAACACATTCTCATTCGGCAATCAATGTAATGGTACTAGGCTCTGACTGCGTATGCTTACTTGTCAATCGCCAAGTACCAACATCGATTAACGGTTTTCTTACAGACTCTATTCATGAGGGATTAAATTAAGGTAATGCTGCTTCGCAGCACTAGGATTGTTTACTTCACAATCTCAGTGCCGATACCCTCGGGGGTGAACAGCTCCAGCAGCAGGGAGTGGGGCTTGCGGCCATCGATGATGGAGGTCTTTCCTGCTCCCATGGAGAGTGCAGTGAAGCAGGCCTCGACCTTCGGAATCATGCCGCCGTCGATGACGCCGGTATCAATATATTCTTCAGCTTCCTTCTGAGTCAGGCTGCTGATGAAGGTGCTCTTGTCGCTGAAATCCTTGTAGATACCTTCTACATCGGTGAGGAGCAGGAGCTTCTCTGCCTTCAATGCACCGGCCACCTTGGCGGCTGCGGTATCGGCGTTGATGTTGTAGCTCTCGCCCTTGCTGCCCATGCCGATAGGAGCAATGACGGGGACATAGCCGGCATTAATCATGTCCTGAAGAATCTTTTCGTTGACGGTCTCGACCTCGCCTACGAAGCCGATGTCAACCTTCTCCACCTTGCCGTTCTCGTGGACTTCTGCCAGCTTTTTCTTGGCCTTCAGCAGGAAAGCATCCTTGCCGTTGAGGCCGATTGCGGGAGTGCCCTGCAGATTCAGGTCGCTGACGATGGAGGAATTAATCTTGCCGGAGAGAACCATCTCGGCAATCTCTACGGTTTCCTGATCGGTGACGCGAAGTCCGGCTACAAACTCAGACTGCTTGCCCACCTTTTTCAGCATACCGGTGATATCCGGGCCGCCGCCGTGGACGATGACGGGACTGATGCCGACATATTTCATGAGGGCAATGTCCTCCATGACCATCTTTTTCAGTTCATCGCTTATCATGGCGTTGCCGCCGTATTTAATTACTACCGTCTTGCCGGCAAATTCCTTGATATAAGGGAGTGCCGCCACCAGAACGGAGGCTGTGTCTTGTGCTGAAAACATATCTTATACTCCTTTTAATAGCCTCCCCTCTAGGGGAGGTGCTGAGCGTAGCGAAGCGGAGGGGTAACTGCTAATCCGTCTAATAGCCTCCCCTCTAGGGGAG
>JAZLHS010000039.1:0-52960 GCA_045616885.1 Selenomonadaceae bacterium | reverse complement strand
CTCCGAGCTGTATAACAATGACAGCGTAAATGAGACTGTGTCTCTCTCCGACCGCTTTGGTCTCATCATCAAGTTCCGTGCCCCCAGTCAGGATGAATATCTGGCCATTATCGACCACGCACTCCGGAGCGAGGGTGTCATCCTCACGCCGGAGGAGCTTCGCGTAGAGGGCAAGCGTTGGGAGCTGGATCACAGCGGTCGCAGCGGCCGTACCGCCCAGCAGTTCGCTGCCTACTATCTAGGTCAGAGAGTCAATCGTACAGCTGAAGACAAGGCAGAATAACAATAGTCAAAAAAACGCGACAGCGCAAGCTGCCGCGTTTTTTTATTGCATTATTTGTATCAGCGACCGGTGAACTTGTCACGAAGAATAACATCGTGGCTGCCGCCCTCGACGATAGATACAGAGGATACGAGAGTGAGCTTTGCCTTCTCCTGCAGCTCTTTGATGCTGAGAGCGCCGCAGTTGCACATGGTGGAGCGTACTTTTGCCAAAGTAATCGCTACATTGTCCTTCAGTGGGCCGGCATACGGAACATAGGAGTCTACGCCTTCCTCGAAGGAGAGCTTCTGAGCACCGCCCAAATCGTAGCGCTGCCAGTTGCGGGCACGGTTGGAACCTTCACCCCAGTACTCCTTGTAGAAAGTACCGTTAATCTTTACTTTGTCAGAAGGAGACTCATCGAAGCGGGAGAAGTAACGACCAAGCATCATGGAGTCAGCACCCATAGCCAAAGCCAGAGTGATGTGATAGTCATGGACGATACCGCCGTCGGAGACGATAGGTACATAGATACCGGTCTCCTTGAAGTATTCGTCGCGAGCCTGAGCAACTTCGATTACGCTGGTTGCCTGACCTCGGCCGATACCCTTAGTCTCACGGGTGATACAAATGGAGCCGCCACCGATACCGACCTTTATGAAATCTGCACCAGCTTCAGCCAAGAAGCGGAAGCCTTCCTTGTCTACGACGTTGCCGGCACCAACGATTACATCTTCACCGAAGTTCTCATGGATGTATTTCAGAGTGATACGCTGCCACTCGGAGAAGCCTTCGGAGGAGTCGATGCAGAGGGCATCTACACCGGCATCCAGCAGCTTCGGTACACGCTCAGCATAGTCGCGGGTATTGATACCGGCACCTACGCAGTAGCGCTTGCTGCTGTCGGTAAGCTCCATAGCATTTTCTTTCTTAGTGGTATAGTCCTTGCGGAATACCATGTATTTCAGACGCTGGTTCTTGTCAATAATAGGAATCATGTCCAGCTTGTTGTCCCAGATGAGGTCATTGGCCTCGCCGAGAGTAGTGCTCTCATCAGCGTATACGAGACGCTCAAAGGGAGTCATGAACTCTTTGACCGGAGTATCCATAGACATACGGGTAACACGATAGTCACGGCTGGTAACAACACCAAGGAGCTTGCCGTTAGGTGTGCCATCCTCAGTAACGGCCATAGTGGAATGACCGGTCTTTTCCTTCAGCTCAAGTACCTGAGCCAGAGTCATGTCTACGGTAAGGTTTGCATCGCTGCTTACGAAGCCCGCCTTGTAGCTCTTGACACGGCGAACCATAGCAGCCTGATCCTCAGCGGTCTGAGAGCCGTAGAGGAAGGAGATGCCGCCCTCACGAGCGAGAGCAACGGCCAGCTTATCATCAGATACAGCCTGCATGATAGCGGACATCATGGGGATATTCATAGAAAGTCTCGGCTCCTCACCGCGCTTATAGCGGCAAAGCGGAGTCTTAAGCGATACATTGGTAGGAATGCACTGGTCAGAAGAGTAACCAGGAACAAGCAGATATTCACCAAAAGTGTGCGACGGCTCGGAGTAGTAGTAAGCCACCAAAAATCCCTCTTTTCTTTAATCACAAATTTTTACATTCTCGATCAGGGACACTTGCATAATTCCCTCTGCGTATATTTGAGTAATAATACCGCAAGAAGGCCAAAATTTCAATAGCGGGCGGGAATTTTTTTTGCTATAATCTTATCATAATTAACCATAATAAACGAGGTATTTCAAATGAATCAGGTAGAGTTCAAGAAGCTGGTAAATATTGCGGCAGCCGCCAACAATCCGCCTCCCCTTTCCATCTTTTCCGGCGGAGTCGAGGACTGGCGTGCCCGCTGCCGTCTGGCTCAGTTCCTGTCACTTCCCACCGTTCCCGGTCACATCGAAGAAGCCATCGAGCTTTTCAAATCAATCGAGGCTGCTTCTGTAAATGAAGAGGACAGTGAAGAAGTCGAAGAAAAAGCCGCCGGTCTGCAGCGACTGGCCGAAATCCTACGGGACAACAAGGACTACAAAACTGCCCTTCACTACATCAACCGTGCTATCGAGCTGGCGGAAGGCACAGACTTCCTATACAAGTTCGTTCTCCGCGGAGAGCTGTGGGCTGACCGCTGGAATCTTCTGACTGACATTGGTCAGGAGGAAGAGGCAGAGGCCGAGTGTGACGAGCGTATCGCTGCCTACGAGGATATAACCGACATCAAGAATAGCTATATGTACTTCGGCTACCGCTTCAAAGCTCATCTGGCAGCAAAGCGCGGCGATGCCCCCCTCATCGTCAAAGACTACATGCATATGGCCCTCAAATTCATGGAAATTCCCGACTCCTACCGAGCCAAGCTGGATGAAGCCTTCGGTGCCACTCACGGCAACATGGCTTTCGTCCTAAACGACATAGATAAATGTACCCCAAAATCGACTTTTGTTAACTGGGACATTTAAAAGGGACAGCTAACTATTGACAAAAAAAAAAAAATACAATAATGTAATTAGAGTTGGTTACTATGTTTGTCAATGTAGCCATCCTTTTATTAGAATCAGGTTAAATTCTCCGAAGTTCTTTACTTTTTGACTTTTTATCCTTTATAATTATCCTACAGGTTATTCATCTTTTCTTTCTATTCTGAAGGAGGAAATCAACAATGGGTCTTATTCAAGCAGCCAAAGGTGCAGTTGGCGGTGTATTGGCCGACCAGTGGAAAGAATTTATCTACTGCGACTCTATACCTGCCGATGTCCTTATTACGAAAGGTAAGAAGCGCGTCTCCTCTATGGGCCGCAGCTCCAACACCTCTGCCGAAGACAATATCATTTCCAGTGGCAGCGGCATTGCTGTCAATGCCGGTCAGTGCATGATTATCGTCGAGGACGGCAAGGTCGTTGATGTATGCGCCGAGGAAGGTCGCTACACCTACGACGCCTCTACTGAGCCGTCCATCATGAACAGTCAGGGTCTCGGTGACCTGAAGGAAAATGTCGTTGCCGTCTTCAAGCAGATGGGCAAGCGCTTCACTTTCGGCGGTGACCCCGGCAAGGATCAGCGCGTCTACTTTATCAATACCAAGGAGATAATGGGTAACAAGTACGGCACCCCCGCCGGTATCCCCTTCCACATCTGCGACAAGAAGCTGGATGTTGATTTGGATATTGAGCTTCGCTGCTTCGGCGAATACAGCTATCGCATCACCAACCCCATTCTCTTCTATACCAACATTGCCGCCAATGTATCCGATGAATACACTCGTGAAAACATTGACAGCCAGCTGAAATCCAGCGTTCTTTCCTCTCTGCAGGATGCCTTTGCTCAGGTATCTGCACAGGATATCCGTTACAGCCAGATTCCGGCTCATACAAGAGAAGTCCGTGAGGCTCTCAACGATGTTCTCAGCAGAGACTGGCGCGACCTGCGCGGCATTGAAATCGTAGAATTCAATGTCAGCAGCGTCAAGGTAACCGATGAATACGCTCCGCTCATTAAGGATCTCAATGAGCGTCAGCTCAACTATGGTCTGAAGGATCCCAGCTTGGCTGCGGCTCACTTCGCCGGCGGTACCGTCAAGGCAATGAATACCCCTGCCGCAAACGAGTCCGGCGGCATGGGCCCCATGATGGGCTTCATGGGCATGAACATGGCTGCTGCCAACGGCATGAACAACGCCTCCGCCCTCTTCGGCATGGCTCAGCAGCAGCAGATGATGAATCAGCAAATGATGAATCAGCAGCAGATGGCTCCGCAGCCAGCTCCTGCTCCTGCCGTTCCGGCAGCTCCGGCCGGCGATGCCTGGACCTGCTCCTGCGGTCAGACCAATCAGGGCAAGTTCTGCGTCAACTGCGGCACTCCGAAGCCGGCTCCCCAGCCGCAGGGATGGACCTGCTCCTGCGGTCAGGTAAATCAGGGTAAGTTCTGCCCCAACTGCGGCAGTCCGAAACCGGCAGAAGCTCCGCTCTATCGCTGCGATAAATGCGGCTGGCAGCCGGAGGATCCGAAAAATCCGCCTAAGTTCTGCCCGCAGTGCGGTGACAGATTCGACGAAAACGACATCGTAAAATAACTAACCTACAGTACCTTAATATGGGGGCTGGCGTCTGCCCTGCCCTCATATTTTTCTGTGTAAAAGGAATCACAGAGTAAGCTATACCAACAATTTTTTAGTTTAGGAGATGAATCTATGGCCTCAACAGCCGTAAGCTACAAGTGCCCCTCCTGCGATGCGCCTCTTGCCTTCACCCCTAAAAATGGAAAAGTCACCTGCGAATACTGCGGTACCGAGTTTGAAGCTCAGGTAATCGAGCAGCTATTCGCCAAGAAGGAAGAAGATGCTGCAAAGCAACAGGCCGCCGAAGATGCCAAGTGGCAAATGCGCGCCGAAAACGGCGAGTACAGTCCTGAAGAAGTTGCCGCAATGCGGGTATTCACCTGCTCCTCCTGCGGTGCAGAGCTCGTTACCGATGAAAACACGATGGCAACAGAATGTTGCTACTGCGGTAACCCGACAATGCTTCCCGGACGATTCGCCGGTGACATTCGACCTGACTTCATCATCCCCTTCAAACTCACGAAGAAGGATGCTGTTGCAAAGCTGAAGGAATTCTACAACGGAAAAGACCTTCTGCCGGATGCCTTTACTGCGAACAACCGTGTCGAGGACATTCAAGGTATGTTCGTCCCCTTCTGGCTCTTTGATACCAAGGCAGATGCTTCCGCTGTCTACAAGGCTACCAGCGATGCCGTAGTGACCACCTCAGATGAGATAATTACTACTACCAGTCACTATCGTCTTGACCGTGCAGCTACCATGTCCTTCGAGCGGGTTCCCGCCGATGGTTCCAATCGCATGCGTGATGACTACATGGACAGCATCGAGCCCTTTGACTACAGTGAAATGATTCCCTTCAGTTCTCAATATATGGCCGGTTATCTCGCTGACAAATACGATGTTACTACCGATATGGTAGAGCCCCGCATTACCGAGCGCATAGAGAATACCTGCTGCGATATGCTCCAGGATACGGCCTCCGGCTGGGATAGCTGCGACGAAGAAAACCACTTCGTCATCAAACAGAACGGTACTATCTCCTACGCTATGGTTCCGGTATGGATACTCACCACCCGCTATAATAACGAGCCGTACACCTTTATGATGAATGGTCAGACCGGTAAGATGGTCGGCGCTCTCCCAGTGGATGAAGGAAAGAAATCCTCCTTCTTCCGCAAGGATTTCCTCATCGGAACAGTCGCTTCCGGTGTTGTCGTCGGTGGCCTTGCCTGGATGATGGGCTTTATTTAAGGAGGAATGAATGATGAAATCAAATAAATTATATTCGCTCCTCTTGGCTTTTGCTTTCTCCGTTTCTGCTCTTTTCTCTGCTGCCTCCCTTTCTCCGGAAATGGTCTCCGCCGCACCAAATCAGCAACAGACTCAGCAAAAAAATCAGCCCAAGCAGCAGCCTAAGCAGCAAAGTCGCACCGCTCAACACAAGGAAGCTAATTCCGGTAAATACATCATCGACAGAACCGGTACTCTGAGCCGTGCCGACATTCAGAAAATCGATGCCGCTCTTGCCGAGGCTTCTAAGAATAGCGGTACTACTATCGCTGTTACCCTTCTCGACCAGGGTCTCAACGAAAAGAGTATCGGTGAATATGCCAACACCTTTGCCGACAACTGTGCCAAGGCCGGCGGCAACGGCGCCATCGTCTTTGTTCAGGATATAAAGAGCCGTAAATGGTACATCGCTACCGATAAGAAAATGAAGCCTGCTTGGGGCAAAGACAAAAGCGCCAACAAGGAACATACCGAGTACATCAGCCACGAGGTAGTGCCTAATCTCAAGAGCAATGATCTGGTAAAGGCCTACTCCACATTTGCAGATAAGGCTGGTGAGCTTGCTGCTTTCTACAACCGAACCGGCGATGCCATGGAAGTCGTAGACACCACCTTGGAAAAAATCATTGTACTTGTCCTGGCTCTTATTCTCGGCTACCTCTTCGCTTCTTCCCGCCGCAGCTCCCGCGTTGCAGCTATGAGCAATGTTGCTGTCGCTTCCGGTGCTGAGCACTATCTCGACCGGAGCTCCTTCAATATCTACGCTTCCAATGACAGCTACCTCTATCAGACTGTTACTGTAGTACCTCGCTCCAAAGACAGCGGCAGCAGCGACGGTGATTGCTCTTTCAGCTCCTCCGACGACGATCACGGCGGCGGCGGCGGCAGCTACTAATCTAAAACGAGGTAATAAAATGTTAAAGAAAAGCTATCGTCTATTTCTCACTTTAGTTTTCCTTCTCAGCTTCGCTGCCTCGGCCTTCGCAGCTGACAGCGCCGCTCTGTCCAAGCTCATCATCCTTCACACCAACGACACCCACGGCTATCATCTTCGTGATGCTTCCAAAGGTGTAAACGGTCTGGCTGCCGTAGCCGGTCTTAAGAAGCGCTACGAGCAGATGGGCTTCAATGTCCTGCTCCTTGATGCCGGTGATGCCATTCAGGACAACAATCTTGTAAATCTCTCCAAGGGTGCCACCGCCATTCAGTTCTTCAACGCTGTTGGCTACGATGCTGCCACCTTCGGCAACCATGAGTTCGACTACGGTCAGGATGTACTGCTCCAGCGCGTATCCGAGGCCAAGTACAAGTATCTCTGTGCCAATGTCATCGTTGAGGCCACCGGAAAGCTCTTAGCCCCGGCTGCCTCCGCAATCTTCGACAAAGGCGGCGTAAAAATCGGTGTCCTTGGACTCGTCACTCCTACCACCAAGACCGGCTCCCATCCGAAAAATGTCCGGGGACTGAAGTTCCTGGAATTAAACGAACTGTATGCCTGTGCTGAGAACGAAGCCCGTAAGCTGAAAGCTCAGGGTGCCGATATTGTCATCGCCCTTACCCACCTTGGCTCAGAGGAAGCCAGTGCCGGCAACAATTCTGAAGATGTACTCAGAAATTCTCCCTCCGTAGACATCATCATTGACGGTCATGACCATCAGGTAAAAATCAACCGCATCAACAACGAAGTTCAGGCCGAGACCGGCTGCTACACTCAGAATATCGGTATCGTCCGCTACTTCAACGCACAGTGGCAGTCCACCATCGTTCCCTACGGTGCCCTCGACCCGAAGGATGATGACAAGCAGGTTGCCAAACTTGTTCAGGACGCTCAGAAAGCCGTTGATAAGCAGATGGCTTCCAAACTCGGTACCTCCAAGGTAACGCTTGACGGTACCCGCTTCCCCGGCGTCCGCACTCAGGAAATGAACAGCGGTGACTTCTTCGCTGATGCCTACCTCTGGCAGGGTCGCCAGCTCTACAAGGACAATCCCATTGACGGCGCCATTATCAATGGCGGCAGCATTCGTGCTTCTGTAAATGCCGGTACTGTCCTCGATGCTGACATTCGCCGGGCTATCCCCTATGACAATGAGCTGGCTGTAATCCCCATAACCGGAGCAAAGCTCTATGAAATCCTTGAATCTGCCAGCTGTGCCACCCCCGATGCCATGGGCGCCTTCCCGCAGGTAGCCGGTATCAGCTATACCATCGACACCACGAAGAAATTCGTCCCCGGCAATCGCTATCCCCGCTCCGACTACCATGCACCGGAGAAAATCGGCAACCGTATTAAGGATGTAAAAGTCAACGGTCAGCCGGTAGAGCTTGATAAGGTATATCGTATCGTTGTTGCCAGCTTCATCGCCTGCGGCGGTGATGCCTACGGCGGTCTTACCGCTCCCGATGATGTTACCTCTATCGCTCCGCTAGAATGCCCCGGCGTAGTATACTTCGGCTGCACTGATATTGAAGGTACCATCAACTTCATAAAGAGTGAGCTTGGCGGCGTAATCGGTGAAGAGTACGCTCAGCCGCAAGGCCGCATCACGATTATAAAGTAATGTATTTCCCAAAGGGGCTGCTGTGCTATTGCAGCAGCCCACTTTTATAAAGAGGAAAAATAGGAGGTACACGATGAAATACCAGAAAAAGCTGACAAAATATATGGCTGGTGGACTTGCTGCCTGTGCCTTTGCTCTTAATCCCGTATCTACTGACGCTGCCCCCGGCGATGGCACTGCCGAAAGTGCTCAGGCCGAGTCAGCCAAATATGCTACCGGCAACTATAATCTGCTGACCGACCACAGCAAGGAGGCCTTCCTGAAAAAGTACGATATCGTAACTAAGGGCAAGGACACGAAGATTATCCTCGATACAGATATCCGCCACATGAATGACGATACCTATGCGCTAATCGCACTGCTCCGCGCCGATGAAATGGAGCTGATCGACCTGCTAGGTGTCACTGCCGCCGGTGCCAATGCCCTGACCGCCAATGTCACCTATACCACGCTGGCAACCCTCGACCTGCTCGGGCGAGGTGATGTCCCTGTATATCAGGGAACAGATGCCCCTCTTCGCGGCTTCATGTCCAAGGAGAAGCTCCGTAAAATGGTCGGCTATATGCCCTATGTCGGTGCCTACCAGTTCATGGACCGCTACACCACTGACTATACCAAGGCTGTAGAAAATGGTCTGACCATGACCAATTTCCCGGCACCTACCTCTAAGCCAAAGGCTCAGCGTGCCTCTGACTACATCATCGAACAGGTACACAAGTATCCCGGAAAAGTAACCATCGTAGCCCTTGCCGGTCTCACCAACATCGCCGAAGCATTGAAGAAAGACCCCACTATCGCCAAGGATGCGGCCGGCATCATCTACATGGGCGGCGTATTCGATGTTCATGGCGAAAAGCTCACCTCTGTAGAAATAAACTTCTGGTATGACCCGGATGCAGCTGTAATGTCCCTAAACGCTGGCTGGAAGAAGCAGACAATCGTTCCTCATGATGCCGCTGTAAAGTGCCTCAAGGGCATGGATGTTATGGAGCGCTTCAATCGCAGCAATGTAAACAAGTACACTAACCTTGTGGCCAGTGAAACTCTCCTGCCGCTGGCCACGGAAAAATACGATCCCACCAATCCGATATTCTGCTGGGATCCTATCACCGTTGCCGCTCTCCTCTGCCCGTCTCTCATCACCGAGCAGCGTATGCGTGATGTCGCCGTCTGCAATCAGGAAGGTATTGCCTGGGGCAGCAGCTTCGCCTATGAACCGGGAGAAGGGCCTGAAACCTCTGCTCCGGCAATGGTGATAAGCTCTGTAGACCGCAATAAATTCTGGGATTTCCTTGTAGACCTCTATGCTGTAGAGCCGCAGAAAAATTAAACTTAGCATAAAAATTAGGCTGTTACACAAGCAGAAAATTTGCTTATGTAACAGCCTGTTTTATTGGCAATATTTATTTCACCGTTTACTGTTTCTCAAAGGTCAGCTTGTCGCCGTCAATTCCTACCGCCACATCGTCACCCTCGGCAATAGTTCCCTTGATGATTTCCCGGGAAAGCTCTGTTTCCAGGCGGTGACTGATAAGCCGCTTCAAAGGTCTTGCCCCGAAGGCCGGGTCAAAACCGGCTTCCGCCAGATAAGCAACAACCTCATCGCTATAGGTAATATTCAGCTTCAGCTGCTTTTCCAGTCGCTCAGCGAGGTTGCTCAGAAGCAGTCTGGCAATTCCTTCGACCTGATCCTTCGCCAGCGCTTTGAATACGACAATATCATCGATTCGATTCAGGAATTCCGGTCGGAAGTATTCCTTCAGCATAGCGTGAACAGTCTCTTCCGCTTCGCCGAATTCTTTCGTCAGAATAGCATCCGAGCCAAGGTTGCTGGTCATGATAATGACAGTATTCTTGAAGCTGACTACCCGACCTTTGCCGTCGGTCAAGCGACCGTCGTCAAGTATCTGCAACAGCACATTGAACACATCCCGATGAGCCTTTTCAATCTCATCCAGCAGGATAACACTGTAGGGGCGGCGGCGAACGGCCTCCGTGAGCTGTCCACCCTCATCATAGCCGACATAGCCCGGAGGCGCACCGATGAGTCTGGCAACACTGTGCTTCTCCATGTACTCTGACATATCAATGCGAATCATACTGCGCTCATCGTCAAAGAGTACCTCGGCCAGAGTCTTAGCCAGCTCAGTCTTGCCGACACCGGTGGGACCAAGGAAGATGAAGGAACCGATTGGGCGTGCCGGATCCTTGATACCGGCTCTTGCCCTGATGATGGCATCGCTGACAACATCTACGGCCTCATCCTGACCGATAACGCGCTGGTGCAGGATATCGCCAAGATGAATGAGCTTTTCCCTCTCGCCGGTAAGCATCCGGGACACAGGTATTCCTGTCCAGCGGCTTACCACATTGGCGATATCTTCTTCTCCCACTTCTTCCCGCAGGAGACGGCCATCACTTCCCTGCTCTGCCTTTTCGCTACTGCGCTTCTCCGCTTCCGCCAGCTGCTTCTGCAGCTCCGGCAGCTTACCGTATTTCAGCTCTCCGGCTCGGCTGAGATTGCCCTCACGCTCAGCTGCCTCCATCTGACGACCGATATTGTTGATTTCCTCCTTGATGGATTTCACCATGAGAATATCCTTCTTCTCTGCCTCCCAGCCGGCAGTAAGCTCCGCTTCCTTCTTCTTCAGCTCTTCCTTTTCCGCCAGAAGATTAGCGAGCCGCTCCTTTGAGCCGTCGTCACTTTCCTTCTTCAAAGCCTGATCTTCGATATCCAGCTGGAGAATTTTTCTCCGGACATCATCAATGGGAGCGGGAACGGACTCTATCTCCGTCCTGAGCTTCGCTGCTGCTTCACCCACCAGGTCAATGGCCTTGTCCGGCAGGAACCGGTCGGCAATGTAGCGGTCAGACATGGCGGCGGCGGCTACAAGCGCCGCATCGCGAATGCGGACACCGTGATGTACCTCGTACCGCTCCTTCAGGCCACGAAGAATAGAAATAGTGTCCTCTACGGTAGGCTCTGCCACCATAACCGGCTGGAAGCGGCGCTCAAGAGCCGTATCCTTCTCGATATACTTTCGGTATTCGTTGAGGGTGGTGGCACCGATACAGCGCAGCTCGCCGCGGGCCAGCATAGGCTTCAGCAGATTTCCTGCATCCATTGCTCCCTCTGCTGCTCCGGCTCCTACCACAGTGTGAAGCTCATCGATAAAGAGAAGAATCTGTCCGTCAGACTTGGCGATTTCGCCCAGTACCGCTTTCAGACGCTCCTCAAACTCGCCCCGGAACTTCGCTCCGGCAATGAGTGCCCCCATATCAAGAGAATACAGAGTCTTATTCTTCAAGGACTCCGGCACATCCCCAGCCACGATACGACGAGCCAATCCTTCAATGATTGCCGTTTTGCCGACGCCCGGCTCACCGATAAGCACCGGATTGTTCTTCGTCCGGCGGGAGAGTATCTCGATAGTGCGGCGGATTTCATCATCTCGTCCGATTACCGGGTCAAGCTTTCCGTTTCTGGCCGCCTCTGTTACATCACGGCCATACTTTTTCAGCGCTTTATACCGTTCCTCAGGATTTTCTCCATCGACGGAGCCGTTGCGATTTTTCCGAATAACATTGCGGATTCCCTTTTCTGTCAGACCAGCCTTTTTCGCCAGCTCCTGCACATCCGGGCTTCCATCGCTGACCACTGCCAGCAGAATATGCTCGGTAGATACGTATTCGTCGCCCATTTCCTTGGCCAGCACTTCAGCCCTGCCCATGATACGGGTGGCATCGACGCTGATGTTCAGATAGTCGACACCCTTGACCTGCGGGTATGTATCCAGCTTCTTCTCCAGCTTTTCACTCAGCTGCGCTGTATTGACTTCGTTTGACTTAAAGATTATTTCCAGCAGACCTTCCGGTTCCTTGGACAGCGCCCAGAAAATATGGGTGCCGGTGACTTCCTGATTGTAGCGTACTACTGCTGCCTGCTGAGCCTTCTGGATTATCTCCATAGCTTTCTGCGTGTATTTATCCTGCTGCATACTTCTTTCCTCCCTTGTTTTTCTTGCTGTATTTCAAATTGGACTAAAGAGCTATTTCAAATCTGATTTCATTATAACGCAGTTAGTCAAAAAGTCAAACACTTTTTGACTTTTTGACTAACATATTTCCAAAATAAAAAATCATGACCTACCTAACATTGGCGATCATGATTTTCTACAAGCTGTTTATTAATAACCAGCACACTCGTTCACAGTCTTACTGTCCGGCGCAATTATTGAGTCTAGCCATTGTGTTCTTTCCTCCTCGGTATTATGTTGTGTGGACAACTTCATTTTACCCGAAGATTGAACCTTTGGCTCCTTTCTTTTTAATTTACACCATTATATAGACTTAACCATCTTTCCTTTTGCAAATTGCAATAATAAATGAACCAATATAAGGCACTACTTTTATTGTTGTTCATACCACCACACATAGTCTATATATTTTTCTATCATCTCCATATCATCTATGCGAACGAAGAAAAAATCAGCAATGTAATCTCCTGTATCGACTTTATCAAAGTAGTTGCCATTTACAGCACCAACAACGTGATGACATTTGGGATTATCTATGCCTATCACAATAGGAATACCAACAGCTGCCAACTGCTGAACGTTCGGCTTACCTATCGGTATACATAGCTCATATCCCAAGGTATGCAAAAAACGCCTTACCGTATATGTGCTTCTCCAACTATTTGTTCCGGTTTCTCTGTGAATCTTCTCCAGTATATCAGGCACTCGTTTATATGAAACATTTAGAACAACAGACAAAGACGCAGGCACACAATCGTTATCCGCAGCAGGATTTAAATCCCTGTGGATGTAGGCTGCATTGCCTCTCACAGAAAACAGCAGAACAAGTAATGAAGTAAGAATAAACTTCTTCATGACTGATATTACTCGCTTTCATTGATGCATTCCGTTTACCTACTTCCAGTCTACCATGAATTGTATCCCTATAATTGTACTTAGAAGAAAATTATATTGATGTTAAATCATCAAATTATTAAATTAAATGAAGTTTCTTAGCTTCTTCTTCACCAAGTGCTTCAACAAATTCCTCTGCTGTATAATCAGAAGGAATTATCATAGGCTGTGGCTTAACCTCTCCTACAGGCTCTGCTTCTGCTTCTTCTTTTATACGCTGTAAAAACTCTTTGGTAAAAATCTGTTCATCTGGAATACTACCCAACTTGTCAAATAAACTTTGTTGTTCCATTTTTATCACCTATATCCTTTCTGCCAGAAGGAAAACCAACTACTTTTTTGTAGTATGCTTCTCCTTCTTTCAAACCACATACTGACACAAAGTCAGATACCTACCATTACTGCCTCTGATCTTCTTAGCAGAAACAAGTATGCTTCATTCACCTTATAGCCGGTGATATCCGAAACCGCCTTCGCATAAATCTCTATCTGTTTCTGATACCTCTCCCTCGCTTCATCCCCGTCAATCCCTGCATCTGTCTTATAGTCGACCAAAATGCAGCTATCCTCAGACTCCATAAACAAAAGGTCTATAACACCCTGTAGGAAAACTGAGCTATCTATTTCATCAAGCGCATCTGTTTTGTCCGGAGCGTTCCTATATTTTGAGGAATATGCCTCCTTCGCTTTAAGCAGTCTGCAGAATGGTAGCTCACAATAAACCCGCTTAGACTTCCAGACCCTGTTTCCTAGTGATGAATAAAGGAAATTTCCGACCAGTCTTTTTACCGCCATCTCCCAGCTGTTCCGTTCACCTTCAGATTTACTCGGACACATCGTGCTGACTGTCGATTTAAGATAGTCCAAAAACTCACTATCCTTTACGGACAGCTTTCTTGAGACAGCATACCTTAGCACATCATGAACAATGGTGCCAAATTCGGGTCCTGATGGTATGTTGTTCCTGTCCATTTCTGCCTGTTCAGATTCTGATTTCCCGGATAACATCACAGAACTCCCATACGACATCTCATGGGGATGCATCTCCTGAAAATCTTCGCCATTTTCGGAATACTGCTGCTCCATATCAAGCCGTTTCAGTTCAGTTACAGATATCTTGGCTCGCAATTTATCCGTGCTGGCGTACTTGTATTTTTTTCTCTCGTCAAAAATAGCTTCCAAGGACTCTTCCAATGAGGAATCTTCCACAACACTGAAATCATTTCCCTCTTTAATTGCCATAAGAAAATCAGCTGCCGGGACAAAGAGTTCATCACTGTCTTTGGCAGTTGTTTTTTCTGTCCGACTCTCACATTCTTCGGCAGAGGTAGCAGCTACACTCTCTATTTCCCGCAAATTGCCATCCAGAATTTTTACCTTAAAAGAACTGCCGTCTGTAGGATATCCAGCTCCGGTAATACAAATACCATCGCCATCTGCCACATCTCCGCTGCACAATGTTCGCAGCGGCTCACCGTCTCTGTGATTGGCGACTGCAGTAGCTATCCAGTCCACCATTCTCACCCCATCGGATATTGCTTCCGGAGGCAGTGGTACAGGTTTTGAATTCACCGTATTATTGCGCACATAGTTACAGTAATTCATCCATGATTTAACCTGCTTATTTGGGGTTGCCAGTTTATTCACCGTCCCCACCATTATGACCTTTTCCTGTGCTCTGGTTAATGCCACATATAACAAGCGCAGTTCTTCTGCTTTCATCTCACGATTCAGACAATGCTTAATCGCTTCTCCTGAGACAGTTTTTTGCTTTACTCTTACGAGGTTATTATCCTGTGGATTGCCGGTCATTTCATAGCGGGTTGCCAGCAAATCACCTCCAAGTCCGAACCTGTGATGGAATACAAATTTTGCCCTCTCATCCTGCCGGTTAAACTGCTTCCCGATTCCTGCCAGAAACACAATTGGGAACTGCATACCCTTACTCTTGTGGATGGTCATGATTCTGACTACATCCTCGTTTTCACCCAAGGTTCTAGCCTGAGACATATCCGTCTCACCTTTTTTCAGCTGACCTATATAATGAAGGAACCGGAACAATCCGCGGCTGTCACCAGCTTCATACTCCTTCGCTCTGCTGATAAGCAGGCGAAGATTTGCCTGCCTCAGTTGCCCTCCGGGCATTGCCCCCACATATTCATAATACTCAGTATCCTGAAGGAGCTGCCAAATCATTTCGCTTAGTCCTGTTTCTCTGGAAAGCCTGCGCCATTCATTAAGTTTTTCCAGGAAACCTTTCACTTTTTCCTTTAGTGTTTCACTGCAGCTGCTTTCATCGGCAGCACTCTGTCTTAAAACATCTATTAGATTTGGCAAGTCATCTGACTCCGGAACTGACAAACGTATCTCCGCCAGCTCACTGTCAGAAAACTCTCCTATTGGCGACCTCAGCACTGCTGCCAGCGGTATATCCTGTCGTTGGTTATCGATGATTTTTAACACGGACAACATTGTCCTGATTTCTGTTTCCTGAAAATACCCTTCGTCTGCGGTTACATAAGCAGGAATATCATACTTGTTCAAATGCTCCCGCAAGATTTCTCCATTACCCTTCACCCCTCGCATAAGGATTGTTATATCACGCGGTGCTACAGGATTATGTATCCCTTTGTCTTTATCTCTAAAAACATGGCATCCGGAATCAAGAAGCTCCCTTATTCTACGAGCAATGTACTCAGCCTCCAAATCGAAAGCGGAAAGGTCTTGTTCCTCACTGTCATTTTCATTAAAATCATGTGATAGACTGCCGTCATTATCAACTTCCTGTGCGGAATCTATGAGAATCAGCTCCGTGTTCTCATCGGTGAACTCTACATTCTCCTTTGCACGTATGCTTTCATATGGATATCCGTTATCTACGGTCAGACTATCTGCACCTTCGCCCAAAATGAAATGTAGAGCCTCCGTTTTTTCATCATAATCAATCTCTGCCCCACTTTTTGTCATCAGCTGACGGAAAATAAAGTTTACACCTTGCAGCACTGCACTGCGGCTGCGGTAATTATTTGCCATGTCGATTCGAATGCTGCACGGATTTTTCTTTACAGCACTAATATCATCAGCCGAAATATATATATCCTTCTTATCATTGAACAGGCTGGCATCCGAATGGCGGAATCGATAAATACTTTGCTTCACATCACCGACAATAAAACGACATGGACCGACAGCCTCTTCACCATTCGCCAAAGATTCATTTCTGGTCAGCAGAGAAAACAGTATTTCCTGAAGCCGGTTAACATCCTGATACTCATCAACCATCACCTCGGCATATTTGTCACAGAGTACCTGTTGTCCTATTTCTGTCTGTCTCCACTTCCCGTCTTTTGCGTGACATCCAAGAATATTGAGTGCTTCATGCTCAAGGTCACCGAAGTCCATTATCCGGCGTTCTTTTTTTGCTCGGCTATACCTATCAGTGAAGTCAATAACCAACTCCACAGCCACCCTGGCAAATCGTCCGAAGGTCTGCAAAATTTCCGCAATATCCACTGACGACTCAGCGAAAATTGCCGCTGCCTTATCATAATTTTCTTTTCCGGCATCACGAACAGACTTGATTTCATCCTTACGGGACTTCAGCTCTTCCAAATCTTCTTCGCTAATCTGATCAGTTTTGGCAAGAATAAACCTACCGAAATTCCTGCCAAAGCTTTCTTTTAGACCGACCGCAATAGCATCCCAATCCTTCTCATAAAGAACCCTTGACCCAGCATTTATCTTTACCAGCTCTAAATCATGCCGAACAGTTTCCACTATAGTGGCAAAATTCTTCCCAAATTTCTTTATCTCACCGAACTCTGCTTCGGCCTCCAAAGCCTTCTCCATAGCAATTTCAAGTTGTGCTTCGGCCTTCCTTGCCAAACTTGCCGCCTGTTCACGTCGCATATTCATCCAGACGGCTGCCTTGTGGTTTTCACTGTATCGCGGCTGTACCTTATTGATTAAGTCAGGTGTAATCCCAACATAGTCATCTCTCAAAGACTCCAGCCAGGAAATCGGGTCTGCCTCACTGACAGAATACTCATAAATTTTAAGGACTATATCATATATCTTCCCATCATTCAGGTCACTGCCGTAGTTTTCAACAAAACTTAGGAAATCGGCATCACCTTTAGAAAAAGCTTCTGTATATTTATCAAGGAAAAGGTCTTCCAGAACCTCAATCTTAAGGATGTCAAGCTCCGTCTCTCCGGCAATTCGGCAGCGTGCATCAAATTTTTGTTTTCCATCATCCCCAGTCGCTTTATCGCCAAACTCGCGAATTATCCGCTGGCAAAATGAATCTATGGTCGAGATATCTGCGTTATCCAGACGAAGCATCTGCTTTGCCAGGCGGCTCCGGAGCCCCCCTATTTCCTTCTCATTGGTTCTGTACGATATGACACCATCATCAGTTTCTTCAACTGTATAGTATTTAGAATACTTATCCAACAAAGCTTCAAGCTCCGTCGTTTCCTCCCCGCGCTCTTTTCTGGCAGCAATTTCCTTACGATAAACATCATGTTCTGCCATCAGTTTTTGGACAAAATTCTTATCGGGATCTTCCGCAATCTCTTTCAGGCGCTTTCCAATACGCCCACTCATCTCCATTGCAGCAGCCTTGGTAAATGTAACAACCAGAAGTCTCGATACATCAAATTCAGGGTCACCGATGATGCGACGGACAATCCGTTCGGTGAGAATGGTAGTCTTCCCAGAGCCTGCAGCAGCAGCAACCAGTATGTTTTTGTTACACGTCTCAAATGCCAGTTGTTGTTCAAATGACCAGCCCATTATTCACACTCCCCCTTATCATCTGCTTTCTTGCCAGCTCTGAGTAGCATGCCATTCATAAGTGGCTCCTCAAGCTCTTTATCATCGCGGTTGCCCGGTCTCCTCAGAAAATAGCCTTCTACTTTCTCATCAAAGCCGCATACATCCCTGTAATCACAATACTTACAGGCATCCTTATGCTCTCCGCGATATGGATTTACCGCAATTTTTCCTGACAAAATTTCCCTGCCTGCCAAAATCAGCCTGTCTTCAGCCAGCTCACACGCCCGGTCAAAAAATTCTGGCGATTTCGTTTCAGTTCCGTTAATCTCGGAATCCGAAATCGACCATCCGTTGAACTTAAGCTTTTTCCGATATTCCTCTTCTGCCTTTCTGTACACGACCTCATTTCTGGCTGTGTCAGGATTATCCTTTATAAGGTCCTTTATAGCCAGCTTCTCTCCATCCACATTCGGATTGAATATATGGAAATAGCACGCCCCTGCCGGCATCAAGGTAATATCTTCTTTCGACCCTTTTAGACTTTTTGCCAACATCAAATAGGTTATCAGCTGCAGGCTTTGACCATCATTCAGCTCCACAAGAGAAAGCTTCTTCTCTCCGGTCTTGTAGTCAATGACCAACACATATTCCTGTCCGTCATCACCTTTCATGACATCCAGCCTGTCTATGACTCCCGTTAATCGCAGCGTGATATCTTCCTCCAGCTCCAATCGGCACGCCGCCGCTGATATTTTCCGCCCATCTATAGCAGTGTCATTAATACTGTTGCCAAAGCCCATCTCTACACCGCACGGCAAGAATCCACCTTTAGACTCACTGACTGAAAATTCTTTTAGGCGATCAATTGCAACCCTAGCCGTAGTCTTTATTCTTTTTAGGAGTCCGCGCATTCTGTCGTCCTGCATAAGAATCCGATTGCGGACATCTCCTGCCGCCTTTTCTGTTAGCTCATCTGCCAACTTCTCGCTGTCCCAATTTTCAATATCAATTGTTTTCTTCAGCAACCCACCGATAAAGTTCTCCATGACACTATGAAGCAGGACACCCTTATCAGCCACCTCAAAGCCATGCTCTTCACGCTTTTTGAGCTTCAGACCACGCTGAGCAAAATACCGAAAAGGGCAGCTGTTAAAGCTCTCAATCGATGACACACTGCCAGAAATATACCGACTTCCTCCCTTTTCCTTAATGTAAAGTCTGTGTGCAACTTCCGGTTCCAGCATGGTTGTCCCATTAGCAAACAAGCCCCTCTTTAGTTTTTCAAGGAGCCTTCCGTCCGTCTTTTCTCGTACTGCCTTATATACCGATATCCATAGCATTTCTGCTTCCGTAAGACCTACGGTTTTATCGTAATTTCCATATTCATCAGACGTTCCCTGACCGGAGCGATTAACTAACGCCGCTCTTTCCCTTATCTCACGAAGCGCCACGGTAAGTTTTAATACCGCCTGACGCGAATCCGCAAGCTGCCAGCTGCGAAGTCCGGCACCTTCCTTTCGGCTACCGCCAATATCATCTTTATTGGACTCTTCCCGGTCTCCCATATGAAGATATCCCCGATCATCCACCGATAATATTTTCTTTTTTAATCCGGGCAGTATCTCTTTGATACGACCTATAATCTCTGACGGTGTAAGAGCATTTCCGCTGCCATCCATCAGTGCATAGGAGACCCACAGATATTCCCTCATGCGGGTAAAAGCCCGGTAAAGAGCATATCGCTCTCGTAAGGGCTGCTCCTCCATATTCACATTGGGCATTGATACTCCAAGGAGTTCATTCACCTGCTGACGCTCTTCTCTGGACAAAAATCCACAAACATCACTGCCCCTCGGCATAATACCTGCATTTACACCTAATATATATATTGCCCTTATATTATCAAGGCTGTTATTGTCCAAGGAAGTAATCGTCACATAGTCCAGACCCGGCGGCACCAGCGAGAAATTTATTCTCCCAATCCCATCCATCAACAGCTGCCGGTAGGCTTTGATACATTCTACCGGATTCTCCTCGAGAACAACGTCTCCAAGGGCATGCGTAAGCTCTTCGAGGAGTGCAACTACCTGATTCCACATCCGCTCATGGCGACGAGCATTCTCCTGTCTGCCTGCTTCTGACTCCTCCTTTGCCCACATATTCAGTCTCTGCTGTACGCCCAACTCGGTAAGGAATCCATAAAGCGCCGAAGAAATTTCTCTTACTGACAGTCCACTATTTTTAAGCTCCGTATCAAGGTGTTTGAGCGGCGCTGCTGCCCGATTTCTTATATCATTTATTTTTTCTAAATATACCTGCTGAGCCTCCGAAGGTACCTCTCCCGACTTGCGCCCGCGGTATGCTTCCCATGGAGCATCATCCGTCCATCTGCGTTTTCCCCTTATCCCAAATTCAATCGCATAGTTTTCCAACAAATCAAGCTCATCCGACGCAGGAGCAAAGAAACCGCTCTTCAAAGCACGAAAAACATCCTCATACCGCCACCCGCCTCGACTACCGGTAAAAATCTGCAGGACAGAACCGAGAAGTTCTGCCAGCGGGTGGTCGATTGCAGATATCTTCTCATCACAATAACAGGGAATATCATAGTCCTTCAGTATTCTAGTCAGCAGGAAACCGTATTCAGCCATATCTCTGGTGATTATAGCAATATCGCTGTAGTGATACTTGTTCTCTCTGCAAAGCCGTCGAATATCAGCCGCCGCCAGCTCTATTTCTCTCCGACGATTGGCAGCCTCCACCAGACAAACTCCTGACAAGTCAACCGTCTCTGTATCCTCCTTGCTAACCGTCTTAAAGGAAAACAGCTGCTCTTCCAGAAGACAAAACGCCCTATTCCCCTCAGAGAACCTTTTATTATCGGGCAAAACAGTACACTTTGATGGTCTGCCTAATGAATGTTTTTCTTTTTCTGAGATTAGACGGCGACAGGTATCCTGCTGCCTGTGAAAGATGGACAGTTCCCCATGCTTCCCATCATTGTCGCAAACTAATGATAGGTGAATAGGGCAACCCCTGTCCATAATAGCTCTTAGAACAGCCTGCTCCACCGGCTCAAAGAAAGTAAAACCATCTACCCAGACCTCTGCCCTATCAAAAAACCTGCTGCCCGGTATCGCTGCAAGCAGCCGCTGCATCAGCCTGTATTCATCTGAATAAAGAGGTTCTCCATCTGCCGGATTTCTCAGCAAGCTGTCGTACTGAGCAGAAAGCTCCTCCATATCTGCCAGCTTCTGCCAAACAGCGACACTTTCTTTAGGAGCTTCCCCGCATTCCTTCAGCTTCCGATATTGTTCTATAACTCCATAGCTTCTGAGCTCAACCAGAAGTGAAGATAACTCGCTTACGAAACCGGGCTGCTTCGCCCCAATTCCAAAGCTTTTAAATTCATTTGACATGAGAATGCGCTTTATGCGCAGCTGTCTGCCCAGCTCTGATATCTCTTTTTCCTGCTTTAGACCGTCACTGGCAAACACCTGATATGCCAACCGGCGAAATCCTACTACATACGCCCGCATAAACCCTCTGCCTTTGTCCTGCATAAGGTCACAGAGCTCCTTCTCCACTCTGTAGGTTTCATGTTCCGGCACAATTATAATAAGGGGAGCACCCAAAGGCTCTCCCCTCATCTTTACCGCTATCTCTTCGAGGCAGTGATAGGTTTTCCCTGTTCCTGCCCGTCCCATTATTATTTCAAAGTTTTTTTCAGATTTAGCCGCAATCATAACTGTCCTCCGTTAGCATTCATGCAGAAAATAAATTCTTTTTCCGGACTGAGTATCGTGAGTTCATTTTGATTATTCTATTCCAATGCTATCTATGTCAATCGTCTCTTCCCGTAAGAACTTATCAAAAACCTCCGCTGCCGGAAGTTTAATCATCTGTATATCCTGCAAAGAACCCATTTCCCTGAATATTTCAAATTTGACTTTTCCAATATTCTCCAAATCCCCATCTGTCGGAAACAGGAAACAGTTCTTAACCTTTTTTATTCCATTGAGCTCAATAAACGGATTAAATGCCAGCTGATAAAGGTACTGCTTTGTAACATCTCCCACCCCAGGATTATGTTGCAGTTTCCCATTGTTTATTGATATATCGTAGTACTTTGCATCAAGAACGAAGAGTGTCTTTTCCTCGCCAGCCTCTCTGATTGTTACAATATCCGGCTCCAAAGTTTTACCTGCTTCTATACCGGCCCAAAACGGGAAAGGTATCATATCCTTCAGACACGCATCCAAAGCTGTGCCGGGAATCCTGTTAAGGCCTATATTTTCTACTTTTTCATTGAGTTGATTTTTAAGAACTTTTCCGCAGACTCTTTCCCAAACAAGATTAAAGGCATTCGTACCAAACAGCATAACTGCCGGCTCACTGCCTTCATGTTTGGTTTCCGTATCCAAGTACACATACATTGCCTTCAATAGTATTTGCTTCCTTGTATTAAATTCTATGTTCAGTTCCTTTAGAATCAATTCCTTTATGTAATCTCTGTTTTCCAGTTCTTCCAAGGAAATTTCTGCTGGTTCAATTGTTGTAATCCCGAACAAATCATCAAGCCCCAATGCTTCAAACTGCTGTGATATCTCAGTGAGAACACACTCATGGAGCTTACGGAAAAAATTTTCCAAGTTATTAACGGTTCTTCTTGTATATATATCTGCGTAGTACGGACGGTCTCCCTGAATCAGTGTGAAGCTCTCATTGACTGTCTTTTCCCAAATGATTTCCCCTTCGCCGTTTACTTCCACACGATTAAAGCCTTTTCTATACAATCCATTCTCGTGATAATCTTCCAGCAAAAACAAACTGAGTGACAAATAATTAAAAGAGCGTCCTTCGTTTTCTACATCTGCCATTCTCAGGGTTTCAGGGTTATTGTAGCCATCCTTCTCTATAACACTGACGATTTGCTTTATCCGGGAATGGTTGCTGTGCTTCTTGTCCGGCAGCTGTCTTATGTATTTTGGGAAAATATTGATCACGCGTCTTCCGTACGCAACAATCCCTACATATTTGAAAGCATATAGTGCTTCTCCTGTGTCCTCGTATGATACAACTTCCTCTTCATCTGTCAAATCAGACAAATCAAAACCTGAACTGTTTTTCCTATATGATTTTAAGATTCCGCAGGACTGGAGTCTGTTTACGCACACAGTAAAGCCGGAGTCATCAGTAAACCCCAGCTCCTTTTTCAGAGTATCTTTCGAATAACCGCACAATTCCTTGACATTGCAAAAAGGGATTTCCTTATTATTCATTTTCCTTACCTTCCGATGTTCTGAATACTAAGTCCCCCGTCATTTTTCCTGCACATACTTCTGATATTTTTCAGAAATATCCTCATTGAATATTTTCAATCCTTCTTTGCCGAATTTATCCTTTATGTCAGAATACCGGTTGAGGTTCTTGAAAATCAGCTGCCGCTTGGATCTGCCCCCATCCTCAAAAAGATACATCAGCACCTTTGACTTTATCGCCTCCAAAAGTGCAGTTCCGCCTTTTTCTATAACCGAGCGCGAGATAAAAAACGGTCCCATCAGCTTATCCTCATTGACTCTGCACTTATCCGAAGAAAGGAAATCGTTAATCGCCTTTCGCAGCGGATTCCATTTGATTTCCTGTCCGTCTATCAGAACAGCTTCCCCAGTTTCAGGTATTTTATCCTCACCGTCATCTATTCCACAATATTCAAACTCCCACCTGCGTTTGAAAGCAGTGTCCATCGGGAAAACTCCCTGGTCGGCACTGTTCATCGTTGCCCAAATATAAAGATTAGCCGGCAGTTTCATTTTCTTTTTCCCAATAAGCCCCACCACACTGGTGCTGTATATCGGACCTTCAACCTCATTAAGATAATCCGTTAAATAATTCATTAAATAATCATATAAATCCTCACTGATGTTTATAGCATAGTCGCTCTCACCGTGCTCTCTATCAAGCAGCTGAAACACATCACCGAAAACAGCTGCCGTATCCGCTCTGTTGATTTCTTCTATCATAAGCAGATAGTTCTTATTCGGGTGAGTCAGTGCCTTTAGCAGCAGCCTTATGAAGGGTCCGGGAACAAAACTATACTCGATTTCTTTTCTCTGTTCCCCTTCAATTTTCTTGCTGGTCGGCTTGAATGCACCTACAAACTGCGAATACGAATATGCCGGCTGGAAAGTGACCCTCTCATACTGGCTCTCCTCAGGGAAATACTGCATTCGTTCCTGCTCCAGCTTAAAACTCTTTCCTGTTCCGGGTGCCCCAAACGAGATGCGGTTATAAGGCTTATCGATAGCAGTATAGTCACCATCTTTAATAATATTCATTATTTCTTCCTCGTACTTATCCAACGATATCAATATATTTCGGTTGGGAACGACTTTATATAGTTCCTCGGAAAACTTACTTCTAGGATACTTCTTTACAATCCACTCAACTGCCCTATGGTTGGGATATCTAGCCGTCTGCTTCCGATCATCCGGCTCTTTGTAGTAATAATCGGATGTAACACGCCCGATATTTATTACATTTGGTTCAGATTGGGGATATATAACATAATCCCCAATCTTCATATCAAACAAGAATCTTGCAAGTGCGCCAAACTTATTTCTTTCCCCACTGTAGTATGTTTCATACCTGAGGTTTAGTTCATCCCTGTCTTTAATATCTGTCAGATCCCCGAGATTCGCTCGACCTATAGAGATATGCGGTTCGTCAATATCAAGGGAATTATTCTTTCCTTCTATATTGATTCCCCAAAACTTACGACCTATAACATCCGTCTCCAACTTCATAGCTGTCATCCATTTCTTGATTCAATAAACATCTGCAATTTTTGAACCAGTCTTTCTCACCCGCAACACTCCGGATTAACAATATTCATAAACCATACTCATTTTTCAGGAATTGCCTCATCGGCTCCTTGAGTTCTTCAGGTGGGTATGCTTTTTTTAAGAATACTGTCCAGGCAATCTTCTCTAACTTGGCAGGCATATCCTCCGTATCATTCAGTACCAGGAAGACCCTACTATCACCAAAGACATCTCCAAAATCGGCTGCGGTCTTAATAGTGACTGGTTTATTACTGATAAAAAATGCTTTTCCGAAGTTCTTGCCATCCTCCAAAGACACAATTACTCCAATGATTTCATAATCATTCCCCATCGGCTTCATCACATAGTATGGAAATCTCTGTGAATCTGCTTCCATCAATCGTCTTATTTCCTGAATCTGCGCCGGATATTTATTTGCTCTGTTAAGAAACGCCACCCACGGAGCATCATATACGCGCTTGTTCTTCATCTTATATGAAAACATACGCTCATAACAACTTTTATCTAACGCCTCAAAGGCTCCCGGGCAAGAAATAATGTGCATACGAAGCAGTTCATCAAGTGCCTCTTTTCTTTTTGGTAAATAAATACTGTTATACCAATCAGGAAATGGCACATCCCGAACTGCCCTTTTTACAGGAGCCGAAGGAGCCACCTCCTCAACACGTCCCTGCTGTACAGGCTCACTTTCTTGATAGTGATCGTCTGCCTCCACCTCTACAGGTCCTGTCACTGTAATTGGCGCTTCATCCTCTACTGCTGACTCCGAGCCCAAAAAATCACCAAAAGCCGCATAAGTTACTACTGGGCAGCAGCTGCTGCCAAGGATAAACATCCCCAGCAGCACCTCAACAATATTATGTCTTCCCATTTTCATCTCTACCAGCTGTCCTCCAAAACAATTATCCTTTCTTCTTCATTTCCTTCTGCATCTCCATCATCATCTTTTGCATTTCCTGCATCTGTGCCATCAATTGCACATTCATGGCAGCCATAGAATTCATTTGCTCACGGGTCTCTGCCAGCTCCTTAGCTGCGGCATCATTGTCCGTATTTGAGTTTGTACTTTTTCTTCTCTGCTTTTTTTGAGCAGCTTTCTTCGCCGCTTCCTCTATTTCTCTTTTCTTCGACTTTGCTTTAATATAGTCTTCCCTATATTGGTCATTTTCTTCCATTTCTAGTGATTTTTCATACCATTCAATAGCTTTATCTATATCGTAATATTTACTGTCTGAGTCACCGGAACATAAACCTCCCAATATTCCCATACATTGAGCTTTATCTTCTTTGCTTGCAAGATTGCTACTAATTACTTTTTTCGACCATTCATAGGCTTTGTCATCATCAGCTGTCGATACGTCAGTATATAGGAGCGCAAGAGCCCCCATGGCGTCAACATATCCCTGTTGTGCAGATTTTTCCAGCCATCCCTGCGCCTTTTTCAAATCCTGCTCGTCAGACCAAATTGTTATACCAAGGTCGTACTGTGCTTCTGCATCACCTTTTGCTGCCCGCTTTTCCAGCTCAGTCTCTACCTTTAGTTGTACTTTACCATTTACGATTTGTCCTACCGTTGCCCCCTGTAAAAATTGTCCAACTAAATCATCAACAGACAATTTTAGTTCAGTATTCTCCTTTTTCAGTAGCGCATCTGCCTTTTTCGGTTTAGAAGTTGTTGACGTTTCTAATATCCTTTTTTCCAGCTGTAAGTTTCTCCTGAACATTTCTATATCTGCCCTTTCTGCTGGGTCTGTCTCAATTTCAAGAAGTTTTTCACTCCACTCTATGGATTCCGTTACCCCTTCGAGAGTTTCAGTCCGTCCGTATGCCTCCATCAAAACATTCATAAAGAGTTTACGAATATGCTCATCCGAGGTTATGGTTAATGCTTTTTTTGCCCAGTTTATTGCTTTTAAATCAGTTTCTTTTGTTCTCTGCCTGGAATACACCTCACATAAGGCAAACAATGCTTTGAGTCTCTGCTCGCTCGTGCTAAAATTATCGTCTTCAATTATTTTTTCAAGTTTTGCTTCTGCGTTTTTATATTCCTTACTATCCAAAAGTTTTCCCACTAAATCAAACAATTTCTCCAAATCCCGGTCTGTGCACTTTTTCTTCCCAGAAGGCGCTCCTTTCCTCAAATTTGTGCCACGCTTTTCTAATAACCCAACTTTTCCTTCTGCCTCAGAAGAATTGTCTTCTGCATTATCTACCAAAAAAGAATAAGTATCATTTGAACCGTAAAGAAGTTGCTCAACATAAGCATCTCCGTCTTCATCAGAGGCTTTTTCCCCCTTCAGCATAGAAAGGGTGGCTTCCCAACGAGCCAATGCTTCACTGTCTTTTTCAACTTTAATATATTTTTCAATCCATAATATTGCCTCATCGAGACTCTGCGAGTCCTTCCTCTTGTTATAGACAGCATAACACGCCTCTACTAAAATTTCCCAAAGAATCATCTGCTCTTCTGAAGACAAATCGCTACTGGATATCGCTTTTTGGGCATACTCTGCCGCTTTGTCCTCATAAATGCTATCTCCGGAGGAATGATAAAGATGTGCTGCAAGCATGTAATATTTAGATTTCTGTTCGCTTTTTAATATTTTTTCACACCAATATGCAGCTTTTATTTTTTCATCTCTCTTGGTGTACCACGCGAGCAGCATAATCTGCGCATTTACATCTCCGGTAGCCGCCGCTTTCACCAGATTTTCGTCAGGTAGAGTTGAGTCTCCGTTTTTTGAGTATGCAAGAGCTCCTATTGAATCCTGCCACATTTTTGCTCTTTCAGAGTCATAATATTTACCACCCGCTCTGCCGCAAATATGTGCCAGAACCTCCATTATCATAGTCTGACCCTGAACATCCAGCTCTTCTAAATGTTCCAATGCCTTCTTTGCCCAAAAACCTGCTTTATCATCATCTGCGTAAACAGCATCATGTATGTATGCTGCAGTCACCATTCCTCCGATTTCACCCGCTACGGCAGCCTTTTGAAAGAACATAATTGCACTTTCGTGATCTCCCCTGGCAAAACATTCCGAACCCTTTATAACCCAATCAGACGGTGTTTCTTTATGAGCTGCGAAAGATACATTACTATTATTATTCCCCGTAGATTCTTCCACAACCTGAAACTCACCTTCGAATAAATCTACATGAGAATAAAGATCTCCATCACGCATGAAAGAATTCATTCTTTCTCTGCCGCCCGCCATATACTCAGGATAAACAGACTCAAATTCTTTCATTTTTGAAGGAGGTATCATTCTGCTAAGCCTGCTTAAATGGTCTTTGCAAGACACGCCTAATTCTTCTGCACGCATGAACCACCACACGACACGGGACAAATCTTCTCCGCTCTTTATTTGATCGATTGTTATATCGACAATCAGCCTTGCCGCGTAACCATGACCCAAAATGGCTGCTCTTTGTAGCAAACCTATAGCTTTGTAGCGGTCTTCTTTTACAGTAATAAGAGGGCTTTCTACTCCTTTAAGATAAATAGCGGCTAAACAAAATAAAGATCCTTCGTCGCTTGCTTTTGCGGCAAATTCCAAATAAGGAAATGCAATTTCCATGTTCTCATTTTTAAAATAAAACTGACCAAGTTTTGCCGCTTCTGTTGCTGTGTAGTATGCTCCTGCAATTTCTATTTTATTTTGATTCGTATTAACTGCAGGACTTGCATTATTTATTGACGCAGTAGGCTTATTTTTAACCATCTCTGAAAACTTACCCATAATCCATTTCTCCTATTTCATATAAAAAACTCAAGTTTTTTACCTGTTACCAGCCTTTTCCTTCAAAGTTTGGTAAATGCTGCAGAAAAAGTTCGACGATATCTACATTCGATTTCTCGCTCAGCCTTTTACCATCAGCTTTTATTTCCCCAACTGCAATTCTTCCATTGCCTGAACTTTGATAGACAGCAGAAATATACATTATATGATCTTTACCTTCCCATCTTCCCAGCCGTGCATCATTATCCCGAGAATCATTAACTATTTTCATTTCGAATTCGCGCCTGTATTTCTTGCCATCCTGCTTAAGGGTCGCTGTATTCTTGTCCATTGGCACCAAAGCTGTTGCTTCATGCTTCGTACACCTGATTATAGTAAATCGTCTCCCTGCGGAATTCTTTACCAGCTGTAAATATCCTCTTGTATCGTTATGACCTTCTGTGTCTGATAAGACAGTCATCATCTCTCCGCCGACCCTTATCATCTGTTCGGCTTGTCCGGCTACCTGTTTTCCTGCCGGTTTTGCTGACGAGCTTCTCCTACTGTCAGAACTGTCTATGCCGGTAAATACCAAAATGCTTCCAATCAGAACAAATACCAATATAAATGCTCCCGCTATCAGCTTTGCACAGGATGTAGCACTGTCATCAGCCTTACCCTCTGGCGCAATCTGGCGGGAAACTATCTGTTCCAGTGCCTGCTGTGCCTCTTTATTCCCTCCTACCGCCGCCTCTTCATAGCACCGCTTTGCCTGTTCAAAGTCTCCACTTGCCGCGAAATGGTTACCGAGCAGGTACATTGCCTTTATGTCGCCCAAGTCTGCTGCCGCTGCCAAGCTGTCCAAGTCATTCTGGTCATAGCTTTTCGCCTGTGTTTGAAGCGGTACTTGCGCTGATGTTTGATAGACCGGTTGCTGAGGGATCGACTGTACCGGTGCAAAGTTAGGCATTGGCTTCGCCTGTTCCTTTTGTTCCGTATGCAGCGATGCAGTTTGTTGATCAGGTTCTTTGGTAAATATTTTGGGATCAACTCCAAGTTTTATTAGGGTTTCTTTCGCGGCTGCATTTCCTGTCAATGCAGCCGCTACCATCATCTTAAGCCCCAATTCTCTATCTTCAGCTAATCCGTCCCCAGTAAAATACATCGCCCCCAGTACATGCAGTGCATCCGAATTACCGGCTTTAGCTGCCATCTCAAGATAGGTCTTTGCCTTACGTGGATGCTTCCCAGCACCTTCCAATCCATGTGCATATAAAAAACCAATATCAAACTGTGCCTGTACATCCCCTGCTTTTGCAGCAGCCTCTATATTAGCTAATTCGGATTTAGTCATTTTCATCACCTGCTAAAACACTGATAATAGCCGTCTAATATACAACGGCTATTATCAGTTATAATTACTTATCTTTATTTCTGCTTTGTATCCAATCCATTATTTACTAATTTTCAATAATCCTCTTTATATACTCTTCTGCATATTCATTTTTATACAATGTCAGAGATTTTTTATACCATACTAGTGCCCTGCTTTGCAGCCTTCTCCATCCAAAAAAATCCGTCAATATATTCCTCCAATAGTATCCATGAATTCTCTGATTTCATCTTCATCTATCGCCGTGTATTTAAACATATCGGTACAATCCGTACCCGGTTTTATAATCATATCTGGAATACAGTCGATGTTATCACATTCCTCAAACATCGACCTTGCTGTTGTTGCATTTGACAAATCATACTTGGGGACGTAATTCAATCGATAGCAGCATTGAAACATACCGTTAAAGTTTCTGCCATTTGATGTGTCCAGGTCAGGCGCCGCTTCCAAATTACTCCAGCGTTCAAACAGTCCGCTAAAATCTGTTAGCTCAGAAGTATCTAAAACTATATTGTCCGGCACCTCACTATAATTACTCCATGTAAGACCACATTCATCTTCCTCTTCATCATAATCCGGTCCAAACACACGATCCGCCCAATAGGCAACATTATCATCGGTCAGCTTTATTACGCGCTCTCCATTTGTTTCTGTATCGTCTGAAGAAGCTATCATTTTCTTTTCCCAAAATTTCTTCGACTGCTGCAACTCAAATACCTTTGCTATAATATCATCCATAGTTGTCATCTCATTCTTTTCTTTCTCATCACATTCTTCTTCGTCATCGTCATCATCTTCTTCATCTTCATCATCGTCACCGTAGTACCAGTCTTCATAGTAATCGTCTTCGTCATCATAGTTCTCTATCATATCACTGCAATGACCAAACAATATGCCCTCAAAAGCTTCCTTCGGTATATCCCAGGATGCTTCCCCGTCCTCAATAGTCAATGCTTTCAGTTCAATACGCTCATCAACCACATTTCTCAAATCTTTAACAATATCGCGGTCGCTCCATTTCTCGGTGTTATACAGCCAACTGAAATTGCATTTTTTCGGGTCAAGCACAGACCCAGTCATAGCCGCTTTTATTTCATCTATGGAGTCAGCCTGTTTATCATTGATAAGGATATCTACATCGGCAGAATTATTCTCCCATTGCCATTCGTCATCATATATTTCATTTTCGCCCTTAACAATTATCTCTATTTTGCCGGCCGGACCATTGAACTCCAGTTCATCAATATAGCTGACAAAAGTTTGCCACAGTTTCATTTCATACGAAAAAATCAGTTTCATTTTAACCTCTCCTTTATAAAACTTTGAAATTTAAACATAAAAAGGACAGCCCTAATACCGCTCTATTGAGCGGCATTATGACTGTCCTTTTTATTTGCTGTCAGGAATTGACTATATACTACTGCCTGCCTGCCTGCCTGCCTGCCTGCCTGCCTGCCTGCCTGCCTTACCACAAACATCATACTTTGTCAACCCCCAAATTGAATTTATTAAAAATTTATTGACTCTTGGGTCATATTCATCAAGCAATTACCTAAAAGTACCAATGAATTATACCACAAGTTTGTTTATTTTTCTATTCTTTTTATACAGTTACGCTTCAAGAAAGATGATATATGCCATTGCATTTACATTGCAATGATTCCGATAAGTTTCCCGGAGGTAGTCTACTCCATCTTTTGTTTTCAGGAAGTCATTTACCCTTGCCATGTTCAGTCCGTCATTTCTACATTCCTCTATCACTGCCGCGATGAAGTCTTCATATGACATTTGTCTTGTTTCTACTGCATATTTTTCTTCCATGTTATCCTCCTTTTTGTGCCTCTGCGCTTCATTCTTTACCGAATTTTACTCTGATAACATTTCCGTCCGTTTCGTAGCCCTTCTCCTTTTTCTCAATAAATGGCTTAAACACCAAGTCTGTTTCTGCTTCCGAAAGCATGCCGTCCAGATTAATGATATTCTGGATTACTCTGTTGCCATTCATATCAATGAAGAATCTCACCGCACCATTCGAGCATCGTCCCGGAAAACGAACCAGCCCCGCAGTTTCCATATAGGCTGTGACAGCTGCCGTTATTTCTGTTGGCAGGTCGTCTTCTTCCATAATCATTCCTATTGTTAGCACCGAGGCATCCGTATGCGTAGTGTTGTTGCCAGGCTGACTTGCAAGGCGTTCTTCTGCCGTTTCTTCCTTCATGCCATACTTCAGATACTCTTCATACGCCTCCATATACAGGTCTGGTAAATCTGCCATTACTATTGACAGATTCTTCCCATCCGCCTCTGTCTCCCAAAGCTCTGCTTCAAAAGGGGTGCCGCCATTTATTATTCCCTGAACATAGCCAAGATTCTCCTCTCCTATGTCCTCTGTATGATTGCAGCATGGGTATGGGGCATTTGCCGTCACATAGCAGTTGTATTTTTCTTCCTTATGCTCGTACATCTTTAGGTACTCATTCAGTTCTTCCTCTGTGACTTCTCCAGTCGCTTCAATATCATCTAATGGAATATTAAAAGGCTTTTCATCTTCGTTGCTTTCCGCAGATGGCTCGTTTTGAATATTCTTAGGTTCAGTAACATTAGACTCATCCTGCTTTTCAGCATTCCTTTCTTCTGATTGTTTCTCAAATTCTTCCACACGCTTCAGGTATTCGTCCACCTCTTCTTCTGTCGCCTTTGTAAGGGCTACAACATTCTCTAGTGGAAAACTAAATGGTATACCATCATCTATCATTTCTACCAACAGTTCATCCTCAGTATCCTCGAAGCCAGTCGCATCTACATAGTATATACCCATTTTAGTTTCCAGTTTGTACGTAGCGTAGTCGCCATGTTCTCTAAGTATCTTCATTATTTCTTTGCTTGTCATAAGTACAACTCCTATCTTCTCCTTAATTTCCTATTATCTTCACCTGACAAAACACATTCTAGCATATACTGCATGACATTATTGGGACTTATACGAAAAACTTCTTTCAAGGATTTCCGGAGCGAAAATTTCTACAATCACTTTTACCTCTCTCCTTTCTCCTTGGTACTCTCTCAGAAATGTTCTAAAAAACAATCTGTTGTATAGAAACCTGATTAATATAACTATATCTTATCCAGTAACAAATTGTTAATTATTGAATGAAGCCAATACAACAAACAGCCTGCACTACCCACATTTACTGAGTAATACAGGCTGTCTATCAATGCGTCCAATCCTCAACCTTCAGACCGGCAACTCTGACGAACTCTCTGACATTATTCGTCACCAAAGTTAATCCCAAAGCTTTCGCATGAGCAGCTATAAGTGTATCTAGAGGGCCGATTGGAGTGCCCTTCAGCTCTAAGTCTGCTCTTATCCTTCCGTATTCCTCTGCACATTCTGCCGTAAATTGCAACACAGGAATCCTTGCCAAAAGTACCGCTAAAGCCAAACGATTCTTCTCTCTCGCCTGACTCTTCTCCACGCCATGGCAAAGCTCACCATAGGTAACAGATGACATAGCGATATCTCCAGGTGCAATTGCTTCCAGCTTCTTTCGTACTGTCTCCGGTTTATTCTTAATTATGAAAATGCAGATATTAGTATCAAGCATATACCTCATAATGATGCTCGCTCCTGCATTTCTCCCTGCGGCGCTCTTCCCTCCGCCATGTAATCATCGGTCAACATGTCTATACCCTGCCAAAGGCTGTCCCAGCCGGATTCTTTAGGAATGAGCAGGACTACCTCCCCAACTCGGTTGATAATTACCTCTTTATCTTTAAATCTATACTCCTTTGGTATACGCACCGCCTGACTGCGTCCATTTTCAAATACCTTTGCAGTTGCTGCCATGATAATCACTCCTTTTCGTCCATAATATATATCATAGTATATATCATAAATCTCAGTTCGTCCACTGCCTCACACGAAAAACCCCGGTCAGAGACCGGGGCTTTTCTGTTAATAAATATTCTTTTCTCAGTTCTCGAACTTGTTGAAGAGCTTCTTGATATAGGTGAGACCCTTCTGCATCTCCCGAACCACCTGTTCCATGATCTGAGGCTTTGCCTTGACCATCTGAGTGATGCGGCGGCGCTCCTGACGATAGTAGGAGTCCATAGTCCGGAGGAAATCTTCCAGCTCGGCTTCCACCTGTACCTCGGGGATATTGGAGGGCTGGATGGTGCAGCTGCGGCCTTCGATAGTGACCACATCGCCCATGAAGGGAACGTAGGCATCTACGCCGTAGTCGTTTTCGATTCGCTCCTTCATTGCCTCGGAGGACTGCGGCTCACCGTGAACGACGAAAATCTTTGCTGGTTTCGGGCTGTCGCAGGCGTAGAGCCAGTTCATTATCTGGTCTACATCGGCATGAGCGCTGAAGCCATCCATCATTTCGACCTTTGCCTTTACAGCGATTTCTTCGCCCATTACCTTTACTCTCTTAAGACCGGAGAGGAGGCGACGACCCAGCGTACCCTCTGCCTGATAGCCGCAGAAGAGCACGGTAGACTCAGGACGCCACAGATTGTGCTTCAGGTGGTGAAGGATACGACCGGCATCTGCCATGCCGCTAGCCGACATGATGATAGCGGAGCTTTCTTCGCTGTTGATGGCCTTTGACTCAGCCGCAGTCTGACAGAGGCGCAGCTGAGGCATCTCCGGCAGCTGGCCATTGCGCAGCAAAGCCTTGGAGTCTTCATCGAATTCCTTGATATTCTGAGCGAATACCTGAGTAGCGGAGATAGCCATCGGACTATCGACGATGACCGGCACATCCTCTATCTTCCCAGCCTTCCACAGGCGATAGATATAGTAGAGCATAGTCTGAGTACGACCTACGGCAAATGCCGGAATCACCAGATTACCGCCTCTGTCCATAGTATCATTGATTATCTCAGCCAGTGCCGTTTCCTTGTCGTATATCTGATGGGTGCGGTCGCCGTAGGTGGATTCCACTACCAGATAGTCGATTCCCTTTACCTTCTCCGGGTCACGGATGATGGGCTGATTTGGCTGCCCGATATCACCGGAGAAGAGAATACGAGTCGTCTCTCCGTTCTCAGTAACCGCCAGCTCAATCATAGCCGAGCCCATTATGTGGCCGGCATCATGGAAAATAGCCGTGATATTGTTGGCAACTTTTACCGTCTCGCCATACTCCACCGGGGAAACATGCTCAAGAGCAGTCTGAGCGTCAGCCAGAGTATATATAGGCTTTACCGGAGCCTCACCTGCGCGGGCTCCCTTTCTTGTCCGCATCTCGGCATCGGATTCCTGAATATGCGCCGAATCCGGGAGCATTATCTTCAACAGGTCACAGCTGGCTTTTGTGGCAATGACATCGCCTTTGTAGCCTTCCAAAAACAGCTTGGGCACCAGACCGCAGTGGTCGATATGAGCATGAGTCAGCAGGACCTTGTCAATATCTGCCGGTGCAAAACGAAATGGCTCATTGTTCCTGTCACGAAGGGCTTTCCCTCCCTGAAACATACCGCAGTCGATAAGGATTTTCGTGTCCTGAGACTGCACCAGATAACAGGAACCTGTTACGGTATGAGCTGCTCCGAGGAATTCGATCTTCATATTCTCTCCCCCTATTCTTCGCCGATGATTTTTACTTCCGGTTCCAGACGGACACCATGAACAGCATAAATCTTCTCGCTGACATCGCTCATCAGCTGAAGTACATCTGCCGCAGTGGCACCGCCTCTATTTACCACAAAGCCGGCATGTTTCTCAGAGACCTGAGCACCGCCGACGGTATAGCCTTTCAATCCAGTCTGGTCAATAAGAGTTCCGGCAAAATACCCGGGAGGCCGCTTGAAGGTACTGCCTGCTGAGGGCAGCTCTAGGGGCTGCTTCTCCCGACGCTTCGCCTGTATTTCGTTCATCTGCCGACGGCTGGCTTCCCTGTCTCCGGGTGCCAGTACCAGCTCGGCTGATATGATGATTGCTTCATTCTCCTGAAAGATGCTGTGGCGATAGCCAAAGTCGAATTCGTCACTGCCGAATTTTTTTACTTCACCGTTCGGCAGCAGAGCGGTAACAGAGTCAAGGACATCCTTTATCTCCCCGCCGTAAGCCCCGGCGTTCATGTATACGGCACCGCCTATGCTACCGGGAATACCTACCGCAAATTCCAGTCCGGTAAGCCCCGCCTCGGCTGCCTTATTTGCTACCACACCAAGTATAGCTCCAGCCCCGACAATTATTCTCGTACCCTCAATGACTATCTCCGACATAGGAGCCGCCAGTGAAACCACACACCCGCGTATGCCCTTATCTCTTACCAGCACATTTGAGCCGTTGCCAAGGATGGTAACAGGTATGCCGCTGCTTTTAAGCAGCTTCAGACCGGCTGTCAGCTCATCTGCATCCGCCGGTGTCCAGAAAGCATCAGCTGTACCGCCGATGCGAAAAGTAGTATGTCGGGACATCGGCTCATCGCAGAGGACGCGATCTCCCGCCAGTTCTGTCAGCTTTTCACGCCATGAAAAATCTTTATCCATATTTTATCCTTACAAGCTCTCCCTGCCCATAGTTGTCAATCCCTGATACTCCAGCTGTCGCAATGCTTCATAAGAGACGACAGCAACAGAATTCGACAGATTCAGGGAGCGGGCTCCCGCCATCATCGGAATCCTGATACATGATTCCCAGTTCTGCCGCAGAATATCTTCCGGAATGCCCTTCGTTTCCTTGCCAAATACGAGGAAGTCATCAGCAGAGAACTTCGCCTCGCTGTGACAGCGCGGTGCCTTGGTAGAGCAGTACCAGAATTTGTGACCGTGATACATCCCAAGAACTTCCGCAAAGCAGTCGTGATATGTAATCTTCACCAGATGCCAGTAGTCAAGACCGGCTCGCTTCAAATATTTGTCCGACACCTCAAACCCCAGCGGTCTCACAAGATGCAGCTCCATACCGGTAGCGGCACAGAGGCGGGCGATATTTCCGGTGTTTCCCGGTATCTCCGGCTCAATAAGAACTATATGCAAAATTATCCTCCAAAGGTTTACTTACTTCCTGACCTCTCCAGCTGAGCTGCTTCCTTCACCTCTATCAATCGCGGCAGCAGATGCTCTCTCAGCTTCTCCGCCAGACCGTCGAGGGTATTGGCATCAAACTGATAGCTCATGGTAGGGATACGGCAGATTCTGGCTTCACCGAAGAATTCATCTCTGAATACATTGTAGTAGATGATTACATTACTCTCCAGCTCGAAGCATTCATAATCTATAATGATGTAGGAAAAGTTCGTAATCGGAACCGGTGCGGACGGTCTGATATACAGCTGGAAGCCTTCCAGCTCCTCGGGCAGCAGGTCGCCGAAGTCATAGTCCATAATATGCTTGTTCAATACGAAGCTGCCGATATTCTCTACTCGCTCCGCCGCCATTCCCTTCAGTATTTCCTCGAGGTAACGCCGCAGCAGCGCCTCGAATTCGTCCCGAGTGGCGGCAATGCAGTCGATACGGCAAAACTCTGTGAGGCCGTATCCGACCTTCAGCTTGTACTCCATCGTTTCCTGATGGAAGTAGACGACGAGCCGTCGATGCTTCTCTTTGTTCTCATAGGAAAGGAACTCAAAGAATGCGTCGTATATATTCTCATATCTGGTCAGAGTAAAGCCGAACCACTCTTCCGGGAGGCTGTTCACATACTCCCAGTCTGCCAGCTCACCTCTGACCTTTTCTTCTATTTCTTTTTTCATATATTATTACGCTAAGTGATGTTGCTTTTCAAAAGTCTCCCCTAAAGGGGCGGCTATTAGATTGACTATTACCCCTCCGACCTCGCTTCGCTCGGCCACCTCCCCTAAATGGGAGGCTATTAATGTACATAAAGACAAAAGGCAACAGAAAGGCTATGCCCTTCCGTTGCCTTCATTTTAGCATTTCATTATCGAGTTGTAAATTTAATTCTGTTCTTTATTAGCAATAGCAGCCTTTATCTGAGCTACGAACTCATCTACACTGACAGAAGCGCTGTCCATGTGACCGTAGCGGCGAACGTTTACCGTACCGCTTTCGGCTTCCTGCTGACCAACGACCAGAGAATAAGGAACCTTCTTGACCTGAGCTTCGCGAATCTTGTAGCCAATCTTCTCATTACGGGCATCTACTTCGACGCGGATACCTTCAGCGAAGAGCTTCTCCTTGATTTCATAAGCATAGTCGAGGAACTTGTCGGTGATAGGGAGAATCTTTGCCTGAACCGGAGCCATCCATACCGGGAATGCACCGGCATAGTTCTCGATGAGGATACCGATGAAGCGCTCGATACTGCCGTATACAACACGGTGAATCATGACCGGACGATGCTTCTGTCCGTCCTCGCCTACATAGGTGAGGTCGAATTTCTCCGGCATGAGCATATCCAGCTGGATAGTACCGCACTGCCAGGTACGGCCGATGGAGTCACGGATATGGAAGTCAATCTTCGGGCCATAGAACGCGCCATCACCCTCGTTGATGATGAACTTCAGGCCGCGGTTCTCCATAGCCCGGCGAAGTGCATCGGTCGCCTTCTCCCAAATCTCATCGGAGCCCATGGAGTCATCGGGACGGGTGCTGAGCTCGGCGGTATAGGTAAGACCGAAGGTGGAATATACTTCATCGAAGAGGTCGATGGTCTTCTGGGTTTCCTTCTCAATCTGATCCGGAGTCATGAAGATATGAGCATCGTCCTGCGTGAAGTTGCGGACACGGAAGAGGCCGTGGAGCGCACCGGAAAGCTCATGACGGTGAACGAGACCAAGCTCGCCGAGGCGAAGCGGCAGCTCGCGATAGCTATGGGGCTGAGACTTGTAGACCAAGATACCGCCGGGGCAGTTCATAGGCTTTATAGCGTAATCTTCATTGTCGATGACAGTGAAGTACATATTCTCTTTGTAGTGATCCCAGTAACCGGACTGCTCCCACAGGCGGCGGTTCATAATCATCGGGGTCTTTATCTCCTGATAGCCGAAGCGGCGATGTACTGCACGCCAGTAGTTGATAAGCTCGTTGCGGATGACCATTCCATTGGGATGGAAGAACGGGAAGCCGGGGCCTTCATCCTGCAGGCTGAAGAGGTCGAGTTCACGACCGAGGCGGCGATGATCACGCTTGGCAGCCTCCTCCAGCATGTGGAGGTATTCAGCCAGGTCTTCCTTCTTCTCGAAGGCAGTACCGTATACGCGCTGGAGCATAGCATTGTCAGAGTTGCCGCGCCAGTATGCACCGGCTACACTCTGGAGCTTGAACGCCTTTACCTTGCCGGTGCTGAGGACATGTGGGCCGGCGCAGAGGTCAACGAAATCACCCTGCTCGTAAAGGGATATGACAGCATCCTCCGGCAGGTCTTTGATGAGCTGTACCTTGTAGCCCTCGCCCTTTTCCTCGAACATCTTTATAGCTTCATCACGGCTGACTTCCTTGCGTACCAGCGGAAGATTCTGCTTTACGATTTTCTCCATTTCCTTCTCGATATCACGAAGGTCGGCATCGGTGAGACGCTTCTCCATGTCGATGTCATAGTAGAAGCCGTTCTCGATAGCCGGACCGATAGCCAGCTGCACTCCCTGATCGCCATAGAGATGCTTGATAGCCTGAGCCATTACATGAGATGCGGTGTGACGGAGAGCCCAGCGGCCATCAGCATCCTCAAAGGTCAGGAAATCTACCTTGGCACCATCCTTGACGACAGCCATCAGGTCAGTGGTCTTGCCGTCTACTTTTGCGGCCAGTACCTTCTTTGCCAGGCTGTTGCTCAGGCTTTTTACGAGATCAAGATAAGTGGAGCCATCAGCTATCTGACGCTGAGAGCCATCCTTCAAAATAATTTCAGCCATTATATTTACCTCCCAATTAAAAACAACAATCAATAAACAAAAGAAAAAGCCCCATCCCAAAGGGACGAGGCTGTTGCTTCGCGGTTCCACCCTGATTGCCACTAATGTGACCACTCAATACCGATAACGGCGGCTGCCGATGGCGAATACCAAACCCTGTCAGTCCTTCATCGTCATAGCTCGGAAGCGGTAATAACAGCATCGAAGAAAATGCTTTCAGCGTCTGCATTTCTCTCTGTCATCAATGGTCTCTGTTATCGTGTCTTCGTCAAAGCATTACGAGTATTATAATCCTCACACCGTGGACTGTCAAGCAAAATCAGCGCTGTGGCTCAATAAGACCGTACTTGTTATCGGCACGTCGATATACTACATTTATCTCCTCTGTCTCCATATTGCGGAATACATAGAAGTCATGGTTTACAAGATTCATCTGCATGATTGCTTCATCTACATCCATCGGCTTTACCGGGAACCGCTTTACCTTTACAGGAGCGTAATCCTCTTCGGTAGCCTCCACGATGGGACGCTGACGGATTTCCTCGGCAACGATTTCTGCCTTGAAGCCGCCGGTGCGGAATCTCTTGGCCAGTCTGGTCTTATGCTTGTGAATCTGACGCTCAAGCTTGTTGACAACCATATCGATAGAGGTGTACATATCACCGGATACATCCTCGCCGCGGAGAATCCCGCCGCCCTCGATAGGCACGGTGACCTCTACCTTGTGAGTTCCCTTGATGGCTGACAGCCTGACGCTGACTTCTCCGACATTATCGAAGTACTTCTCAATCTTGCTCACTCTCTTCTCCACATAGTCACGGAGAGCCGGAGTAATGTCGATATCCTTCCCTCGAATCATAAATGTTGCCATCTTAATACAACTCCTTTCATAGGTGTCTGATTTTATATACATTATTCGCCGTTGTTTTGAAAAACCCTCTAAATTATTGTAAACTTTTTAAAAACAAATATCTTTTATATTTCAGACTTACATGATATAATTAGATTATCGTATAGTAGGTTCATGTATTCAAATGAGAAATGAGGAAATAATGTCAGTATCAAAAAAGTACAAAGTAACCGGTATGACCTGCGCTGCCTGCTCCTCCAGAATAGAGCGCTTCGTGAAGAAGATAGACGGTATAGAAAAAGCTTCCGTCAATCTGGCCACCGAGACTCTTTCTGCCACCTTCGATGACAACAAGGTCAACGATGCCATCATCGAAGCAGCGGTGGTCAAGGCCGGCTACGGTGTAGTCCACACCCCGGAAGAGAATGTCACTCCCGATGAGAAAATATCCGCCCTCAAAAAGCGACTCATCTTCTCAATGCTCTTCCTAGTCCCCCTCATGTGTGTTTCTATGGGACATATGCTGGGGCACATGACCGGACTCTTCACCGTCCCGGATATCATTGACCCCGCAAAGAGTCCTCTCTTTGTCGCTCTTTCGGAGCTTGTTCTCACCGCTCCCATCGTCATTACCGGCTGGGCATTCTACCGCATCGGATTCAAAAATCTTTTCCGTCTGTCGCCCAATATGGATTCCCTCATTGCAGTCAGCACGACGGCTGCAATCATCTACAGTGCCTATGCCACAGTAATGATTGCCATGGGAAGCCACCATTATGTTCACGGTCTCTACTACGAAAGTGCTGCCACTATCCTCGCCCTCATAACAATGGGCAAATATCTTGAAGCGGTGGCCAAGAATCGTACCTCGGATGCCATACGTTCCCTCCTTGACCTCGCTCCTAAGACGGCGCGAGTCGAGTTCGCTGACGGCGAGAAGACCCTGCCGCTCGACGAAGTAAAGGAAGGCTTCCAGATTGTAGTCCGCCCTGGTGAGTCGCTGCCGGTAGACGGCATTATCACCGAAGGTGAAACAGAAATCGACGAGTCCATGCTCACCGGCGAATCTGTCCCCGTGACCAAGACCATCGGCGATGAGGTATACGGTGCCACCATCAATACTACCGGCTTCTTCAAATATCGCGCAACCAAAATCGGCGAGGACGCTGCCCTCGCCCGCATAGTCAGACTGGTAGAGGATGCACAGGAAGCAAAGCTCCCTATCGCCCGCCTGGCCGATACCATTTCTGGCTACTTCGTACCGGTAGTCATTGTTTTGGCTCTGCTGGCCGCCGTCTTCTGGGGTATCAAGGGCGAAAGCTTTGAGTTCGTCCTGACTATCTTCGTATCTGTACTGGTCATTGCCTGCCCCTGTGCTCTAGGTCTGGCCACACCTACCGCCATCATGGTTGCCACCGGCAAGGGTGCAGAGTACGGCATACTCTTCCGCGGCGGCGACGCTCTGGAATCTGCTTGCCATGTGACCACTGTCGTTCTTGACAAGACCGGCACCATCACCAACGGCAAGCCTATCGTCACCGATATCGTCCCCATGGGTATTTCGGAAGAAAAGCTTCTCGGTCTGGCCGCCAGTGCCGAACAAGGCTCCGAGCATCCCCTTGGCAAAGCCATTGTCGAGTGTGCAAAAGAACGCAAAGCTCAGCTTATTACTCTTGCCGCTTTCAACGCAATCCCCGGCTGCGGTATCGAGTCTCTGGCTCTCGGCAAGCAGCTGCGGGTCGGCAAACGCAGCTGGCTGGAGGAAGAGGGCATCCGCATCCCGGCAGAGCTGTTGACAAAGGCTGATCAGCTGGCCAGCCGCGGCAAGAGTCCTATATTCATTGCTCACGGCAACGTAGCTCAGGGTCTTATCGCCATGGCCGATACCGTAAAGCCGGAAAGCATCGAAGCCATCAAATCCCTGAAATCACAGGGCATCAAGACCGTCATGCTCACCGGTGACAATCCCCGCACAGCGAAAGCCATTGCTGAGGAAATCGGCATTGATGAATTCCGCGCCGGTGTAATGCCGGAAGGCAAAGCTCAGGAGGTCAAGCTTCTAAAGGCTCAAGGTGAAGTAGTCGCCATGGTCGGTGACGGCATCAACGATGCCCCTGCTGTGGCTGCCGCCGATATCGGTCTGGCCATCGGCACCGGCACCGATATCGCCATCGAGAGTGCCAATATCGTCCTCATGCGCTCTGACCTCCGGGATGTATCCCGTACTATCGAGCTGTCCCGCAAGACCCTCCGAAACATCAAGGAAAACCTCGGCTGGGCATTCGGCTACAACATTCTCGGCATTCCGGTCGCTATGGGTGTCCTTCATCTTTTCGGCGGTCCCCTGCTCTCCCCGATGCTCGGCGCTGCCGCTATGAGTCTTTCCTCAGTCTCAGTGCTTACCAATGCCCTCAGACTGAAAAGTATAAAATTTACCGGCTATTGACGCAATTTTGCGCCTAAAAAGAAAGGAGCTACACTATGAAAATCAAGATTGAAGGTATGAGCTGCCAGCACTGCGTTGGCCATGTAACCGAGGCACTGAAGAACATCCCCGGCCTCTCCGATGTAAATGTAAGCCTGGAGGAAAAGTGCGCTACCGTCTCCGGCAGTGCCGACCCCGAGGTCATCAAAGCTGCTATTGATGATGCAGGCTACGATGTAGTCGGTATCGAGTAATCCCCTGCTCCACAATCCTATAATCGACAAAATGCCATTGGCTCTCTCTCGAACCAATGGCATTTTATTTATGTAGTATATTTAAGACCTCTGCCCCTTCTTGTACTATCAGCCTTATGACAGATTTTGCTTCATCAACCTCTAACCTGTAATCCGGAACAGGATTGATACTGTCGTTTATGCGATTCTCTATGTCCAGACAGGCCGACACAGGATTGTCTATACCTTTTATATCCCCATTATCCGAAACGCCAAATACTATTTCTCCGCCGCTATAATTTGCATATGCACTTACTGTCTTCAAAAAAGTATTTGTGATATTCTCTTTAAATTCAAGCTGTCTTGATTCTTTCATTCTCGTCCACCTGCTTTCTGCTCATATCATACGACAAATCAAACGCAAATTTTTGCGTTTGATTTTGCGTTTGATTATAACCACATCATTGCTGATATAAGCCTGTAATCCTATTATCGCAAAAACATTACCATTTCCTCCCCTGCCATCCTTCTTCAGCAGAAATTACGCATAGCTGCATAAAATCGTAATCAAAGATTCCATAATTTTACATAAAATCGCAATCACGACAAAAGTTTTATAGTCAGCCCATCTGACAGCAAAAGGGCACGGCCAACGCCGTGGGCTTTTACTTTTAATCGGGTCAAAATTTATACTCCTGTTTCGCAAATTTAAAATTTTTTCAAAATTGCGAAATGGATCATCGGCTAAACTAACCGATGACCCATTTTTTATAAACACATTATGAAATAGCTGCCGTCTTATCAACCAGAGATGATTTAATCCTCCGTAATAACCACCTTGACCCCAAGTCCATTTTTATCACGGAATATCAGCTTTTTCAATTCGTCAATATCTTTATTGTGCAGTCTGATACAGCCTTCCGTGGCATTTGTTCCGATGCTTTGGAGATCGTGGGTGCCATGTATACCGATTCCAGCCCATCCTGTATTGAGCGATATAAACCAGGGGCCGTATGCACCGTTTATAACACCGTTTCCATCCTTGAAATCGTGGCTCCAGTGTCCTGCATGACATATATAGACCACTACAAACGGTATCTCTGATGACTTTGTTTTAGGCGCTGCTCCTGCCTCAGACTCTATGACACTACCCCAGCTGACCGGGGTAGTCATATCTCCTTCCCACTGCTTGTCACCGGGATTCTTTCCTACCGCGCAATCATAGACGCGGACAGGTGACGGATTTCCCTTTTCAAATACCTCCAGCTTGTGTGACCGCTTATGGATAACAATGAAATGTGTCTGTCGACCGAAATCACGCTCACCGGTTCCGGTTAGTCTTTCTTCTGCATTAATATTTTGCTTCGCCGGTTCTGCTGAAGCTTCAGGCATGTATTCTCCGTCGACAAAAAGCATCGCCATTGCAGCCAAAGAGCCGGCAAACAGTTTAAGATATTTAATTCCATCACACAGGTTCAATTTTACCCATTTTTTCATTACCTGTTTCCTTCTCACTTGGCTCCATCTATTAATGATTTCTGCTAATCCTTTACCCTATTTCTTTCCACCACTGCTCATAGTGGTGGTCTTTTTTATCCAGCTGTACCGGCTCACCGATTTTCGGAGTGAGCAGCCGGTATTGTCTGCCCTCGCTGGCTGCCGCAATTCCGTTATAGGGTACATACCAGGCACTGGGACAGATGTTAAACTTCCCGGCGTGTACCGGTATGACAGATGCGGCACCGATTTCCTCGGCTGCCTTCGCAGTCTCTTCCGGGAACATGTGGACATCGTGCCAGGCTCTGTCGTACTGACCGTTTTCCATCAAGGCAAGGTCAAAGCCGCCCAGTCGCTCGCCAATCATTTTGAATTGCTTTCCGTAGCCTCCGTCACCGCTGTAGAATATCTTTCGCCCTTTGAACATAAAGGCAAAACCGCCCCACAGAGTCTGATTTCGCTTAAAGAGGCGGCCTGAGAAATGGCGTCCCGGCGTCAGGCATACCGTCAGACGCTCATTGAGACGGTATTCTTCAAACCAATCAAGCTCGTGAACAATATCATCCGAGAAGCCCCAGCCTACCAAATGTCCATCAACTCCAAGGGGGCAGACCACCTGCTTTACCTTCGGCTTCAAGGCCGTGACTGTGGCATGATCAAGATGATCCCAATGGTCATGAGAAATAACAAGCAGGTCTATCTCCGGAAAATCTGCCGGCGTATAGGCCATAGTACCGGGAAATGCCCGCACAAGGAACGGAAGTGGCGAAGCATAGCCGGAAAAAACCGGGTCAATAAGGATTCGCAAGCCGTCCTGCTGGATGAATATACTGGAATGACCAAACCATACCACAACATTCTCCTGCGGGCTGAGTTTTTTCAAATCGGTCTTGACGGTTGGTATATTTTTATCAGGTACCAAAACGCCCTTCGTCGGAAAAACAAACTCCGACATAGCTTTCAGCTTGCTGCCAAGGCTTTTGTCAAGACCAAGTGCCTTGCCAAAAGGCTCATAATTCTCGAATTTTTCTCCATCCCAGTTCGGTGAGGCTAGAACACGCTCCAAACGCCTGCCTGTAGGAGCTGCACCGAATTTCGGCTGACTGACATATACACCGGAGCCAATGCCACTAAGCAATATAGCTCCACCCAATCCCTTTAGAAAACTCCGCCGACTGATAATGCTGTCCAGCTCCCCTCGAACACATTCATTATAAAAGGCTGCCGCACCCATCCCAAAAGCCTCCCCTATAGGCGAGGTGCCCGAAGGGCGGAGGGGTAAATGCGTGCAACAGCCTTTTTCTTTCTTATTTAGATTGCATAATCCTTCAGGAGGTTTGCATAAGTCTCAACGAACCGCTCAAACTGCTCAACCTCACAATATTCATTGGGCTGATGAGCCATCTCGGAAATACCGGGGCCGTAGATGACCACCTGCTTCTCCGGATAGTCCCTCACCATAGTGGAAGCATCCGTGTAGAAGCGGACACCACGGCGGATATGCTGACGACCGGCAGCCTTATCAAGCGCATCAAGGATAGAGGCACCAGCCGGGCAGCGGACTGCCGGCAAGTCGCTGATGATTTCAATCTCCGCCTTGAAATCTTTGTCGTCCTTTGCAGCATTATCAAGTGCCACGTTGATATAAGCCTTTATATCATCAGCAGTCTGGCCGGGGATAGTCCGGAAATCAATATTGACCTCGCAATAGTCCGGTACAACATTCGTCGCTACGCCGCCCTGACAGATGTTTACGCTGCAGCTGGGCATACCGAGAATATCATCCGGCTCAATATCAAAGTGCTGAGCGTCGATAGCCGCGATGAATTTTGCTGCCCGACTGACGGCATTGACGCCCAAATCAGGCATAGAGCCGTGGGCTGTCTTGCCGTAGAATTTCACCTTGACCCATACAGCACCCTTGTGAGCAACATCCAGCTCGTTGGAGGAAGGCTCGCAGACCAAAAGGGCATCTACATTTTCCATGCCGCCAGCCTCAACAAAAGCTTTCGCCCCAAGACTGCCGTTCTCCTCGCTGACAGTACCGATGAAGATAACATCCTGCTTCGGCACAATTCCCTCCCGCTTCAGCTTTATCATGGCATAGAGGAATGCCGCATCGCCGGACTTCATGTCAGATGAACCGCGGCCATAGAGCTTCCCATCTACGACCTCTGCAGCAAAGGGGTCATGATTCCAGGGAATGCCCCCCGGCGGAACAGTATCAAGATGACCGGTAGCTGCAAAAAGCTTATCGTGGTTTTCACCGGGCATTTTAACAATAAGATTATCTCTGCCCGGCAGTACCTCTACTGTCTCAGCTTCGATGCCTTCGCTGCTCAGCAGCGCGGCCAGCTTGACAGCCAAGTCTTTCTCATTGCCGGGAGGATTGACGGTATTGGTCTTAATCATGGAGCGGAGAAGCTCAAGGGCTTCCTGTTTTTCTTCCGTTGTAAGCTTAATCATTTTATACCTCATTTTATAAAAAGTAGTGTGAAAAAATGGTAAACATTTTTTCACACTATACTTAAATTTATTCGTCTTTTTTGGTGTGATTTGCCATGTAGATTTCTTTGAACTTGTCCTTTGCTTCCTCGGTGTTCTCGGTGCATTCTGCCACGATTTCACCCTTCTGCAGCAGGTAGGCACGGTCAGCCAGCTGGAGTGCCTTGAAACCATTCTGCTCAATGAGGAGGATAGTAGTACCGCCCTCATTAATAGCCTTGATAGTGTCAAAGATATAGTTTACGACCAGCGGAGCAAGACCCAAGGACGGCTCATCCAGAAGGATAATCTCCGGATTGGACATAAGAGCGCGGCTTACTGCCAGCATCTGCTGCTCACCGCCGGACATGGTACCGGCATTCTGATTGCGGCGCTCCCCCAGTCGCGGGAACATGGTGTAGGCACGCTCAATATTACGCTTTACACGAGCCTTGTCCTTATCGGTAGCCGCGCCGACCAGAAGATTTTCCTCAACGGTCATCTTCGGGAATACACGGCGTCCCTCAGGGGATACCGCGATACCCATTCTTATGATGTCCTCGGTAGAAGCATGGGCAATATAGTTGTCCTTGAAGAAGACTTCACCGGCAGTGGGACGAACAAAGCCGAGAATCGTATTGATGGTAGTAGTCTTACCGGCACCATTGGCACCCAGCAGGCAGGTAATACTTCCCTTGGGGACATGAATATTGACATTTCTCAGCACCGGAACAGAGCCGTAGAAAGTGGATACATTTACCAGCTTTAACATATTAGCCCTCCTGTCCCAGATATGCGTTGATAACCTCTTCGTTGCTTGCTACTTCATCGAAGGTGCCGTAGGCAATATTCTCACCGTAGTTGAGTACCATTACCTTGTCAACAAGTCCTTTGATAAAGTCCATATCATGCTCAACAACGATTACCGTCAGCTCCGGCATTGCCTTCTTGACCTTCAGGAGGTCATGCATCAGCTGCTCAGTCTCCATGCTGTCCATACCGGCAGAAGGCTCATCCAGAAGAATTACCTTCGGATTGGAGGCAACAGCACGGCAGATTTCCAGACGGCGGCGGTCTGCATAGGGCAGATCCTTTGCAGTCTTATCAGCCTGCTTGATGAGAAGGTCATCGAAGATTTCCATATGCTTCAGGCAGGTGGCGATAGCCTCCTTTGCCTGAGCTTTTTCCTTGCCGGCACCGATGATAGAGCCGAGGACGGAGCACTCACGAACTTCCTTCAAGCCTACCATGATATTTTCCAGTACTGACAGGTTCCAGAATAGACGACCGTTCTGGAAGGTACGGGAAATTCCCTTAGTAAATACCTCGTTGGACTGCTTGCCGGAAATATCTTCACCGTTCAGGAAAATATTTCCCTCGGTAGGAACATAGATACCGGAGAGCAGATTGAACAGCGTAGTCTTTCCGCTGCCGTTAGGTCCGATTACGCCCAGTACCTCACCGGCCTTCAGCTGAAAGCTGACGTGGTTTACTGCGGTAACGCCGCCGAAGCGGATAGTGAGGTCTTTTACCTCGATGATGATGTTCTCTTTATTCTCAGCCATCGTTTTCCGCCTCCTTGTTTTCCAGACCCGACATGAAGATGCGGCGGGTGTACGGAAGAATACCGTTGCGCATGAAAATCAGGCAGAAGATGATAATGAGACCGTAGAACATAATACGGTAGTCTTCAAAGGCACGGAACTTCTCCGGGAATATGGTCAGGAAGAATGCACCGACGATAGCACCCGGAATGGAATCAAGACCGCCGAGAATAATCATACTGATTACGATTACAGAGAGACCGTAGCTGAAGTTCTCCGGGGCAATGAAGTTTATCATTGCTGCATAGAGCCCACCGGCAAAGCCACCGAAAATAGCACCGATGGCGAAAGCATACAGCTTATAGTTGGTAAGATTAATACCGTAGCACTGAGCAGCCAGCTGATCTTCTCGCATTGCGGAAAGAATCAGACCAAAGAAAGAATTGGAAAGCTTGAAAATGAAAATGGTGCAAAGACCAAGAACTATGAGGCACAAATAGTAGAAGTGGCCAAGGTAATTCATGCTCACGAAGCCAAGGTCAAGCATCTGTCCGAAATCATAGCCAAAAAGCGTGGGAGACGGTATATCAATAAGACCGTTGGTGCCGCCGGTAACACTCTCCCAGTTCAGCAGAGTCTCCTGAACGATAAGACCAAAAGCGATGGTAACAAGTGCCAGATAGTGACCCTTAACGCGCAAAGCCGGCAAGCCGAGAACGGCACCGAATAGCATTGCGGCGATACCGGACAGAGCAAAGGCAATCCAAAAGCTCACGCCCATCTTCAGGGTCAGGATACCGACGGTGTAAGCACCGACAGCCTCAAAAGCTGCATAGCCGAGGCAGATAAGGCCGGCACGACCGGTCATGAAATTCAGACCAAGAGCCATCATGGCGTTAATCATGGCAAAGTTCAAAACCTGCAGCCAGTAAGCATCACCGTCGATTAGAATCGGCAGAGTGAGACCAAGGATAAAGGCAACTGCACCGACCTGTTTCAGGTTAGCCATGAAAAGGTCATACCATTCTGCCACCTTTTCCGGATACTTCTTGGTTACAAAGAAAGCCGCAGCAACCAGAACTGCCAGATAGACGGCAACAAATACCGGATTTTCAATCAGGATGAAGGCAAGGAACAGTACGTAAAGCAGTACCTCGGCTCCGAGGAGTTTCATATTCATCTCGCAAGCCCCCTTATACCTTATCGTATGCCTTCTCGCCAAAGAGGCCGGAAGGACGGAATACGAGACAGAGAATAACGATGAGGAACGCTACAAGCTCCTGATAGCTGGAGCCGTTAGGCAGGAAGCTGACGACGAAAATCTCCAGAAAGCCCAGCAGCAGACCACCGACAACAGCACCGTACATATTGCCGAGACCGCCGACAACTGCAGCAGCAAAGCCCTTGATACTGGCTGCAAAGCCCATGTTGAACTTGATAATACCGTAGCTCATGCCATTCATGAGACCGGCAACAGAGCCGAGAACAGAGCCGAGAATAAGAGTGATGATAAATACCCGGTTGGCGTTTACACCCATCATCAAAGCTGCCTGGCGATCCTGAGCGGTAGCACGGATATAGCGGCCAAGAGCAGTCTTCTCAATAACCCAGTACATCATGGAAATCAGAATACCGGAAATGACGATACAAATAATGGTCTCCGGCTTAATGAGTGCACCGCCGATGTTAAAGCTGTCCATCTGAATCATCTGGGGGAAAGGCTGCGGATTACGACCATCAGGGAAGAAAATCATTACAGCCTCACGAACAACTATGGATGCACCGAGGGTGATAAGCAGCGTCATAATATCCGGAGCTCCGCGCATAGGAGCAACGATGAATTTCTCCAAGGCAGCACCGAACAAAGCACCAACGATGATGATAATTGCCATAACCGCCAGGATGTAGGTAATAGAGCCAGCCTCTACCCCTGCGCCTGCCATTGCCGTACCCACAACCATTGCACCGAAGGCACCCAGCATGAAAACCTCACCATGAGCGAAGTTTACTACCTCGATAACGCCGAAGAACAGCGTAAAACCGACGGCAATGAGTGCGTACATGACACCAAGCCCCAGCGCATTGAAAAATTGCTGCAGCAGAACCTCTACTGTCATTCTAAAGCACCTCAAATTAAATGTGATTTACGAAAAATTAACGAAAAAATGAAAAGCCCAATAAATACAGAAATTCGCAGGAGCCGAAACGGCCCCTACGAATGGTATTCTGTTGTTATAAACTGCTGAAAAGTTAAGTATTAAACTTACTTAGCAGCAATTTTCTTGTCCTTTACCTGCAGCTTAGCCTTATCATAGGCAACCCACTTGCCTCCCTGGGAGATGTAGGTGGTGATAAGGGTATTCTTGGTCTGACCGTTCTCATCGAAGGAGGTCTTACCGAGAACGCCGTCATACTCGGCCTTGCGAAGAGCCTCAATGGCCTTCTTGCGGTCGGTACCGACCTTGTTCTTGCCGATGGTATCGCAAAGCATCATGACGGTATCATAGGCGAAATGGCCAAGGTTATCATACGGTTCCGGATATTTAGCAGCTGCATAATCATCCATGAACTTCTTGCCGCCCGGCAGATCCTCCAGCGGTTTGCCGATATTGAAAGCAATCATGCCCTCAGCAGTAGGACCGGCAATCTTGTTGAAGGTATCTGAAATGATACCGGAGTCGGAGAGGAACAGGCAGTTCATCTGGAGGTCAGCCATCTGACGCTTGATGAGGGCAGCCTCGGTAGCCATACCGCCGAAGTATACGCAATCCGGATTCTTAGCCTTGATATTGGTGAGGACAGCGGAGAAATCCTGCTGGCCTACGTTGATGCCATCATCAGAGAGAACCTGTGCACCGTTCTTAGCGGCGTTCTCACCGAACTGACTGGCATTGGTCTTACCATAATCGGTACGGTCATTGATTAGACAGATGGTCTTTACGCCCCAAGTCTTGGCAGCCAGCTCACCAGCATAGACATTCTGAGCCTTTGCTTCAGTGATGATACGAGTAATTTCCTTGTAGCCCTTACCGGTAATATCGGGATGAATAGCAGCAGTAACGAGCATTGCCATACCATTCTTATGGAATACCGGAGCAGTTGCGAGAGCACAGCCGCTGTTGAAATGACCGCCAACAGCAACGATTCCCTTATCGGTGATGAGCTTATTAGCTGCAGCAACAGCAGTGGACGGGTCAGCAGCATCATCAGCTACGACCAGTTCAAACTTGTAGGGATATTTGCCGGAAGCATTTGCATGCTTTATAGCCAAATCAGCAGAGTTCTTCATGCCAACGCCGAGAGCAGCATTGTTGCCGGTGATAGGAGCAATAAAGCCAATCTTTACAACTTCGGTCTTCTTATCTCCACCGCCACCGCAGCCGGTAAGCATTACAGCGGAAGTTGCAGCTACGGTAGCAAGAGCCATAGCCTTCTTCAACTTAGAATTCATAAACATTGTGTTTCCCCCTTCTAATATACAGGGTACTGCAAAACCAAAACAATACCCATCAAACGAGAACATTTTAACATATAATAAGGAAAAAACAATACTTTTTCAGGATGTATTCAGAAAAACATCCGTGCACAGAACAGATAAAGTCCATTCCAAAAAGACAAATAATGATATAACTTCAAAAAAACCTGCAAAAGTGTAACATAGGAATAACTTACAATAATACCATGTCACACAAAAATTTCGCCAATCTGCAGCCAAAGAATTTATAAACACACACAAAAAAACCCGAGATAAACTCGGGTGTAATGTACGGTGGCGGAGTGGGAGGGATTCGAACCCTCGCGACCTTGCAGCCCTAACGATTTAGCAAACCGTCCTCTTCAGCCTCTTGAGTACCACTCCATAACTGAAACTCTATGTAAATATTATATTATACAAAATGGCAGGGGCAGTAGGACTTGAACCCACAACCAATGGTTTTGGAGACCACTACTCTACCAATTGAGCTATACCCCTGTAATGGGGCGGCTGGTGGGGATCGAACCCACGCATGCTGGAGCCACAATCCAGTGTGTTAACCACTTCACCACAGCCGCCATATAAGGAAATATAGCCGGGCATTATCCCAGCTATATTTCTGTTTTCAATCAGCGGCTATCTATCCTCCCGGGCCGTCTCCAGCCAAGTACTTTCGACGTGTATGCGCTTAACTACTGTGTTCGGAATGGGAACAGGTGGATCCACATAGCTATCGCCACTGAATATTAGAGAGCTTGTACCCT
>JAZLHS010000038.1:0-15122 GCA_045616885.1 Selenomonadaceae bacterium | reverse complement strand
TGCCATGGGCTATACAGTATTCGACGATTTCCTTTCGTTCTTCAATAGTTGTCTTGCGTCTTGCTGATGCCATATAGATCTCCTTCTCCGGGATGTAATCTCTGAGTTCCTTATTGGCATTATACTTCTTTATCCAGCTTGAGAGAACATTGCGACTTGAGATTCCTTTTATAGCTGCAATTTGACGGATACTTCCTTTGCCGGAAATTACAGCTTCCACACAGTCAATTTTAAAAGAGCTACTGTAAGACTTGTTTCGTTTATTCGATATAAGACCTTCTTCTCCCTGATTTTTATAAATAGCAACCCAGAAATGCAAGGTGGATTCGTCAATTCCACATTCATGTGCAAGCGAATTATAGCTTCCTTCGCCGTTGAGATACCTCCTTACTAATTTTAATTTTTCCTCCGCAGAGAATTTTGATTTTGACATGAAAATACCCCCAAAGTAGATTTGGATATTTCCATGGTCTACTTTGAGGGTAGCATATCACATGGCTGATAGCCAGTGACTGTCCTGTTTTTGTGTCTGTATGATGATTTACTTGAACATTTTGTCCAGCGGGTTGTCCTTGAAGAGTTTGCCCTGCTCAATGTAGCGATGAACCATCTTCTCGGACTTATGCCGGGTCTGCTTCATGATGCCAAGGGTGGTGACGTCATGCTGAGCGGCACTGGTGGCAAAGCCGCGTCGGAGGCTGTGACCGGAGAACTCCTTTGGGTCGAGACCGGCCTTCTCCACATATTCCTTTACGATATTGGCCACGGATTTATCCGACAATGCACCGCTGCGGAGACCGCCGTTTTTGGTAAAGCCGTGGAACAGGGGGCCGGACTCCAGTCCGGCGGCATCAATCCATGCCTTCACCGCCCGTACCGGGCAGATATCCGGCTCCGGCGCGAAGGGGATAGCAATCGTGGAGCCCTGACCGGTCTGGTCACCCTTGGCGCGGGGGATGAATACGATGAGACCCTGTGGGGTGAAGGTCAGGTCTTCGATGGTGACAGCCACCAGCTCGGAGCGTCGGAAGGCACCGGCAAATCCCAGCCAGAGCAGGGCTCTGTCCCGGAGATGAGTCAGGTCATCGAAGCCTTTGAAGCACTGCGACAGGAGCTTTATCGTTTCCAGCAGGATGGGCTGCTTGCCCTTCTGAAAGGTACCCTTTTCCCGTCGTATTGAGCGCATGGCGGCAGAGACGAGGCCGGACTTGGCGGGATTGAACTCCCGGTCGTATCCGGCGGAGATGTGATTTTCGCTGATAGCGGTTATCCGGCGGGCGACGGTATTTGCCTTGGCGTTGTCGGCCAGGTCATTGATGTAGTTTACTATAGTTTCCGGCGTGGTGGGGAGTATGGGAGCGTCCTTCGAGCTGCACCAGTCGCAGAAATCCCGCCAGTCGGCACTATAGGCTTTGATGGTATTCTCCGCCCGATAGCTTTCCATGCGCAGGCGGCTTTTCTCGGTGAGGGCTGCATTGCTTTCGATGACGGAGCTGTTTTGTATCTGAAAGGAGGGGTCGTAGTTTTTATCCATAGAGAAAATCATCCCAGGTACTTGACCAGCAGTTCATGGAGACGGGTGAAGTCCAGCGGCTTTGCGATGTGCTCGTTCATTCCGGCCTGTCGGGAGGCCTGAACATCTTCCGCAAAGGCGTTTGCCGTCATGGCGATGATGGGGATGCGCCGCGAGGCCCCGAGGGGCAGGGAACGAATCGCCGCCGTGGCCTCGTAGCCGTTCATGATAGGCATCTGAATATCCATGAAGATGATATCGTAGTACCCGCTGGGAGCTTCCTGAACCATGAGGAGCGCTTGTCGGCCGTCCCGGGCATATTCTACCTCCAGCCCGGCCATAGAGAGAACCTCACCGGCTATCTCTGCATTCAGCTCATTGTCCTCGACTACCAGAGCGCGATTGCCGCAGAAATCATCGTGCTGCAGGGCATGAAGCATGGAGAGCGGAGACTCCTCTGCGGGCTTGCCGTTCAGCAGGTCGCTGAATAGGTGAAGGATTCGGGAGCGGAAAAATGGCTTGAGAATAAAGGCGGCAGCACCGGCAGATTTGATTTGGGCGATTATATCCGGACTGTTATATACAGAGCTGATGACAACGGGGACTGCATCGCCTATAGAGCGGCGGATGTTGCGGATAGCCTCCGTGACATTCATTCCCGGGATTTCCTGACTGAGTATGACTGCGAAGAAATCCTCCTGTCGGAGATGACGGGAAACGACCAGCTCTATAGCATCATCTATTGAGGAAACGCTCTCACAGTTCATGCCCAGCGAAGTGATTACCTCCACAGCGCTGCGGCTGGAAGCCTCGTTGCTGTCGGCGATAAGTACCGACCGGCCGGCCAGTGAAGCGAAGAGCATACTGTCGACGGCAGCAGCGACTCCGGCTGTTTCAAGCTTGACCGTAACGGTATAGGTAGAGCCGTTGGCATGGGATTCCTCGACCTTTAGGCTGCCGGACATCAGCCTGACTATGTCTTTGGCAATTGAGATAGTCAGACCGGCGTTGTAGTCATTGTCGTGACGGTCAGCGGGCTTTTCCTTGCGGATGTCTGCCGCCTTGGCAATCAGAGCGTGAGACATACCGACACCGTCGTCAGTGATGGTGAAGGTATAGTATGACTTGTTGGCGCAGGGTGAGGGCGCCTCGCTTACGGAGATTGATATATTTCCTCCGTCCGGTGTGTAGGTGACGGAGTGGGACAGGAGGCTGAGCAGTACCTGCCTGAGCCGCTGTCTGTCGCCGATGACGTTCTCATGAGTCAGGTCGAAGCAGGATACATGCAGCGACTGATGGTGTTGCTCGGTTCGGATGAGGATAGTCGACAGGACATCATCAATCAACTCCGGAAGGTTTAGCTTCTCGGGAATGAGCGCGAACTTTCCGGTAGCAATTTTGGAGATGTCAAGAACTTCGTTGATGAGGCCGAGGAGCTGCTTGGAGGAAGCTGTGACCTTGGTCAGACAGTCCAGTACGCGGTTGCGGTCATCAATATTGCTCTCGGCGAGAGCCGCCATACCGATGATGGTATTCATCGGGGTACGAATATCATGACTCAGGCTGGAGATGAATTTATAATTGGCGGTGCTGGCATGACTGGAAGCTTCAAAGGCAGCCTGGAGAGAGGTGTTGGCAGTCCGGAGCTCCTCCTGCTTGGCCAGGTTGGCATTCATTATGTCTGAGATGTCCTCCGACAGACCGATGGCCACCTCGGCGGTACCGGTCTCATCCCACTTGACGACCTTGAGCGTCATGCGATACCAGAGTGTGCCGTCCGCCAGCCGGATGATTTCGCTGACATAGGATTCGCCCTGGTCAATGCGTTGATGAATAGAGATGAATTTGGCTCTGTCTTCAACGTAGATGAAAGGATCGACAAAGCTGTCAGGAAGGTTTTCCAGCAGCTCGAAGCTGGAACCGTCGGCGGATTCGCGAGACGGCATAATGAGTATCTTCAGCTTCGGATAGTAGCGGTAGAAAATAATATTGGAGCTGGCAAAGCGGCTGATATCTCCGCTCGTATCCAAAGGTGAAACCTGATAGCCGTATTTTTCTTTTACTCTCTCAATTATTGCTGTTTCAGTCATGCAAATCAGTCCTGCTTTAAATCAAAGTTGCTTCAGGGCAGCAACGACAAGCTCGTAGTCAGCGGTTACCCGGGGCAGCATTTCCTGAGCCGGGTCAAAATTGCCGGCGCGAAGATGCTCGGTTATCTCACTGACACTGCTGTCCAGCCGGTCAAAGGCCAGATTGCGGCAGACACCCTTCAGAGTGTGTGCCTCCCGGAAGGCGGTATCTGTATCATGTGCCGCCATGGCAGCTAGCAGATTGTCGTAGCTTTTGTCGGTGAGAAACTTGAGGGCAAAGCGCTTTATCAGGTCGTCCTTCATGAGACGACTGAGAGCCTGTGGGTAGTTTCCGCCCATTGCTTCGTAGCATTCCTGAATGGTCATTTTCATCACCTCAAAACAGTTTTTGGGAACAGTTTTTAACAGAGTAATATTATAAAGAAAATAATAAGAGAAATCAATGGATAATAAGGTGCCGTAAACGTCTTTGCAGGAAAATTTTTCTAAAGTCCCCCAAAAGAGAACTATTTGCGATATAATTAAACATTATTGGTTTAATCGTTTAGGATGTATGTTAGCTGGTCAGATAGTCGGGAGGTGCTGATGATGAACGGTCTTGTTCGCATCATTGCGCTTCTGCCGGGGCTTGTCCTTACCACTGAGCTGCTGAACAGAGCGGGGGCGGACTGGTTCGGTGCCTATACGGCGACGATGCTGACTGTCTGCTTGTCCTGCTTCCTGTCAGACCGTTTTATCATCGCTCCGGAATACGCTATGACTGCTGAGCTGGTATTCTCCTCGGTGTTTATTATGGGGCTTGGACACGGCGCGGCGAAGGTCATCCTGCTGTTGGGTGCACTACTGGCGCTGCCGGTGGGACACCTGCTGAGCCGCTGTACGGAGAGGCTGCGTCAGTTGCTGCTGTCGACGGCGTCTCTGGGATTGTCGTTGCTGCTGCTGGCGGTGGGACTGAGCCGGAGCGGCCTTATCCAGCCGGCGGTGATGATGCCCAGTCAGCTGGGAAATCTTTTGGCTCCCGATGTGTTCGTAACTCTGATGACGCTGGCCGTCATGGGAGTACTGCAGGCCGGAAAATCTACACGGAAATATACCTTCGGCGGTGGCCTGCTGTTCGCCTTTCTGCTGGCATCATTGGAGGGATTTCTCGATTTTGATTACGGCACAGTAGCTCTGCCATCCATCGAAGATTTGGGAAAGGTCTGGTTCGCCTTCGACTTCCCGACTGCCACGGAAATCATGCTGACGGCACCGGGGGATATCATCGTGCCGGCGATGACTATCGCCATTACCATGATTACTCTGAGCCAGGCGGTCTGCTGTACGTCGGCGGTTATCGCGGATGAGCAGCCGGACGATGAGGAAGTAAAGAAACTTGACAGGAAATCAGCACTGCTGGGACTGACATCCGCCTGCCTCGGCTCGGGGCCGGTCACCGTGTCGCCGCTTTCACTGCTGAAGGACGAGAATGAAAACTGTGCAGCCGGTAGTCAGCGTTGTCAGCGCTATGGTATGCTGGCAGGCGCCGTTGTCTTACTCCTTTGCGCGCCGCTGGCAAGGAGCATCGCCGAGTGCCCGGGAATAATTGCGCCCCTCTATATTTGGCTGGGCGGAGCACTTACCGCAGGCTGCCTGAAAAATCTGACCGGACTGCAGAGGGAATGTGGCTCCGTGAGCCGCAGTTGGCCATTGATTGTCGGTGCGGCGGTGATTGCCGCGCTGAGCTATAATCTGACGGCTGGTATCGGAGCAGCACTCATCGGACATTCTGTCCGGCAGACGATTGACGGGCGTGATGGACGGCAATCCTATATAGAGTGGCTTATCACAGGCTGTTACATATTGTATTTTTCATCATATTGCTTTTGAGGTTTGACAATGAAGAAACTGACTATCACCGCCTGCATGGCAATGGCTCTTTTTACCTTTCCGCTCGTGACTCAGGCAGAAGAACAGGCCGCCGTGCTCGAAAAGCCGGTACAAGTAACTGATACTGCGGAGAAGGTCAGACCGGTGCAGGAGACGCAGCCTCCGGTCACCGAAGTGAAGAAACCGGTCAGCAGGACCGTGGTCGTGACCGACCCGGAGCAGCGGGCTTCGATAAGAGCGAAGCGGGAGAAGCTGGCTGCACAGGAAGCGGCGAAAGAAGAAGCGCGGACGGAAAAAGAGCGCCAGCGTGAACAGCGGCGCATCGAGAAAGAAAAGCAGAAGGCTGAGAAGGCCGCAGCAAAGGCACTGGCGAAGGAAAACCGCCGCCGTGAGAAGCTTGGTCTGCCGCCGCTCACCGCTGAAGATATGCTCCCTCCCGAGGAAAAGGCGAAGAAGATGCACAGCGCTGTCGGCAACCCGCTTATTCCCGCGGACTGGGGCGGTGATACGATATACGGCCTCGCCATTGCCACCGAAGAGCAGTGTGTGAACTTCCTGCTGGAACGCAATCCGCATCCGCAGCTGTCGGTGACACCGGCTGAGCTTGTCCACTATTATTTCGTAGAGGGAGCCAGAGAAGGGATACGCGGCGATATGGCCTTTGCGCAGGCCATGAAGGAGACGGGCTACTTTGGCTACGGCGGTACTGTGACGCCGGATCAGAATAACTACTGCGGACTTGGCACCACTAGCAAGACAGTCAAGGGTGGATATTTCCCCACGGCAGAAATCGGCGTGCGAGCCCACATACAGCACCTGCTGGCCTACAGCTCCACCAGAAGACCGGCGGTCGAGATAGTAGATCCCCGCTATGAGCTGGTACGGGATATCTGGGGAGAGGACTGCCTGACCAGATGGACCGATTTGAACGGTCGCTGGGCAGTGCCGGGGACGTACTACGGCGAGAGCATCATGGCGATGTTTGAGGAAATTCTCGCCAGATAAAATACTGTAATTTTCCGGAAGGAACCAGCGGAATCGGAATGAGAACAGAGGAGGTGGCATCATGCAGACAGCAGAATTCGATTCATCGGCGCAGCGGGTCAGTGAAATGGTGGGTGTCCTCAGGAAGCGCGAAATAGTCCGAGGACTGACTCCTGTAAAGCTACGGCTTATTCTGGAAGACCTCGGCCCGACCTATGTGAAGCTGGGCCAGATAATGAGTATGCGCCCGGACTTTCTGCCGCAGGAATACTGCGACGAGCTGGTGCATCTCCAGACAGCGGCGAAGCCTCTGCCCTTCGCGGAGATAAAGAAGATAATCGAGGCAGAATACGACCGCCCGGCTGAGCAGGTGTTCCAGTCGATAGATGAGAAGGCTCTTGGCTCGGCGTCCATCGCGCAGGTTCATCGGGCCGTCCTGAAGGATGGCACGGCGGTGGCCGTGAAGGTCCAGCGACCGAATATCTCCGGTACTATGGCGAAGGACATCCTGCTGCTGCGGAGAGCTGCGGCTATCCTGAAGCTGGTGGGCAGGGAAGAAAGCGTCATAGATTTTGACCAGCTGCTGGATGAGTTCCAGTCCATTGCCCGGCAGGAGATGGACTTCCTCATCGAGGCGCAGAACATTGAGGAGTTCTGCCGCCTGAATGCGGACGAGCCGCACATAGACGGCCCGAAAGTCCATCGGGCGCTGACCACCTCAAAGGTGCTGGTGATGGACTTCGTCGAGGGTATTCCCTTCGATGACGAGGAAACGCTGCAAGCCAATGGCTATGACATGAGCCAGCTGGGGCGGCGACTGGGTGAGCACTACGTCCGCCAGCTGGTTGAGGACGGATTTTTCCACGCAGACCCGCATCCCGGGAACATTCGAATCCGGGGCGACAAGATAGTCTGGCTGGACTTCGGCATGATGGGCCGCCTCTCCTACCGGGATAGAGCGGCGGTGAAAAAGGCCATAATGGCTCTGGTGCAGCATGACGCCTACGAGATGAAGGCGGCCGTGCTGGCGCTGGGACTGCCAAAGGCTCGCGTAGACCATATCCGTCTCTATGAAGACGTGGAGGCACTGATAGCCCGCTACGGCGATATGCACTTCGCTGATGTAGGCATGGGTGAGCTGACCCGCCAGATACTCACGACCCTGAAGAACAATCGCATTGCCATCGGCCCGGGGCTGAGCATGTTTGCCCGGGGAATCATCACGATAGAGGGCGTCATGCGCCGCCATTGTCCGGGGCTCAGTTTTGCCGATGTCTTCGCCAGAGGCTTCAGTCTGAACTTCGAGAAGAACTTTGACTGGTCGGCGGAGCTGGCTCGCATGAAGCAGGACGGCTATCATCTGGTGAAGAAGACCATGCAGCTGCCGGAGCAGATATCCGATATCCTGCGGATGACCATGTCCGGTCAGACGAAGGTGAACCTTGACCTTACCGGCTCCGAGGAGCCCCTGAAGCGTCTGGACGGAATGATAAACAAGCTGGTCTTCGGTATTCTGGGAGCAGCTCTGCTGCTGGCTTCCAGCGTCATCTCCACCACTCAGATGACACCGAAAATTTTGGAGATTCCGCTACTGGGCGTGCTGGGCTATCTGGCAGCTCTGGTACTTTGCGGTAAACTTCTTTGGGATATTTTCAAAAATCGCTGATTGTGGTATCCTTATACTATTGAGATTTACTATAGGGGGTCTATCCAAATGCGCGGCATTCGCGGAGCTATTACCATTAATGAAAACACTAAGAATGATATTTTCTCGGCATCGAGATGGCTGGTGACGGAAATGTGCCGGAAGAACGGAGTCGAGCCGGAGGACATCGGGGCAGTTATTTTCTCTGCTACTGAGGACGTTACGGCGGCTTTCCCCGCGACCGGTGCCCGTCAGATTCCCGGCTTTGAGTTCGTTCCCCTCTTCGACACTCGGCAGATTGCCGTGGAGGACTCTCTGCCCATGTGCATCCGCGCATTGATTTTAGCTGATACAGACAAGGCACAGAAGGATATCTATCATGTGTATCTCGGCGGTGCAGCCAATCTCCGCCCTGACCTGCGCAGACTTTCTTAAAAGGAGAATAAGCAATGAAAAAAGTTATTTCCACGGCAAATGCACCGGCTGCCATTGGCCCTTACTCTCAGGCTATCGTCACTGGCGGGCTGCTCTTCGTTTCCGGGCAGATACCCCTTGACCCGGCTACCGGTGCAATGGTAGAGGGCGGTATCGAGGCACAGACCACCCGCGTGCTCGACAACCTGAAGGCCATCGTTGAGGCTGCCGGCACCACCTTTGCCAATGCCGTAAAGACTACCGTATACATCACCGACATCAACGATTTCGGCAAAGTTAACGAGATTTATGCCGGCTACTTCACTGAGAATCCGCCGGCTCGCGTCTGCGTCGAAGTCTCCAACCTGCCGAAAGGCGCTCTGGTTGAGATTGACCTTATTGCCGAAATAGGCTGAGAAGTAGGCTGATTGAAACAGCCTGATTAATTGATAAGTGGATAAAAGGAGATATACCAATGTCCCAGCTCGATACTAAATGCGTAAATGCAATTCGCGTTCTTGCTGCTGATGCTATTCAGAAAGCAAACAGCGGCCATCCCGGTCTTCCTTTGGGCGCTGCCCCCACCGCTTTTGCTCTCTGGGCTAAGGCAATGAAGCACAATCCAGCAAACCCGAAATGGGCAGACCGCGACCGCTTCATCCTTTCCGGCGGCCACGGCTCCATGCTCCTCTACAGCCTTCTTCATCTCTTCGGCTACGGCCTCACCATTGATGACCTGAAGAACTTCCGTCAGGACGGCTCCCTTACTCCCGGTCATCCCGAGTATGGTCACACCGTAGGTGTCGAGGCGACCACCGGCCCGCTCGGTGCCGGCATGGGCATGGCTGTAGGTATGGCAATGGCAGAGGCAAACCTCGCCGCTCGCTTCAACAAGCCTGAGTATCCGGTAGTCGACCACTACACCTATGTTCTCGGCGGAGACGGCTGCATGATGGAGGGTATCTCCTCCGAGGCATTCTCTCTGGCCGGTACCCTGAAGCTGGGCAAGCTCATCGTCATCTACGATAGCAACAAGATTTCCATTGAAGGCAGCACCGATATCGCCTTCACCGAAAACGTTCAGAAGCGCATGGAAGCTTTCGGCTTCCAGACCATAGAAGTAGCCGACGGCAATGACATGGACGCCATCGCTGCTGCCCTCATGGTAGCAAAGGCCGACAAGACTCGTCCGTCCTTCATCACCGTCCACACCGAGATAGGCTACGGCTGCCCGGCAAAGCAGGGAAAGGCAAGTGCTCACGGCGAGCCTCTCGGTGCCGACAATGTAAAGGCTCTGAAGGAGAACCTCGGCTGGCCGGCTGATCAGGACTTCTATGTACCGGCAGAGGTCTACGATACAGTAGCTCAGTACGCCAAGCAGGGCGCAGCGGCCGAAGAGAAATGGAATGCTCTCTTCGCCGCGTACGCAGAGCAGTATCCGGAAATGGCAAAGCTCTGGGAGAAGATGCATGCCCCTGTAGATGCCGAGGCACTTCTCAACGATGAGGAGTTCTGGGCTCACGGCGACAAGCCGGATGCTACCCGCAGCAGCTCCGGTACCATGATAAACCGTCTGAAGGACAAGCTGCCCCAGCTCATCGGCGGCAGTGCCGACTTGGCTCCGTCCAACAAGACGGCCATGAAGGACATCGCTGACTTCGCTGCCGACTGCTACGAAGGTCGCAATCTCCACTTCGGCGTCCGCGAGCTGGCTATGGGCGCTATGGCAAACGGTATCGCTCTCCACGGTGGCCTGATGCCCTATATTGCCACCTTCTTCGTATTCAGCGACTATGTAAAGCCTATGATGCGCCTCGCTTCCCTCATGAAGCTGCCCATCATCTACGTCTATACTCATGACTCCATCGGCGTCGGCGAAGACGGCCCAACCCATGAGCCTATCGAGCAGCTGGCTTCTCTCCGTGCGTTGCCGAACTTCAATGTGTTCCGTCCGGCTGACATCACCGAGACCGCTGCCGGCTGGTATCTGGCTGTCACCAGTGCCGAGACCCCGACCGCTCTCGTTCTCTCCCGTCAGAACCTCCCGCAGCTGGCCGGTTCCGGCAAGGACGCCCTGAAAGGTGCCTATGTTGTTTCCCCGGCGCAGGGCGTGGCCAAGGGCATCTACATTGCCTCCGGCTCCGAGGTATCTCTGGCTATCGAGGCACAGGCTGAGCTGGCTAAGGAAGGCATCAATGTAACTGTCGTCTCCGCTCCCTGCCTTGACCTCTTTGAGCAGCAGAGCGATGAATACAAGAATAGCATCCTGCCGAAGAACATCCGAGCCCGCGTAGCCGTAGAGGCTGGAGGTGAGCTCGGCTGGGGCAAGTATGTCGGCCTTGACGGTACCACCGTCACCATGTCCGGCTTCGGTGCCTCCGCTCCGGCTGGTATTCTCCAGAAGAAATTCGGCTTCACTGTAGAGAATGTAGTGAAGGCTATGAAGAGCGTGCTGTAATTTTAATAAGTGATAAAATTACGCCCGGCGATTGGTAAAGTGTTACCGATTGCCGGGCGTTTTCTATTATATGCACGAAACAGGGAACGAAAAAGAAATCGTTCCCCGTTTCGTTCCTTTGTGGTATAATATCTGCCTGAAGGAGGGAACGAAAATGAATGAGGATAGAAGCATTGAGTTTAAGGAAATTGTTAGTAATGCTTTCTTAAAAACAGTCAGTGCCTTTGCTAATTATGGTACAGGCAAAATCCTTTTTGGTGTGAAGGACGACGGGACTGCTGTTGGGGTTAAGAATTTGGCTGAGACAAGGTTAGATATAGAGAATAAAATCAATGATGCTATCCGCCCCAGGCCGGAGTTCGGTTTTTCTGTCAATGAATTATCCGGGGTATTAGAACTTACCGTTTACAAAGGGGAGCATACTCCATATCTGTACAAGGGAAAGGCATATAAGCGGGCTGATACTGCTGACATAGAAGTGGAGCAGGAGGCGCTGAGGCGATTAACTTTGCAAGGGGCTCATTTATATTTTGAGCAGCTGGAGTCAAAGGAGCAGGGGCTGAGCTTTGGTTGTTTGGGGAATTTATTGCAGTCAGTCCTTCAAATAGAAAATGTGACAGATGAGGTTTTGCGGTCTTTAGGGCTGAAAACTAAAGGACAATATAATATTGCGGCCGAAATTCTTTCCGACAGTAATGACGCTCCCGGAATAAGTATTGTGCGGTTTGGGGAGGATATTTCCGTTATTAAAGAAAGGGAGAGCTTAAAGGGAAGTTCAATATTGGAGCAGTTTCAGCAGGCAGTGGAAATATATCGTAGAAATTATTGTCTCGAAGTTATAGAAGGAATACAGCGAATAAAGAAAGAGAGCATACCTGAAAAAGCATTCAGAGAGGCTTTAGCAAATGCGATTGTGCATCGGGATTGGAGTATGAATGCAGACATTCAGGTGGCAATGCATCCTGAGAAAATAGAGATAGTGTCTCCGGGTAGATTGTCAGATAACCTGTCAGAGGAAGAATATATGCGAGGCGGCATAAGCAGCCCGAATAATCCTGTTTTGGCCAATGTTTTCTTTAGATTGCATATTATAGAGCTTCTCGGGACGGGAATCAGAAGAATAAGGGATTTGTATGAAAGATATACTATAAAACCGCATTTTGAAGTTTTGAACAATTCGCTTAGAATTACATTGCCTTTAGCTGAGAGCAGAAAGGAACTTTCTGCTGCAGAAAAAATGGTTTTTGATAGTATGGATTATGGAAAACCTCTAGCCAGCAGTGAGCTGGCAGATATGGTAGGAATCAGCAAGAAAGTTATTCTTGGGATAATGAAAAGCCTGGAGAACAAGAAATATGTGCAGGTGTCGGGGGCAGGAAGAAGTACCCGTTATACTAAATTGTAAGAGGGGACGCCGGATTCATCAGAATGTGGCTGATGGCAAGTTATAAGTAACTCGTACACAATAGAAGAAATTCGGCTTCATTGTAGAGAATGTAGTGAAGGCTATGAAGAGCGTGCTGTAATTCTAATCAGTAGAGATAACGCCCGGCGATTGGTAAAGTGTTACCGATTGCTGGGCGTTTTCTATTATATGCACGAAACAGGGAACGAATAAGAAATCGTTCCCTCTTTCGTTTCCTTGAGATGAGAGATGACTAAGCTGAACGATATATCAGGATAGAAAACAGCCCAGAGACTCACTGACTTTCAATGAGCCTCTGGGCTGTTTTGATAGGGATGATTATTGAAATTTGCGGAATATGAGCAACGTTGCCGATATATGAAAGATACTGCGGAGCCTCGGTTTTGCACATGAGAGGTCTTTGCAGAGACATACGAGCAATGCAGCAGGAACACAGCTTTCCCATATCTTAGGCGTTGTCGCTTTTGACTTCCTTTGCAATCCCGGTGGGCACCTTTGTGTCGGGACATAGACACTCAGCATCCCTAGCTGCCGAACATCCTCCGATACATCAGCACCCACCGGGGAGAAGAGTTCCTCTTCGTTCACGCCGCAGCGGGGAAGCAGCGAAACTGATACCTTCTAGGGTAGATATCAGCTCCGCTGCCGCGCTACGACGCTTGCAGCCGATTTGCTCTTCTCACTGACTATATGTACTATGTGTGACATTTTGAAATAGTAAAGGAATAAATTTTAGAAAAAGTTTTGCAGGTACAGAATTAACAAATCAATGCATGGACTTTGTGGATATGTGCTGCAGTAGATAACAAACCTATTTAGTGGTTGACTGAGGCTTTGTCCATATAACAGTAAATTAGAGGAACTACTGATTTTGTATAGAGTAACTTGCTTGACGGTTGATATTAATTGCAGTAAGCTGATTTTGATAGGCTCGCTTGGTCTATAAATGTGGTGGTGTTATGATGGAATCACAGCTTAGGTTATATTTTCAACATTACATTGAAGATGTAAGAAAATTGAAGAGTAGTACGGCATTGCATTATATTGATGCACTGAACAATATATCTCGTCGTCTGAAAGAGGCGGGATTTGTTGAAGAAGACATATATGAAATTAGAGATTTAGATTCACTTAATAAGGTAAAAGAGTTTCTTCTAAACGATAACGATTTTGTAGCTATGAATAAACGGGGAAACTCTATGTATTCAGCTGGTATCAATAATTATATTAAGTTTGCTGAAGGTGCAGATTTTCAGCGAGTGATTACAAATGCTGAGGTAATGGATATTCCTATTCCTAGGACGAAGGAGACAGTAAATAAGACAAGCCGATGGGAGAGATCGAATATTATAAGGGCGCAAGTTATTGAAATGGCAGAACACAAGTGTGAGTTGAATGCCGGGCATGAAACATTTATAGCTCGTACTGATAAAAAACCATACATGGAAGGTCATCATGTGATTCCTATGCGTCACCAACAGGACTTTATAAACAGTTTGGATGTGTATGCTAATGTTTTGTGTTTATGTCCAACTTGTCATAGATTACTGCATCATGGTTTTGATTCAGACCGTAAGCGTGTGCTTGATTATATTTATGGTGTGCGCCAGCATAGATTGGACGCCAGTGGGATTAATGTAAGTAGAAATGATTTTCTTAGTTTGGCAATGAAATAAAGTTATGCGTTTTTGGGTGGCTGGGGTTGCGGTTTTGGGAAACTGATATAAAAAATGACTTAGACGGCTGTGTGAAAAAAGGTTTTTGAATATCTGTGATATTAAGATACTGTCAGCTGTATAGGGAATTTTCTTTCAAGGTGTTTCCTGATTGGGGCCATGATTTTTCCATGATGAATCTCTGTTTTTAATTTTGCAGAACGTAAGCAAAATTGCCGATAGCCTCTAAATGCATACTCCATGGGAGAGAAATTTTAGAAAATTTTCTATAGACCTTCTCAAAAAGCAGGAATAGAGGATGAATACAACGAATAGATGAGAGATAGGGGAGTGTCCCCTTTTGTAAGGACTGTTTTTATCGTTTGAGAGGAGGCCGGGAATATGGCAGCGGAAAGAATGGAGCGAGCCATCAGAAAACCGGTTGTGAATATAAAGGTTATCGGTGTCGGCGGCGGCGGCAACAGTGTACTGCTGCGCATTGCCGAGGATAGGAAACTGTTTGATGTCGAGCTTATCGGTATCAATACAGATAAGAAGACTCTTCGCCGTCTGGATGAAGAGGGGATAAGGACTGTCGCTATCGGTGAGAGTATCACCGGCGGCCGCGGTACCGGCAGCAATATCGAGCTGGGTGCCAATGCTGCCCGCATCGACGAGCGGAAGATTGCTCAGGCTATTCAGGGGGCAAACCTTGTCTTCATCACGGCCGGTATGGGTGCCGGCGTCGGTACCGGGGCTGCGCCGGTAGTGGCGAAGGTGGCCCGCGATATGGGTATCATGACCATCGGCGTCGTGACGGTTCCGTTCTCATGGGAAGGCAAGCGCAAGCTGATGATAGCCCAGAGCGGCATCGACAAGATGAAGGGCTGTATGGATGCCCTCATCACTGTGAAAAATGACAATCTGCTGAAGCTGCCGGAGTACGTTTTCCCTGCCTGTATGCTGGTGTTCGGATATCCCACAGAGGAACAGAAGGCAAGAAAAAAGCCGCAGAGGGTATCTATGGAGCATATCGTCCATGAAAACGCCTACCGTGAAATGGATCGT
>JAZLHS010000037.1:0-3723 GCA_045616885.1 Selenomonadaceae bacterium | reverse complement strand
TTTGTCTTCCTAAGACCGCTTGGCCTCCGACTTCCTTAAACCACGGCTCGACGCAGGCCCACGCATATTCTTTACACATAATTTTCCGAATTTCGCCATTTTCCCAATAATTGTCCTTTGGCTCGCAATCTTCCATTCCGTCAATCTCAGGTATGCGCTTTACTTTAAGGTCAATATACCTTGCACCATCCAGCGCATCATGCCCAAGCGCCGCTTTCTTTGCTTCATTCCTGCTGTCAGCAAAAACTATCGCCGCACCTTCGGAGGTTTCAGTTTGCACCATCCAACCTTTCATTCACAAACCACCCCTTCTTTTACAGGCCACATTGCAATCTTGATGCAAATCTCATAAAATCGCATTAATTTTGGTTTGTGGCAGCTGCCACCATAATCTCTACAAATCACAAAAAGTTCGTGTTTTGCCCCAATAGTACAGTCAAAGCCGTCAAGCGGACAATCTCTGCATTTGTTGCAAATATTTGACCCCAAGGTATATTGGCAAGCAAAATGTCCATACTGTGGAAATTCCGTACCGGAAAATCCCAAATTATGCAAAATTTCTTCCCTTACTGTACTAATCCGTGGTATAATCCCCGTTACCCTCACCTTATCGGCTATCGCTAACCATAAAGCCATGTGCGCTGTACGATTAAACTTTCTCATGCCTACTTATACTCTCCTCCCACAACCCAATTATTACGATAAGTCCTAGAGTAAAAATATTTCTTACCCCTAAACTCTACAATCTTATGCCTATCATCTATTTTCTCAACAATGACAAAATGATTACATGGGTCTGCATCTATCTCCTCTTGCATCTGCGATTTGTCGCAATATATGAGTCCTGCTAACAATAATAGAAAAACAACAAACAGAAAAAGCAATGCTTTCATTCTCTCCTCCAACTCGTGTCTGGGTCTTTGTGCATATACTCTTTAAAATTATCAATATTTGCTTCTGCTTCCTCTCTTGTTCTGAAAACATTACCAAGTTTCCATCGCAATACATCAGCGGCATGGTCTGCCCAAATGTCGTCAAACACACTAGCCGAGGTCATGTTTATAAAATAATAACCTTCATCATACTTCGGTTTCCACGGCTTCTTTACTATTTTTAGTTCCCCTGTAAAGAATTTACCCCAAGCATTGCCTATTGTGGAAACATTCCACCCGTCCGGGTAATGACACTCCAATGTATTCTCCGTGATTCTATACTCATTCTTCACTACTTCGCCAGACGCAACCTCTTTAATATGGAACTCCTCGCCTAACTCAACCCCAAGCATTTCTGCTACCTGCTTCATGTAATTCATTTTTCCCCTCCTAATTTCCATCTTTTGTAAAATTCAAAAAGTAGTTGCATCTCATCATTACTCAAACGAATTGACACTACTGTCTCGTCCCAATTATCCACCGTTGTAAAAAGGAAAGAACCATCATTATATGCTTTAACATGACTCAGCTTATAATCTCTACTAGCTAGAATAAGTTTACCAATTACATCCTTATCCGTTTTCATTGCTATTCTCCCCAACTCCCTCGAATATCATACTTAACGCCAATCGCATGGAGCATGTCTGCCATCGAGATTGCCACCGCCAATACTTCTTTGGGGTCATCAATGCATCCTGCGGTAATGTCACTAATGCGTGCCAGCATCTCGTTTAAGATAATCAGAGAACTGTCCTTGTTATACTTGTCTGCCATTTCGTGCTGCTCTTTTGCCGTCAGGTCACTAAAGCATCTGCTGACCCATTTATCACCACGCTTTACTCGGTAATAAATGCCGTCCAAGTCAAGTATCTTTTTCATCTCTGCGCTCCTTTTCTATCTCAATCCATTTCTCAAGATTGTCTTTTGCCTTTTGCAAGTCTCGGATTATGTCGTTACCTGGTTTCTTTCCTGCACGGATGGTATATTTCAGCACATTGCCCTTACAGAAGCCGACACGCTCCTCCGGCGTTAAGAGGTCATACACATCCAATCCCATCGGCAGACGGTAGTAAATAGGCTTGCAGCCAATTCTCGCCTGCTCATCTGCCATAATCGCTTCGTACACAATCTCATGCTCACCATTGCACTCGATGTATTCGTTCAACTCATCTTCCGTGACAATCACAGGCCCCAGCCCATTGCTCTTATCACGCATCATGTAACGCATCATATTTATACCCCCATTACATGTAGTTTCTTTGTACCATACTGCACCCACGCATCACGCAGGGCATCAAGGTTTAAGCTTATCGGTCTGCTGCGGTATTGAGTCTTTGCATCAGCAAGGAGATATAAGAGCAGAATAGCCTGCTCCCTTTCCCTCTCTGTCAGCTTGCCCTTATACCTCTGGACATATCCGGCACAGCCTGTATGCCATTCAGCCTGTGCTTTGGCGGCGCACTCTTTACTGCAATACTTTCGCCTTGTGGAATGTGGATTAAAAACCGTTCCACATATTTTGCATTTCATTTCCAATCTAGGATATCCACTCTCTTTCGTGATTCCCTGTGCCATAATTGGAAACTACCCTGAACTCGCCAACCTAATGTTTCGGCGTACTGTTGGATTTTAGCCATATCATTTAAGGCCTTGCGCTTCATTTGTGCGCCCAGCTCCCATCGGCTGACCCGTCCGACCGCCAAATCTGCGGTAGGGTCTGCGTATCCTTCGCTGTTTGTCATAGGTCACCTCAGAATGGGATTTCTTCGTTGGGGTCATACTCGCCAAATTCGTTTGTGGCCTGCTTCTTTGGTGCGGCATTGCCGGAGCCGCCGACAAACTCAATGTTAGAGACGATAATATCTGTCACCCAAACCTTTTTACCGTCCTGCCCCTCATAGCTGCGCTTTTTAAGACGGCCCTCCACCAAGAGCTGGTCACCCTTCTTTTTGTAGCTGGCTAAGATTTCTGCGGTCTTATCCCACGCGGTAAAGTCCAAAAAATCCGTGGTTTTCTCGCCGTTTACCTTGGGGCCGTCAATCGCCAAGCTAAACTGCGCTACAGCCTTGCCTGACTGTGTATGACGAAGCTCAATATCCTTAGTGAGTCTCCCCATGCCTACAAATTTGTTCATACTATCATCCTTTCTTCAAGCCGTGCGCCTGGTTTCATCCCATAGCCACGGGCAAAAGTCAATTTCTTCACAATCATCAAACCTAAAATTTAACTCATCGCATAGCTTCTTGCGCATCTCCATATACTGCGCATAGGTAAGTGTATTCTCCAGCTCATGAATGCGCTGCTGAAGCTTGGCAAGCTTAACTTTGCCAAACCTTGGGAATTTATCAGCCGTAATCCACATAAGCTGACATTCCAACTGCACCTCGGTGTTGACTATGGAGCAGAGCAGGTCATCCTTGGGGTCATACGCTGTACGGACATCCACCCAATAGCCTTTCTCTTTGCGGATTTGCATACAGGCATCCAACAGCTTAAAGCTTGGCTTATTTAGCAGCTGCCCTTTTGCGTTGTAGCTGTGCATTAAATACCATTGCACATCATCAATGAACTGTGGAAGCTGATACAGTAGGTCAAGCGGTGCGTGTAATTCGTAATACATCACATAGATGTAGTAGACGAGAAACACGCTCACTCTTGCATCCTTCATTTTCTTCAATGCCCTTGCTCCGGCAAGTATCATCTGCTGGGTGACATGCCGTTGCATTTTCTTATCCTTCTCAGCTTTCTTCTTGCTCTGCTTCTCGCCAGCCTGCTTCTTTTTCAGCTTCCT
>JAZLHS010000036.1:0-14716 GCA_045616885.1 Selenomonadaceae bacterium | reverse complement strand
GCGAAAGAACTCGTTATGTCGCCTTTGAATACGACGGATAAATCTCCACCTTTTTCGCCAGCTTCAATAAGGATTTTGTTCTTTCGGCTTTCAAGGGCAAGGAACGAAAGGAAGGTCAGCTTCTCCATATCCGCTAGAGCCATATTGAAGATTTCGACTTTTGCAGCGTTTTTCTCTGGCAGTCCGTTTTTTGTCACATCTACGGTTATACCAAGACCTTCAATGACTCGCGTATTGGTGCCGTCCTCGAACTCACCCTCGCCGAGGATGATTGTCGCCCTGATTGTTTTTTCTTTCATGCTACCACCTCAGGCCATCGGGAACAGGTTCACCATCAGGCACATAAAGCAGACTGTACCGATTGCCAAAATCTTTATAATTCGGCGGTGTCTGCCCCAGCAAATCGACGAAATGAAGGGAGCCTTTGAAGTTTAGACCGGAGTGCTGCGCAATGCTTGCACGGTCTTGACAAATAGCACCTTTTACAACATCGGTTTTATCGACGGTCAAATCAAGGAATGTCACTCCATACCGAAAGTATACTTTTAGTATGCAGTTCTGCCCGTCCAGCTTTATTTTCAAAGTCTGAGAAGGCTTTTTCTGTAGAGGTATTTTAATCATATCCTTATCCCCGTTGTATCGCGGATAATAGAAATTTTCCGCTTGCTGCTAGCTTCCTCATCTGCTCCGCTAGGACTGCGGCCTTGCTGTTCGCCGATGTCCACATCATCTACGCAAGAAGCGTCGTCCGTGTCTGCTTCTTCGATTGCCGTTGTGGTCTTTGCCGAGGCTACCTCACGGACTTCTTTCAGCCGCAGTTCCACGGTAAGCAATCCGACTCCGCTATTATTGTCCCTGCGATAATCGAAGGACTCCAGCATCATGTTCGGATATTTCTGCTCAGGCGTTACCACGGTAATTTTCTTTGCTCCGGTTGCCATCTGTTTCAGTTCGTTTAGCTTGCTTTGGAGTTTGTCGCTAGCGCCCGTTGTTGCCAGCTTTGCACGGATAACGACCGGCTCAATGACCCTGTTATAGGTGGCGAAAGAGCCTTGTTCAATCGCCTCTGATGGTAGCTGCGTGGAGGTTTCCGCTGAGAACTCCAGCATGGATGAAAAATCGACTTCCTCCTGCTCAGAGCGGACAATATACCGCTGCTGGCTTGCGCCAATAAGTCCCATAATGTCCATCAGTCAATCACCCCCACATTTGCCTGAGTAGCATAGTACCCGCCGACATTGTTACTCACGGCACCGCCAATATCACGGCTTATACCTTCGGCGTCCGTTGCCTGTGTATAGACATTGATATTGCCGATGTTGGTGTCGCTATCAATGTTGTTCACATTTGACCTCGCACCGCCCATCGGCAAGGCATCCGACGGCGTAACGCTGTCATAGGCATTATTCGTAATGTTGTCGAAAGCATTATTCGTAACGCTGTTATAAGCATTATTCGTAACGCTGTCATAGGCATTATTTGTAATGTTGCCGCCAAGACTGCCGCCGCCTCCGCCGTTGCTTGCGGTGACCCCAGTTATAACCGTATCGGCCATCAAAAAGGACGGAAGTCTAAGCCCACCAACAACAGCGTTCCACATTCGCTTTATAAATTCGAAAGCTTCGTGAAAAAGCATTTTGAGATTATCAGCCGTCTGCCTTACCCTTGCAAGAAATGTGTTAAATGCTTTTGAGATATCATCAAAAGCCTGCATGGCTTCTTCCGGTGAGCCGAGTATAGCCGCCCATAATGAGCCAAAAGCCGCCTCACCGCCTTGCGCCCATACGACTAAATCCTCTATGACCGCCGCCAATGCCGCAAGTCCGAGGACTATCCACGTTAACGGGTTTGCATAAATGGCCGCCGCTAAAGCCGTAAAAGCAGGGATGAGCATACCGGTTATTATTACCGCAAGACCAAGGAAGAACGCCTTGACAAAGGTCTCATGTCGCCGGAGGGTCGACACAACATCATTAAACCCTTTGACTATCATCGTAAAGACTGGCAGGATTTCGCGGAATATAACCGCAGAAAACGCCTTAAAAGCTTGTGCGCTGTCGTCTATACGGTCATTCCATTCTGCTGTGACTCTTGCGTCCTCTTTTGTGTAGACGCCCAGCTCTTTTTGTGCCTGGATAGCTTCTTTCAGTCCGTCCCTGCCTTGAGCAAGGAGCATAATTGTACCGGTATCAAGACCAAGGGACTGTCCTAGACCCAAAAACTCCGTCTTGCTCATCGTTTCAGCCTTTTCGGCTAAATCCTGCATGACAGAAAGGGCGTCCCGTGTTCTGCCTATTTCTCCGGCGTCAATTCCTACGCCTTCAAGTATGCCCTTCGCCCTCGATTGTCCGGTTATTCCTGTACGGACTAGCTGAGTATTAAGAGCTTGCAAGGACTGTCTGAAAGCATCAGCAGAACCGCCGGAGCGTGCTGACGCCTCCGACCATGCGTGCAGGCTTTCGATATTCATGTTCATTGCGTCTGCCAACTTGCCGAGGGCGTCAGCTTCTGCCGTGTATGCGGAAAAGGTCTGCTGTACCGCAAACGCCGCCGCAAACTGAGCCGCAAATCCTTTTAGTTTACTTGTCATTTCAGCGATGCCGTTGTTAAGGCTATTTTTCACATCGGTTATGCCTTTTTTCGCACCGCTGCCGTCCAATCCCAGCATGACGACAAATTCGTCGACTATGTTCATGCTATCCCCCTTTCTTCATTATTTGAGCTTCGTTGTAGTTGTTTACAGCGATGACCTCATACATGTCCACAAGGTCGTCAATGCTATAAACAGTCTGCAACTCGTAGAGAGTAGCCAGTCGTCGAGATATGACGACTGCCACTAATGCGGAAACCGTAGGATATTCAATCAGACCCGCCGTTTGATTGTTGTTACTTCGGGGGATTGATTTGAGCCGCCCATTTCGGGCAACTGAAAAAAATCGTTGAACTTGAAAGCCTCAATTCTCAGCTTTATCAAGGTGTTCCGCTGCTCGATGAAGCCATCCACATTGTTTGCGTCAAGCTGGATTTCAATGCCGTCCTTAAGAATAGAGCAGCACCGGAGAAGGTCATCCAGCAGAGCTTCAACTTTTTCAAAGGGAACATTCCCTAACATACCGAAAACAGACGACATATCACCGCCGGACAGCTCATTGATAGAGCCTTTTCCTGCTCCCTGCGCCAGCAGCATCAAGAGGCGATATGTCCACGATTCGCTCTGTGTTGCGCTCATCTGCTTAATCCGGAAGCGGAGGGCGGTATCATTTTCCATAATCGTTATATCCGTAGTTTTCCTCATTGTTCTCTCTCCTTAAAAATAATAGGGGCGGTCACCCGCCCCCCCGATATTACAAACCTTCTTCGCTGAGCTGCTCGAAATTAAATGTCCATGTAGTCGGGGCAAGTACCCGATTTCCGTCGGCGAAAGGTTTGCAAGACTGCAACACGCCTTTCGACAGGCTGTAACGCTTGCCGATAGAAGGGATATTTATAATCATGTTGCACTCATAAATCTTCCTGTTTACTTCCATGCTCTGTCTAAGCAGACTCATGAAAGACTGGCTAGGAGACGAAGCCTCCAGCGTGATAGTCACACTCTTGACGCTGTTTACCTGCCCGGCTACCAGTTTACCGTCTACGCCAATTCGCACCTCTGCGGTCTGCACATTGTCCCCGGTAAAGGAGCTGTCTGCGCTAAACTGCTGAAGTTCAGCAGAAAAAAGTCCTTCAACATTAAGGACGACGGTCGCATTTGCGCTAGTAATATCCATGCTCATTCAGTCCACCTCCTCACACTACAGCCGAAGACGCAACTTCAATCCGGTTGACACTGCCGCCGTAGGTGTAATAAACGCTGATATTCGGCGACTGACGACCCACACGCACGCTTGCGCCTGCGTCCTCGACGATGATTGCATAGCCAAGCGTCCAAAGCTCATTGCTCAGGTCTTTTCCAGTCTCGTTAAAAATCTGCGCTTTTTGGCTCTCAGACAGAACGATACCGGGGTCAATGCAGCCATTATTCACGGCACGATTTACCGGGTCTTGCAGCCATGCACGGATAAGAGTATAACCACGGTCATTGTACGGCACCCGACCGGCAGAAGTCAGTCCGTTCATGACGCTGACCTGCATTACATTTTTGAGCCAAATCGTATTGATGAAAGTATCAATATAGTGATAGTCACCAAAAATCTGAGCGTCGTAGAAGAATGTAAAATCATCATTGCGGGTGGCAAAATTACCGATGTAGGAAACGCCCTTCTGAAAGAGAAGGTCTGCTTCAGTAACATCGGTAACGGTAGCCGGTACGCCGTCAACCTTTTTAAATGCGAGGTTGATAGTGCCCTGATAACGCTCCCAGTCGATAGAGGCAACCATACCAAGAACAAACACGGCAACGAAAGGATTATTGTACACGAGGGCGGTTGCACTCACTTCGGCGTCTTTCAGCACATCGGCAATAGAAGTAGTGCTTCCCTGAGTAGTGAGCAGCACATCAGTAGACCAGCCGACGTAAAGGTATTCGATACCCTCATTCGTCGCCCACTGAGCGAAGCCAAGGTGTTCATCGTCTGTCGGCTCGTAGGTGGTCGTAAAGGAAACCCAGTTCTGTGTCGCTGCCTTTACTGCTGCCATGTTCTCAGCCGGTGTCATTGCGTCGGCACCCTGCGAAATAATAGCTCCGCTTTCCTGCGTCAGGTTAAGCAAATCGGCAACATTCTGACCGGTAGCCACCTCGGCAAAACCGATGGACTCGCCTTCTCCCGTTGCCGGGCTGTTAATCTGGAAAGCTTTCGTCAGACTGGAATATTCAACGGTAACACCAGCCAGCTCGGCGGCAAGGGCGGTCTGCAATACGGCGGCCACATCGCTAAAAGAAGTAGCACCGCTGAAATCAAGACCGCTGACGGTGTACTCCGTTGCATTAATGGTGATTTTCATGCCGCCGTTGGTAATGAGTTTAAGGGCGGCGAGGGTGTCGCGGTATTTACCGCCACGGAGCCATGCACCGACATTCTCACTCACACGCGGGGCGAACATGAGGCGTTTCGGCTTTGCGAAAGAATTGTTGTAGCCAAGGAAATACTTTGCAGCGAGCTGGTACTCGATAGAATTAAGACCGAAATACTCACCTACTGCATCGGCGTTCGGAAAGCTGGAGACCATGGCAGACAACGGAAACAGACTGTTTTTCGTAACAATCAGGCCGTTGAATTCAAGGTCAGTTCCGCCCGCCTGTATAAGTCGTGGATTAATCGCCACGATATAACTTGCAGGAATTGGCATTTAATAACCTCCTTTATCTATTTGGTGGAAAATATACATCGACATTCTTTACCGCCGCCATGGTTATATCTTCAAACCACGGCAGCGACTCAGCTATTGCCGATTCAATCATAAATGTAACGGTCACGCTCCACCTGATAGCGTACTGATTTGTCTCGTCTATCCCTGTGAGATTACGAGGGCTGTCAGAATACAGGCATCGTATAGCATGGCCGTTATTTTCAAAATACTTATTAGCAAAGAGCGAATGGGCGGCGGTGTCTATCGCCTGAGCGTAACGGTCAGCATTCTCGCCGTAGAAATCAATCTGCATGTCGATAGAAACGCCCTGTGTTTCTTTCTCCGTGCCGTTTTCATCATCGGGAACACCTGCGGCAGTAAAATCCCGTAAATTTGTCCCGACTCGACTTCTGTTTATCGGCGTGTAAATGCAAAACTCGTCATCATCAGGGAGCGACATTTGAGACTGATACCCACGGAAAACCACGGCTTCATCTATGCCTGTGAAGTTCACGATAAAATCATAGACCGCAGACATAAAATCAACTTCCTGTATAAGCATCGTCAGCCTCCCTTATTCCCTCCGGTGTGCCGGTCTGCATAATAGCGTATACACATTCCCAGCCAGCGCCTCGGAAATCCTCGCCGACCTGAACTATCAGCCAGTAGGAGCCGTCGGGGCGTTTTATTATATCCCCGGTAGTCCCTCGGTATCTGTCAATGCTGTCTGCCGGAGCGTCGAGGTATATCTTCGCCCGATGTGTAGCACTTGCCAGCTGGTCATTTAGCTTCAAGTCTTGCGCCGGTACTCCTTGCACCTGAGCAGTCATTTCGGATTTCTCGTAAATCGGCGTTATCTTGCCCTTTACGGCACTTTTCCCCACCGACCTATATATTGATATAGGCTCATGTGGAAAAACGCTGTTAACAGCCTGTTTGACCACTTTATGAAGGTTTATCATCTAATCACCTCGTAGCTGATAGCCGCCAACATTTGTCCGGTGTCGATTAACGGATGGTCAGGCTCTCGCTTTCCTTTCCGTTGCTTTGCTTTGATGGTGCCCGGTGCATTCGGGGTGAATGCTCCGCCTTGTATTGACTCCTTGATATTGGCTTTCATGGCTTCACCGGTCAGCGTCAACGCCCTTGTCCATGCCTGCATATTTTCAGCTTTACCGGTCACGGCGTGAGCCAATATCTGCTGCCAGCTGGTCATTTTATCCTTAGAAGTCTGCCGCAAAAATGGGCGAGGCGGGATGTTTTTTGTCCCATACTCGTTGAATGCCGCATACTGCGCTACCGGTTTCCCGTCGGTAGTAGTTGCACCGGCAAGGACTCCCGCCTTGACTCCCATTTTAATATCAGCAAGCCTTTTTAAGACAGCTTCGTACTTTCCGCCGCCTTTTACTTCAACAGCCGCCATTAAACCACAACCCACCGTATTTTGACGACTTTAGCCATTGCCAATAGACAGCACCGCAAGGGGTCTGATTGTACCACCATTCCTCATTATCGTTGCTAGGTGCCTGAACATAAGACACCGAAACACTCCCCTCGGTAACAGACCCAATTCCCCCCGCACTCCCCCGCTGCGCCAATGTCATCAGGTGACAGGTCAGCAGGAACAGAAGTCTTTGCTTGTCCTCAGCGGACAGGCTAGGAGAGTGAACCAATCCGCTGAGAAAACAAGCATTGTCAAACGCAAACTGGAGCTGTTCGTCAGCTGCGTCTGCAAACTGAGGGTATATAGTCCGAAAAAGAGTAACATCAAAGGTCATTAGACCCACCTCCGATTATTTCTTTTTCTTTTTCGGTTTAGAGGGATTGATAGGCTCGTCACCGTTTTCAACTGCTGTCACTTCCTCCTTTAGCTCATCAACTTCCTTTTTGTTGGCAGTCGATTTAATAAGCCCGTTCTTGAACATTTTGGACTTGCCATATTTAGCAACGACCGCCGCCCAGAGGTCAGCGTCAACAAGAGTCAGGCCACAGCCGATTTCCGGGAGGACGGCTCGGTCAATACCTTTGAGGTCATGACCTGAGCCGTTGATAACCACATGACGGATTTCTCCCTTAACTTCTACATCAAAATCAATATCTCGAACAGAATTAAAAGCAATAGTGACAAGTTTAGCCATTTCAATCTCTCCTTTTTACACGAATTAAATACCGGTCATAGTGGCAATAGCAAACGGCAGATAGACAATCGCGCCATATGTGCCAGCGGAAATCTTCTGAGAAACATCGGACAGGCCGCGGACGGGCTCATGGGCATGATACTTCTCGGAGTATCCGAACTCGACTACATTCTGCCCCATAATCTCCTTTGCCATGATAATCATGGTGTCGCCGGTGCTTGCGTTGGCAAGCTCAGGCACAACGACAATTTCCATGTTCGGGAAAGTGTCCTTCACCATGTCTTTGCAAGCGATACCATAAGCATTACGCTTGTTGAGGTCTGCCATGGTGCCGGGGCTGATAAGCATTGCGAGCGGAGTGGTATCGTCGATATGACCGCCAGCCTGTTCAATCAGTGCTTTATACAGTTTGTTAATATCTGCCATCTGCTCATCACAGGTCTTGCCGTCCCAATCGGTGGAGCTATCAACCGTCTCAGGGGAAATTGCGGTATTAAGGTTCGGGTCATTGAGAAGACCATAGATGGACTTTCCGGCAACACCATAAAGGGCGAAGCGGTTAAACTCGGTATCGAGAAGAATAGCGGCGGACTTCTGCTTGTTTGCGTAAAGGTCAAGGTTTACGCTGGCGTTCATTGCCTGCTCAAGGTCGCCGACTTTGAGAGTAGTCTGGAATAGGTACTGCTCACGGACAGGGTATGCAGCATTGACGCCGACCTGACCGTTTCCATCATAATCGCCATACGGAGTAGCAGTGCCGGTGAACTCAACGGAGGCAAAGCGGGCGAAAGAAGTGGTCACATCGCCGAACTTTACTTCCGGCGCAATTTTGCGGTAGTTGCGGGCGGCGGTGAGAATTTCTACTACGCGGGGGTCTGCGTATGCGCGCATATATGCCGGAACAGAAGCGTTCGGGGTAAGGATAGCGGCGTCGTTGAGAAGTTCCTGTTTATCGGTAATGGTTGCACTGCCGAAATTGAAACCCTTCTCTTTTGCAAGGTTCAAATCAAGAGACATTATTCATTCACTCCTTTTCTTTATGCTACGGTCTGCATGAGGTTAGAGATAATAACCATATCGCCGGAGGCTCCGCTGGTCATTGCTTTCCAGCCGGTGTCTACAGTGGTACCACTGCCAGCAGTAAAGGTGACTGCACCGGTAGCAAGTACGGCGTATACAGTAGCACCAACGGCAACGGTAGCGTCAGCCTTGACGAAGAAGTCGCCGCGAGAAGCAACGGAAACATTGCCACCCTCCTGAATATCAAGCGTGCCTTCTACTGCGAGGTCGGTATTGTTGTTATTGAGTACACGCTCAACAAAGCCAAGCGGACGACCGGTGCCGGTTGCAACGACTTCACGCTCGCCGTTGGTAGCGTCACGCCATACGAAGCCGCCGACCTTAACGGTGCCACCTGCAAGGAAATTTGTCGGGGTATAAATAGTCGGGTTCTGATTTGCACGGTCGCCCTGAGTAGCAGGGGCGTTATACATGCCTACAGTTTTCTGAAATGCCATGAAATTTCACTCCTTTTAGATAGATTTAATAGACATAAGTTTCTCATTAATGGGGTCGCTAATTTTGGCGGCGGTCTGTTTAGACTGCTTTGCCAGCATGGAAACGAGGGCGGAATATGCCGAACGGTCTACACCGTCAAGGGCAACACCCTCATGGACAAGAGCCTTCTTGTAAATATCAGCAGCGTCCTTGAAGCCCAGCGGGTCATTTACCTTGCCGATAAAGGGAGCAACATCTTCGGCCGCCTTAACCATTGCTTTATAACGGGCGAGGTTGTCTACGCTGTCCTTGCAGGCGTCAACGGCTTTGTTCACCGCCATACCGGCAAGAAATGCTTTCTGCTGCGCTTTGTCCTCAGTGTCAAGACCTGCCTCCTGCATTTTAGCCCTTACTTCAGCGGTCAGACCTTCCAGCGGGGCTTCTTCGTCCTCGGTTTCTGCCGGTGCTTCTTCCTGTGCCTCGTCCTTCGGCTCAACCTCCGAGGTTTTCTCGGTAGTCGCTTCTTCATCCTCGGTTTCGGCTACGGGATTAATCACATCTGCCTTTACTTCCTCATCATGCTCCTGCGGGGTCGGCTCCTGCTCGTCCTGCTTGATTTCCTGCTCGGTATCACTTCTAAGCAGTTCAGCGAGCAAGTCCTTCAATTTAGTGAGTAGATTATTTTCCACTTTCACACCTCCTTCTATTGCGGCGTCTGCCACTTTAACATCATGTCCCGTCCTTCCCTGCGGGACTATAGCAACATGATTTCCACGAATGTTCATCATGTAACCATCGTATGAAATGCCCTCAAAAACACCGCCGGACATTACCACATCACACATATAACCAGCGGATATTTCTTTACAAGAGCCGTCCTCAATCGCCTTGATTGCCTCAGCGTCTATAACGGTCAAGCTGTTCTTCAGGTAGGGGGCTTCGTAGTGTGCCTCCGTCCCCATGCTGCCGACAATGTACTCTTTCGGCATGTTGGCGGCGTCCATATCGTGATGTTCAAACGCCAGCGGAAGACCATTAAATGAGTCAGCGGCTTTTGCGATTTCTTCGCCCGGTCTGTAAATCTGATAGACCTTTTCAGGGTCTAGGTTAAGCCCCTGCCAGCCGGGAATAGATGAACCATAATAGGGCGCAACCTGCTCCTTTGTGATATTTGACACCGCAACACGAAGATAGCCGTTTTCGTCTTTGCTTCGCACTGTGTCAATTAATACTTTGTCCTGTATCATCATAAAATCACCTCCTTTCGGGGAAATGATTGCAATAAAAAAGCGACCTCTTTTAAAAGTCGCTTTTTATTCGTTTTCCACTGGCTCCCCTGTCGGGATAATCGGCACACATACACAGCGGCAGTTTACTAGCTCCGCCGGGTGGATATACCCGCCGTAATCAGGGTCATAACAGCCTTGATTAAGGTCGTATATTTCCCCGTCCATCTGTAAATGGCTTTCACGGTATGTCTTGCCGGATGATGTATGCAGCCATCGTGCCTGTGTTACGCCGTAGTCCATGAGGCGGGTTCTTGATAGGTTTTCATTGGCCTTTGCCGTTTGGTCACGGCTTATCATTGCCGCCCGCCTCATGGTTATATCGTACTGTGAGCCGAGTTGCTTTGTCATTTCGCCAAGGTCATTTCCTACCTCGATAGAGCGGAGGACTATTCCCTCGACCTGCGTTAGGTATTGCTCGCCGATTGACTTAATCAGATTGACATTGCTTTCCACGATAGCCCGAAAGACGAACCGCTCCTTTTGGCTCATGTACTTGAAATCTAAATCAAAGCCGCCGACTGCTTTCGTTACCTGCTTAAACTGCCGCTGGAGATTTCCGGCGGTGTGCCGTCGCATTTGTTCGCTGAACCACCTTGCAATCTCCTTCGCTTCTTCGCCGTACATCTTGCGCCAGTAGGCCTTCAGCCGCCTTAGCTCTTTTGTCATTGTCGAGGTCGGAGAGTCTGCAATCAGCTTTTCTTCCTTGCGGTATTCAGCTTTCAGCCAATATAAAAGGCTCTTGTGGGTTTTCTCCACTAGAGCCTTTAATTTCTTTCGGTATTTTGCCTCAATGGACGCTGGAACCCTCACGGGCTTTAGTGTCTTATACACCCTCGCTCACTTCCTCAGGGCTTTCAAATCCTAAACCTACTTCGGGGGCTTCAATTTCTTTTTCCGCTTCGATATTTGCGAAGCCGCTATCAGGGTCATCCGCAAGAGCCGTCCGGGCTTCCATACCGTCGATGATACCACGGTCAAACAGTACCGCCATTGTGTCGGCTTTTGTCTTTTGGATGGTTGCCTGTATCTGCTTGTCATCCTCCGACAGCGGGCAGAATTCAAAGGTCAGATTTTCGTCAATATTGCCGTAGCGGTTAAGCTGGAGTAGACGAATAAGCCTTTCCAATGGGTCACGCAATATCTTTTCTTGCATGGCGTGTATGTGGTCGTAGTGGCTCTGTATATCGCTCTCGCCGGTAGCATTAAATCCATTCGGAGAAATGCCCCACAGTTTAACCGCAGGCTCGCCGAAGTATGCAGCAACAATTTCCATCTGCTGGCGGACTATATCAGTAACGCCGGACAAGGGCGTTGCAATGCCGATTATATCCTCGGCTTCCTTGTCTACTGTCATAATGCCGTCATTATCCCTGTTCTGCGCAAAATACTGAACACGGCGCTTCACATTATTAGCGACATTGCCGGAAAGAAGTTCGCTCATATCCGTCTTGAAGATTGTCAGCGAAAACTTTTTGAGTAGCCGTGTTGCCGCTTCTCTGCTTTCGGTAAATCCTGCCACAACTTCCGCCACGGTCTGAGCCAGCGGAATTCCGAAGAAATTATAGGACGGTAGCAGCATTGTTGGTGGCTTGCCTTCGCTGAAATACAAGAAGCGTGAGGCGTGTATTTCCCTTCCCATGACAAGCCATGCCTGCGGCGTGAAATAGTTCCTGTCAATCGGATTAAAACAGTTGTAGTGCATGGGCGCAACATTAAAAGGCTCAAGCACTTTGAAGCCCTTTATCGAGTCAAGGGCAAAGGTATCACCATCGCCGCCCAGCGGTAGTCTTAATTCTTCATCGGTTTTGTTGCCGGTGTCGATGTATACAAGGCACCCGCCAAAATACCCGCACAAGTCAAGAGCCTCACGGATAACTTTGTCAATGTGAAAGCGGGTCATATCTGCCACAATATCGGCGGCGGCACTTTCGCCGTCCTGCTCACCGCTATAGGAGAAGTCTATCCACTTTCTTGTCATTTCCTCACTTCTCAGCTCAACACCTGCCCGGATAACTCCATCCTGCGCCAGATTGCTCAAAGCAGGATATCCAGCAAAATTAGCCACATATCCACAAGCCCTATTTTTCAGCAGCTTATATACTCCAGCGTCCCGCAAAGCTGCGTCCTGTATTCTCTTTTCTTCTTCCCTGCCGTTATATCCTAGCGTTTCACACGGCTTATAATTGGACAGGGTCAAAGCCTCATCCTGTATGTTTTCTCTGTTTATTTCCATACTATCACCTCTTAAATTAGGGCTTTCGGGTTTATGGACATTCCACCGCCGCCCATTGCCCTCGATAATCCATAGCGGCAGGCGTCTAAACCATGGTCGTTACCATCAGGATATGACGATATGAAAAGGCCTTGCCTGTTACGCTCATACTCATACGCTATAAATTCTCTGTATGTGTTCGGACAACGGCGTTTGTCGATGTATATATGGTTTCTTGTTTGGAGCCATTTATAACCGTAGTTTCGTATATCGTGTGACTTCTTCGCACCCTCAATAAATAAGCCGTAGCCTTTCATTTCCGCAATGGATTTAGGCTCTGCACTATCGGCTATGACTCTACCCCTGCCAGCCTTTGGCTTAATTAAGTCGAATGCTTCGCTGTTGGTCAGCTTCTGCCGGTACACCTCATCAAAGATATACAAATCTTCTTTCTTGCTGTCGTAGTACATGGACACAAACGCCAGCGGGTCAACGGCAAAGCCAAAGTCTAACCCAAAATATAGCCGGTCAAAGCTGTCTATTTGCTCATCGGTCATAGACATATCTTCAACATTATCAAACACCGCTCCACCGGTGCCGGTTGCTACTCCAAGATATTCATGTCTGTATAGCAGCTCATTTCGTGCCTTTAGCTTTTCCGCTTCAAGCAGGAACTGTTCTCCAAGCCACTCTTGCGGTACATCTAGGTATGTTGACCGGTGTACCATCCTATCAGGGTCATCTATTAGAATTTCTTCGTTTACCCATGCATTGACACTCTTCGGCGGGTTGAAGCAGTACAAGACCACAAACCTATCACCGCCACGAAGCAAAGACTGATTTATACTGCGGATTTCTTCCATCCCGCTAAACTGGTCTAATTCCTCATAAAATACTATGCCAGTATACCCAAAGGGTACCTTTACGGACTTAATTTTCATTGGGTCGTCTACGCCCAAGAATTTTATCTTTTGATGTGTCGACTTTCGCTCTATTTCTAACGGTGATTTATGAAAATCGAACTCACTTCGTAGCCCCAGCCGGTCTATCGCCCATTCCATTTGCGCATATACAGACCCCTTTAGAGTATTGCCTACCTTTCGCAATATAACTGCGTGCATATTGGGATTTTTTATAAGCAGCAACGGGATTTCTGCACTGGCAAAAGTCGACTTTGCCGAGCCTCGCCCACCTGCCAGCCAATAATGAGTATGACCGCCGTCTTTTATGTCTTTGTGGACTTCTTTGAATGAAGGTGCAATCACCGACGATAGTTTTGTCTGAGTTTCCATGTTTACCCCAAGTCGTCAATAATAACAATCTTGCTCCCATTGGTTTCGGTCTGCCTAAGTTCGCGCAAACTATATTCTTCAATGGTCTGCTTTATCGCTGGCCAATATCCCTCTCGCATTAACTTCCGCCGCCCGGCAAGGGCTATAGTGTAATCCTCTTCACTTAACGCCTGTCGGGCTTCTTCCATTGCTTCGGCCAATTCAGGGTGCTTTTTTGTTAGGCGGTAAAACTGGCCTCTTGATATGGCGGTACCGTTCTTTTCCAGTACCGATAATATCTGCGGAACAAGACCTCGCCCGGCCTTTATTGCCGCCTCAACTTGTTCCGTTGTAGCTTTCATTTTTACACCTTTTTTGTCACTCTCTGTTACTTCTTACTTGCTGCAAGAACTCGCGTTTTAAGGCTGTATCGCTGTTAAACATACCGCCCGCCGCCAATGTTACTGTCTTTGAGCCCGGTTTCTTTATTCCCCTTGCAGTCACGCAACTATGTTCTCCGCACACCCTGACTATTACATCATCCCCGACCAGCTTCTGCATTACCTCTAAAATATCGCTAGTAATGCGCTCTTGTAGCTGTAATCGTCTTGATACCATGTCAGCAATACGGCTGATTTTTGAGAGCCCAATAACACGGTCTCTAGGAATATACCCAACATCGACCGTCATGTTATACATGAGCGCTAAATGATGCTCACACATTGAGAACACCGGTATACCTGCCACAACTACCATGTCAGCAGGAGCGGATTTAGATTGTATGGGAAATGTCTTGTCATACATCAACGCTATTTGTTCGTTAGTGTACTGCTCGCCCTCCCATATCTCTTTTAGAAATTTCACTACCCGCTCGGGCGTGTTTTCTATGTCACTGTGATTGTCCTTCTTAATGTCAAAAGCGGCTAATAGTTTGCGGACGGCTTCGGTCGCGTCCTTCTCATTTATTGCCATTTATACCCCTCTTTTATTCGGCTCCCATATATATTTGTGCAGCTGTAATTG
>JAZLHS010000035.1:0-10928 GCA_045616885.1 Selenomonadaceae bacterium | reverse complement strand
CCATGATTATCTTCGGTTCGTTGACCAGTGCTCTGGCGATCGCCACTCTCTGTCGCTGACCGCCTGACAGCTCATTGGGCTGATGAAATGCACGATCTGCCAGACCCACCGCCTCAAGATAGTGCATTGCCCGCTCCTGCCGCTCCTTGCCGCTGATACCGGAATACACCAAAGGCAGTGCCACATTATCAAGAGCGCTTATGCGACTTAGAAGATTAAAGTTCTGAAAAACGAAGCCTATCTTTCGGTTGCGGGTAATCGCCAGCTCATCATCACTGAGAGAAGCAACCTCTTCTCCATTCAGCTTGTATGAGCCTACTGTCGGCCGATCAAGACATCCCAAAATATTCATCAGAGTAGATTTACCGGAGCCGGATGGACCCATGAGAGCAACGAACTGACCTCGATAAATATCAGTGGTTATTCCGTCCAAAGCTGCTACTTCCTGATCGCCAACCTGATAAAGCTTTTTAATACCTTTCAGCTCTATAGTTTTTTCTATATCATCAGAGACAAGTCCGCTGCCGACTTTGGTATCAATCTCAGTCATATTCTCACCTCCGTTTTACATGTGCGGTGCTCCGCCTGCCGGGCCTCGCTTTCCGCCCATGCCCATCATGCCGCTTTTTTGTCCGCCGCTGCTTTTGGCGCCGGGAGCTTTATAGGTATTGGAGATTTTTTCCCCCTCATTTACACCGTCAACGATTTCCACATAGTCATCGCTGTATATACCGGTCTTTACAGAACGCTCTTCTGTGGTGCCATCGCTCTTTACTACCAGTACATAAGAGCCGTTGGCATTGGTCTTAAGTGAGGCTATAGGGACAGCTACAGCCCCCTTCTTCTCAGAGGTTTTCACCTCGACTCTTGCTGTCATGCCCGGAAGCAAATCATTGTTGGGATCCTCAACATCCAATGTGACAAAGTAATAGATAACACTAGCCGAGGAGGCACTGGATGAGCTGCCGGTAGTGGTATCCCAGCTGTTGGTAACATCGGTCTGAGAAATTCCGGCTACCTTAGCCTTAAATTTCTTATCGGTATAGGCATCAACGGTAAATTCTGCCGTCTGACCAACCTTCACGCTGCCGATATCGGTTTCGTCGATTTTTGCCTTAATCTGCTTGCTGGAAAGGTCAGCAATCCTCATGATTACGGTCGGATTGTTATTTCCTTGTACAGCCATGGTACCGGGAGTAAGCGGCTCGCCTACTATCACGCCGTCCATAGGGGCTGTAATAATCGTTTCTGCCAAATCAGACTGAGTAACCTCCAAAGAGCTGCGGGCTGTGTTGTAGTTCAGCACAGCATCCTCATACTGTTCCTGACTATTGGCCCCTATACTGTAGAGGTAGGCAACACGGTCATATTTTGCCTTGGCATTTTCTACCTTATACTGAGCCTGTTCGGCCTTTGCCTCGTAATCCTTACCATCAAGAGTAGCAATGGTCTGTCCAGCCTTGACCTCCTGATTTTCCCTTACAAGAACGCTCTTTATGCGGGCGGTTATCTTAGAGGATACTTCTACGGAATGAACCGGCTTTATCGTTCCGGTTGCACTTACAGTAGATTTTAAATCCACTTTTATAACCTTTGTGGTCTCAACTTTGGCTGCATCTTTTGCAGCTTGTGAAGAGCTGTACCAATACCATCCGCCGCCTATGCAGCCAGCGGCAATCAGAACACCGGCGGTTATCTTTGCAATGGTCTTATGGTTCATTTTCCTCCGCCTCCTTTACCTCTTCCTTAGCGGCTTTTTCAGCCAATTCCTCAGCCTTTCTGGCTAAAGCTTCCTCAGCAGTTTCTCCGAGGGAAAGACCCATCTCGTACTCTACAGCAGCTCTGCCGCGGGAATAATCATATTTCGCACTGATGTCATTAAGCTGGGCGGTAACAAGGGCAACCTGTGCATCAAGAACATCCAGCATAAGGCCCTCGCCGGCCTTGTATTTCTCGGTGGCGATGTAGTAGTCTTCCTGCGCTCTTGTTACAGCCACCTGAGTAGTTCTGAGGCGTTTTTCTGCTTCACGCATATCCAGGTAAGCCGTCTGAAAAGAGAGGTCTGCGTTCTCAAGGTCACGCTTCAAAGTAAGCTCTGCTTTTTCGTAGCTTGCTCTTGCTTTTTCAACAGCTGCATGGGTGACGCCGCCATCGAAAATATTCCATGATGCTGATACACCAGCCTCATAATTACTTCCGCTTGTATGAGGTCTTGGCTGATAACGTTCATTTCCGCCTATACCAGCAGAAATAGAAATCTGCGGATAGTAATCTGCCTTGGCACTTCTGATAGCATATTTCTGCTGCTTCACCTTGTACTGGTCTACAACTATATCCTTCCTGTTTTCAAGTGCGTAGGAGAGACAAGTCTCCAACTCAGGGGTAAATACAACATAATTGAAGTCTTCAGTCAGCACCAATTCCTCATCTTGAGGAAGTCCTAATATAGTTTTTAGCTGCTTAATGCTTATGGCGTATTTATTCTGTGACCTTATCAAATCCTGCTCGGCATTTGACAGCTCAACTTCAGAGCGGAGAACATCTATCTTAGCTTTGCTTCCTGCTGCAAAAAGATGCTGAACATTGGTAAGATGTGCCTTATAGCTGTTTACCGATTGATTTCCTACATCAACAGTTTGTTTCCATTCCAACACATCATAGTATGCTTGGATAACCTTCAATCTGGTATTCTCTCTGGCTCGCTCTGTTTCCAGCTTGGCAATCTGCACTCCCAGTTTGCCGCTGGAGAGATTAGCTTCATTCTTACCGGCAGTAAAGAGCGGAAAGCTCACCGATGCGCTGGCTGAGCCGTTTCTATTCTGCTCATCATCCTTGTTACTTTTATTCAAGCTCAAGCTTCCCTTACCGGAGATGGTTATACTATTCCGACCTCTTGCGGCTTTCAATTCTGCCCTTGCCGATTTTTCTCCAACGGTTGTGATAGCAAGGTCAGTGTTTTGTTCCAGCGCCATATCAACAGCCTGCTGTATGGACAACTCTGCTGCATAAACGCCGTTTGATATTCCAAGTATAAATGGAGCGATAATTGCTCCTGTAGTAATTGCTGCTACCTTATTACGAATTGATTTTTTCATTACTATCACATCCTATTTCTAGATGAGGCTAAGCCACCAAATAATTACATCTAGTAACTATTATATACTCATTAAGCCGCCTTAGCAATTTCTTTGCTTGGTTATGTTATACCCCTTAATTATGAGATTGCCATTAGAAAGATGTTTATTTTTTCTGAAAAAGTGATAAAATACATTCGTCATTATTTAGCAACGAGGTTAGTCAAATGGATTTTGATATTCTCAGTCTTCTGTCCCCTTTTCATGACCGACTGGGGCCAACGGGCGCAATATTTCTCGCATCATTTCTTCAGTCGATTACTGGCTTTGGCCTTATGCTGACAGCCTCACCTCTACTGATGATTTTCTATGATGCCAAATTCACGGTGCAAATCCTCATTTATTTAGGTCTCATTTCCAATTTAATCCAAACCACAATGCTGTGGCGTACCGCAAAGTATGACTTAATTTTCTTTATGATTACAGGTGCGGTTTGCGGACAGCCCCTTGGCTTCAAATTATTCCAGTTCATTTCTTCCGACCACCTAAAGATTTTTATCAGTATTATCCTTCTTTGTTTCCTGCTAGTCAGTCAATTTGGACATCTAAAATTCTCACAACGACCAAGGAACGCCTTTATTGCCGGTATTTTTTCGGGGATTATGGCAACAAGTGTAAGCATGGCAGGTCCGCCGCTTATTCTTTACTTCGCTAACGCTCAGCTTTCAAGGATAGAGCTTCGTTCTACCTGTGTGCTGTACTTTTTCCTTGTGCAAATGTGTTCTATGGCCATATTCGTGTTTAACGGCGGCACCAATATGCAGGCTGCAGGTACAGAGTTCTTCTACATGCTACCCGGTCTTTTTGCCGGTCTTTTCTTTGGACAGATTGCCTTCAAGCATACCTCTGCAAAGGTATTTCGTTTTCTTCTCTTCGGTATGCTGTACTACATCTGCTTTCAGTCCCTCTACACAGCCCTTGTAAAATAAACTTTTTCATTGACTAGCAGGCTTTTCAATAGTAAAATTTACCAGGCGGCGAAATCCGTCTGGTTTTCTTTTGCTTTTTTCAAGTTTTATAATCATGAACGGAAAGGACGGTGAGGATAATGGACGGCGACCATCCCAATTTATGCAGCTCTCCTGACTATCGATCGAGACGCTTAAATAAAAAGACTATAACAACATACACTACAAACGAAATATCTGCCGTCATCTCCTTTGCCACCGCTTCTGTTTCGTGCGCTTCAGAGATGTAGTTTTCTGCTGACTATATTGCCTATTAAGTGGCCATTTGTCTGTCTTTAAGTCATCATCGTACGCTTTTGCGTGGGAATTGACGGCATGATTTTTGCGGAAAGGAGCTTTCCATCATGCTGAAAATTTACCGCTCACTGGAAAGTGGACCACTTGAAGAACTTAGCCTGAAGACTCTCCAAAAGGGTGCCTGGATAAACATTATCGACCCTACTCCTTACGAATTAAAAGTAATCGGCAACCTTACTGCTGTCGAACCTGATTTTCTTCGCTCCGCACTCGATGATGAAGAGCGCTCACATATTGATGTAGAAGATAACTCTGTAATGATATTGACCAATGTCCCGGTCATGCGTACCAATGTAAGCTACGACACTCTGCCTTTGGCAATTATCATCAGCGACGAATACATCATAACGGTTTGCCTCGAAGAAACACCGGTAATTTCCGAGTTCAACGAAGCAACAGCCAGGACATTCAGAACATTCAAAAAGACTAGATTTCTCTTCCAAATACTCTATAAATCAGCGACATTCTACCTCCGTTACCTTCGTCAGATAAACAAGTTATCAGACGAAGTGGAATTAATGCTTCGCGACCAAATGCGCAACCAAGACATTCTTCGCCTATTGGAGTTGCAGAAGGGTCTTACTTACTTCAACGCCTCTCTGCGTTCTAATGCTGCAGTCCTTGACAAGCTGCTGAGGCTCTGCAACAATCCTACGGTCGGCTCCCCCCTCAAAATGTACGAGGAGGATGAAGATCTGCTGGAGGATGTCATTATTGAGAACAAGCAGGCTCGGGAAATGGTCGAGATGTACAGCCAGATTCTCGCCCGGCTTGCCGATACATTTTCGTCTATAATCTCCAACAATCAGAACCTGGTCATGAAGTTCTTAGCTGCCATGACAATTATTCTTGCCATCCCAACATTGATATCCAGCTTTTTTGGAATGAATGTCGCCGTTCCCTTTGCTGAAGCCCCGGAGGCATTCACAATGATATCCGTCATCGCCTTTGGCATCGCAGGCTTTGCCGGGTATTATCTCTGGCGTCGGAACATGTTCTGATTAACGGTTTACATCACAAATTTTGAAGGGAGCAATGAATATGCGTCCCACTATGGCTCAGGCTCAGCTCAAGGATGGATTCATCTACGGAGATAATGTAAACAAAGAGTATGTCTATATGCCAGCCGGCGAAATCGGTGTATCAAATCCCATGTGCATCTACGAGAATAACGGAACCTGCCGGGATGTTGATTTTGAAGAAGCCGAAAGGCTTATTACTCTTCGCAGTCTAAAAGTTACTTCCCATCCAACTCTTGGTAAACGCTCCTGCTGATTTACCGGCTAATTTCCCAGCTTAATCCCCCGCAATTTTATGATTGCGGGGATTTTTACAAATTACTTTAACAGAAAAGAGGTTATGATTATGAAATCCCTTACCGGTCTTTCAAAAGTCCTGGCATCGGTTGTCTGTGGTTCCGTTTTTCTTTTTTCGTCCGGTACAAACCATGTTTCAGCCGCCCCTCAGGCTCGTCCTGTTGTCATTGTCACCGGCCACGGCGTTTCATCTTCTGCCCCTGACATAGCAAGCATTTCTCTTGGTATAACAACCAGAGCAGAAGATACTGCAGCGGCATCTATCGAAAACGCTGCAATCACGACACAGGATAGAGCTGCCGTGACCGCACTTGGGATAAAAACTGCTGATATTCAGACACGGCACTATAATTGCTATCCGGAATATGGAAATGATGGGAAGCTAAACAGTTACAGAGTATCTAATACCCTCTCCGTCACTGTCCGTGAATTCACACTTATTAATAAAGTAATTGATGATAGTTTGGCAGCCGGTGCTACTGAAATATCCGGCCTTTCCTTCTCTCTCAGCGATACATCAAAGCTTCGCAGCACTGCCATTAAGGCAGCCATTGCTGACGCAAAGGAAAAAGCTGAGATAATAGCCTCTTCGCTGGGAAAGTCAATCTCGGGAATCGAAACTATTACGGAAAACTCATCCGAAATACCTCGCCGATACGGCAATACAATGATGCTGAAGTCTGCATCTGCCGATACTCACATAGATGGCGGAGAGCTTGACTACACTGTCACTGTGACCATTCACTATTTCCTTGATTAACATAATGAGGTCAATTTGAGTAACACAACGGATAAAGAACGCCTCCCGGAACTGGAATACATCAGGGGAATATCCATGCTGGGAGTAATTGGAATACATATAGGTTCTCAATATTTGATGAATCCTACCCCCAATATCCATCTTGTCGCATTGTTTGAAATTCTCACCAGATTTTCTGTTCCTATTTTTTTCTTCATTTCTGCTTTTGGGCTGTTTTGGAAGCGCGACTTAGAAGCCAAAATGGATTACCGAGATTTCTACCTGAGACGCGCCAAATCGGTGCTGGTACCATATCTCTTCTGGACATTCTTCTATATTATTCATTACACAGTTCTCTATCGAAGTACAATGCTTCTCCATGTAAAGGAAATAATAAAATATCTGATATTCGGCTTTGGTTCCTATCAGCTTTATTTTATGATCATCCTCATGTGGTTTTATCTATTAATGCCCCTTTGGATTCCCATTGTCAAACGGCTTACTGTCAGATGTCTGGCGATACTCCTTGTTGTCCAAATCGCTTTTGATTACTGGTCTTGTTACATACTGAAGCCAACGGACTTCTCCAATCCATATATCAGTTATCTCATCGCTCAGCGATTGAACTATTGGGTATTGCATTACTTCTTCATTTTCCTTACAGGTGCCTACTTTGCCGTTCATTGGAATAAATGCAAGTCGTATATAGACAGCCATTTACCGTCATTATTCTGTTTTTTCCTCATTACCGGCGGTGGTCTGCTTATGCATTATTACTACCTTATAAAGTACGCCGACTATCGTCCTGAATGGGCTATTAATGTTGCACAGCAGTTGAGTCCAATCGGTATTCTATACACACTTGCCTGTTCCCTGTTCTTCTTATCCTTGTTCAGAAAAGTATCCTTCCCTCTATTTCTGAGCAGCTTCCTTGGCACGCTTGGTTATCATTCTTATTTTGCTTATCTCTTTCATCCAATAGCTATAACTTACGTCGGGTTTATAATTGCATGGCTTGGCTATGTTTACACCGCTCCTGTTATCAGCTGCTACTATATAGCTGTAGTTGGCAGCTCCATACTAATTGGTACAGGAATAAGAAAGCTAGGCCATAGGTTTCCCATTATAAACAAACTCACAATTGGTACCGCTAAATAATCACTACAACAATACAATTTTGAAAACACTTTAAGAAAGAGGTTGTAAACATGAAAAACTCAAAATCTGTTATTATCGTTGTGGATATGCAAAACGATTTTATTACCGGTTCCCTTGGTACTGCGGAAGCGACAGCAATTGTTCCTGCAGTGGAGAAATTTATCAAGGAAGCAAAGGAGAACGGCATCCCTCTTATTTTCACCCGCGATACTCACCCAACCGACTACTTGAACACTTCTGAGGGCAAAAAACTGCCCGTAGAGCATTGTATCAAGGGTACCACTGGATGGGAAATCTGCCCTGAGCTGGCTCCGTATGCCGCTGACAGCCTTATTATCGACAAGCCGACATTTGGTTCCCCTGCTCTGGCTGAAGCCGTGAAAGAATATGATGACATAAAGCTGTTGGGGCTCTGCACCGGCATTTGTGTCCTCAGCAATGCCATTCTTCTAAAAGCTTTTTATCCTGAGAAAAATATATCCGTTGAGAGCAGCCTCTCAGCCTGTGTCAATCCGGAGACTCACAAGACGGCACTTGCTGCAATGGGACTTTGTCAGATAGACATTATTTAATGATATCAGCCAATCTTTAGCGTAAAAAAAGACGGTGGCTACGGGAATTATCCTGTAGCTACCGTCTTTTAAGTTTCTAGATTTTTAAATTAGAAGGTCGGGACAACTGCACCCTTGTACTTGTCCTGGAAGAACTTCTTTGCATCCGGGCTCTGGAGAGCCTTGCAGAGAGCAACGATCTCCGGACGCTTCTCATCACCGGCGCGTACAGCCACGATGTTTACATAGGGGCTGGAAGCATCTTCGATTACGATAGCATCCTTGGTGGGAACGAGATTAGCCTGCATTGCAAAGTTGGTGTTGATTACAGCAGCATCAACATCGTCGAGGGAACGGGGTACCTGAGCAGCCTCAAGCTCCTGAATCTTGATGTTCTTCGGGTTCTCAGCGATATCCTGAACGGTGACATCAACAGCAGTCTTCTTCAGCTTGATAACGCCAGCACGCTGCAGAAGGAGAAGCGCACGACCGCCGTTGGTCGGATCGTTCGGAATAGCAACAGAAGCACCGTTCTTCAGCTCATCCAGCTTCTTAATTTTGCGGGAATAAATGCCCATCGGCTCGATATGAACACCGGCAGCACTTACGAGCTTAACATTCTTATGCTCTTTAGTGAAATTCTCGAGGTACGGGAGATGCTGGAAGTAGTTTGCATCCAGTTCCTTGTCATTGGTAGCAAGGTTCGGCTGAACATAGTCGCTGAATTCAACAACAGTAAGTTCAATGCCTTCCTTAGCCAGCAGCGGCTTAATGGCATTAAGGACTTCAGCGTGGGGTACGGGGGTTGCACCGACTTTGAGCTTTGCTTTCTGCTCAGTCTTCTGTGCCGGCTTTGCATCCTGCTTCTTTTCTGCACCGCCACCGCCGCAGCCGGCAGTTGCTAAAGCGAGAATAAGAAGAGAAGTCAGAAAAAGATAGATTTTCTTCATGGGTATTCCTCCTCGATTAAATATATTATCCTCTTATGAGGATAACTGCGTAATTATCTCTTGTTCAGGCTGGCAGCCAAACGATTGCCAAGGAACTGAACAAGCTGTACCAAAACAATGAGAACAACAACAGTTGCTACCATTATCTCAGGACGAAATCTCTGATAGCCATATCGGATAGCCAAATCACCAAGGCCGCCGCCGCCGATTGCTCCGGCCATTGCCGATTCGCCGACGAGAGCGATAACAACGGTGGTAAGCTGAGCTACGATAGAGGGCATTGCCTCTGGAAGCAGCACCCGGCGGATAATCTGACTGCTGGTAGCACCCATTGAACGAGCCGCCTCGATGATACCATCAGGCACCTCCATGAGAGAGGTTTCTACCTGACGACCGATAAAGGGAACCGAGGCCAGTACAAGAGGTACCATAGCTGCCGTAGTACCGATAGAAGTACCGACAATCATACGGGTAAATGGTATAATGGAAACCATCAGAATGATAAAAGGAATTGAGCGGACAGCATTGACAATGGAGCCTACAAGCTTATTGACCGGCTTGCACTCAAGTATGCCGCCCTTGTTGGTAATATATAGCAGGACCCCCAAGGGTATGCCCAAAAGACTGGAGAAAAACATGGATACGGCTACCATGTAAACTGTTTCTCCGAGAGCCTTCGCCAACAGAGCAAACATATCACTTGACATAGCCAACCACCTCCACCATCAAATCTCTGCCTTTCAGGTATTCCAATAGTGACTTAACGATAGAATCGTCACCGGTAATACCAATAAGCATACGGCCAAAGGGTGTAGACTGAATTTCTCCCACCATTCCGTAAAGAATGGAAACATCGGCATCAAATTTACGAATCATCGTAGAAAGAACAGGTTCATCAGCAGAATTTCCAATGAAGGTCAACCATATTAGCAGCTGTGCTCCGCTTACAGGCTCCTGACTGATTTCCCTATCCTTAAAGTCTCCCGGCAGCTCACGGCTGAGAATTACGCCGGTAAACTGCTTTGTTATCTCCTGCTGCGGATTGGTGAATACCTCAAGCACCTGACCGCACTCAGCGACAACACCGTCTGACAACACAGCAACCCGGTCGCAGATGTCGGTAATAACCGCCATTTCGTGAGTTATTACTACGACAGTCAATCCCATCTTCTTATTGATGTCCTTTATAAGAGAAAGAATCGCCTTTGTAGTCTGCGGATCAAGGGCACTGGTTGCCTCATCGCAAAGGAGAACCTTCGGGTCATTGGCAAGCGCACGGGCAATGCCGACACGCTGCTTCTGACCGCCGGAGAGCTGAGCGGGATAATTATCCGCTTTATCGGACAGACCTACCAGCTCGAGAAGCGGAAGAACCTTTTCACGAATTTTATCTTCAGAGGTATTTGACAGTCTCAGGGGAAAGGCAACATTATCGTAGACCGTAGCGGAAGACAGCAGGTTGAAGTGCTGAAATATCATGGCAATAGATTTTCTGACTTCTCTGAGCTGAGACTCAGACATAGCGGTTAAATCCTTGCCATCGACAATTACCTGTCCGCTGGTTGGCTTTTCCAACATATTTATGCAGCGCACGAGAGTGGATTTTCCGGCACCGGACAAGCCCACAATGCCGAAAATCTCCCCTGGCTCGACATGAATATCTACGCCTTTAATTGCTTCCACCGGACCATTCGGCCCCTGAAAGGTCTTCTTAATATTTGAAAGTCGAATCATCTAAAAGCCTTCTATTGAATCTTGATTACAAGCCTGCCTGCTGACGGAGAGTCTCGGCCTTATCGGTACGCTCCCAGGGAA
>JAZLHS010000034.1:0-10564 GCA_045616885.1 Selenomonadaceae bacterium | reverse complement strand
TATGCCTGGCGATAACATCGAGATGGATGCAGAGCTCATCACCCCGATCGCTATCGAGAAGGGTCTCCGCTTCGCTATCCGCGAGGGTGGTCACACTGTCGGCGCCGGCAAGGTTATCGACATTGTTGAGGCTTAATCGCTGATATAAATTTGCCTTAGATGAGGGCGGCCGTCAAAAGCCGCCCTTAAATAAGGATTTGGGTTACCTGCGATGAGGTGTCAGATGGCTCGGTGCTCTACTATAATTCCGGCATCGAGGGAACTGGCACTGAGTATGTCCGGATCCTAATCCGGGCGATAAGGAGGAAAAGACATTGTCCAAACAGAAGAAGATCAGAATCCGTTTGAAGGCTTATGACCACAAGGCACTGGATCAGAGTGCTGCTAAGATCGTCGAGACTGCTACCCGCACCGGCGCTCAGGTCTCCGGCCCGATTCCCCTCCCGACGGAGAAGAACATTTACACCATTCTCCGCAGCCCTCATGTTAACAAAGATTCCCGCGAGCAGTTCGAGATGCGCACTCACAAGCGCCTTATCGACATCCTCGAGCCCAGCAACAAGACTGTTGATGCTGTTATGCACCTGGATCTCCCGGCGGGCGTTGACATCGAGATCAAACTGTAAGAGGAGGTGGAATAATGGCTAAAGCAATTTTAGGCAGAAAGCTGGGCATGACCCAGATCTTTACCGAGGAAGGCAAGCTCATCCCGGTAACGGTCGTCGAGTCCGGCAACAACATCGTCATCCGTAACAAGACCGTAGAGAGCGACGGCTACAATGCTGTACAGATCGGTTTCGGCGATGTTAAAGAGAACAAGATTAACAAGCCGCTGAAGGGTCAGTTTGAAAAGGCCGGCGTAAAGCCCGTCAAGTTCATCCGCGAGATCCGTCAGGCAGCTGCCAGCGATTACAAAACCGGTGATGTCATCGGTGTTGATATATTTGAAGAGGGTGACTTCGTAGATGTCACCGGAACCAGCCGCGGTCACGGCTTCGCCGGTACCGTAAAGCGTCACGGCTTCGCTCGTGGACCTATGGGCCATGGTTCCAAGTCCCATCGTGAGCCCGGTTCCACCGGTGCTATGATTTCCGGTCACGGCGGCCGCGTCCTGAAGGGCAAGCGCCTCCCTGGTCAGATGGGCGGCGTCAAGACTACCGTACAGCGTCTCTTCGTTGTTCGCGTAGATGCAGAGCGCAACATCATCCTCATTAAGGGTTCCATCCCGGGACCGAAGAAGGGCTTCGTCGTTGTAAAAGAGACGAACATCCCCAACAAGCGTACCGCAAAGATTAAAGCTCAGCTCGCTGAGAAAAAATAATTGGAAGGAGGATTTGCTAGATTATGCCAAAAGTAGCAGTTTATGATATCGCTCACAATCAGGTTGGCGAAATCGAATTGAATAACGAAATTTTCGGCGTGGAAGTGAACGGCGCCCTCCTTCATCAGGCCGTCGTAATGCAGCTGGCCAGCCAGCGCCTCGGCACCCATGCCACCAAGACTCGCGCAATGGTTCGCGGCGGCGGCCGTAAGCCCTGGCGTCAGAAAGGCACCGGCCACGCTCGCAGCGGTTCCTCCCGCAGCCCGCTGTGGAAAGGCGGCGGAGTTGTTTTCGGACCCCATCCGCGTTCCTATGCTTTCAGCATGCCGCGCAAGCAGCGTCGGCTGGCCATCAAGTGCGCTCTGAGCGACAAGGTCAACGAAGCAAGCATCATCGTCCTCGACAGCTTCGTCATGGACGAGTACAAGACCAAGACCATCGTGAAGCTCCTCTCCGACTTCGGTGTTGAAGAAAAGAGCCTCATCATCACCGCAGCTGATGACTCCGACAAGATCGAGCGTTCCTGCGGCAATATCCCGGGCGTTAAGGCTATCACCAACGAAGGCCTCAATGTCTACGACATTCTGAACAGCGGCAAGCTCTTCATCACCAAAGACGCTATCGCCAAGATTGAGGAGGTACTCGCATAATGGATGCACGCGATGTAATCATTCGACCCCTCATCACCGAGAAATCCACGATGATGATTGAGGAAGGCAAGTACACCTTCGTAGTCGACAAGAAAGCCGCTAAAGATGAAATCAAAGCAGCTGTTGAGAGCATCTTCAATGTAAAGGTTGTCTCCGTCAACACTGTTAACTGCATCGGCAAAACCCGCCGGATGGGCCGCAACGTTGGCAAGCGTCCGGACTACAAGAAGGCCATCGTTCGTCTCGCTGCCGGTGAGACCATCGAATTCTTCCAGGCCTAATCTACTGAAAAGGAGGTAAGCGAAATTGGCAATTAAAAGCTTTAAACCGTATTCCGCCGGTCGTCGTTTCATGACCGTCGCTTCTTTCGACGAGATCACCACAAACAAGCCGGAAAAATCCTTGCTTGAGCCTCTCAAGCAGCATGGCGGCCGCAATCAGCAGGGTCGTCTCACCGTACGCCATCAGGGCGGCGGCCACAAGCGCCGTTATCGTATCATCGACTTCAAGCGTATGAAGGATGATATGGCTGCAACCGTAATGACCATCGAGTATGATCCGAACCGCAGCGCCCGCATCGCTCTCGTTCAGTATGAGGACGGGGAGAAACGCTACATCATCGCTCCGAATGGTATCAAGGTAGGGGACAAGGTTTACTCCGGTCCTGAGTCCGACATTAAGCCGGGCAACTGCCTGCCGCTGGTAAACATCCCGGTTGGTACCATGATTCACTGCGTAGAGATCAAAATCGGCAAGGGCGCACAGCTCGTTCGCTCCGCCGGTGCCAGCGCTCAGCTCATGGCTAAGGATGGCGACTATGCCCTCCTCCGCATGCCGTCCGGTGAGCTCCGCAAGATCCACATCAACTGCCGCGCCGTTATCGGTGAGGTAGGCAACCTCGAGCACGAGAACATCACCATCGGTAAAGCAGGCCGCTCCCGCTGGCTCGGCATTCGCCCGGCTAACCGCGGTGTTGCGATGAACCCGATTGACCATCCGCATGGCGGTGGTGAGGGCCGTAGCCCTGTCGGCCGCAAGCATCCTGTTACCAAGTGGGGCAAATGCGCCATGGGTACCAAGACTCGCCATAAGAAGCCGTCTGATAAGTTCATCGTCAAGCGTCGCAACCAGAAATAATTTATTAGCCGCCGGGTAGCCACGCTATCGGACGAAAGGAGGAAATACCCCTTGTCAAGGTCTATTAAGAAAGGCCCTTTCGTAGAAGAAAGCCTTATGAAAAAAATCACGGCTCTGAACGAGGCTAACGACAAGAAGGTCGTAAAGACCTGGTCCCGCAGCTCCACCATCCTGCCGGACTTCGTAAGCCACACCATCGCCGTTCACGACGGTCGCAAGCATGTTCCCGTCTATATCACTGAAGACATGGTCGGCCATAAGCTCGGTGAGTTTGCCCCGACCCGCACTTACAAAGGCCACGCCGGTAACGAAAAGAAAACCGGTCTGCGCTGATTCTGAAAGGAGAATCAATTGTGGAAGCAAAAGCAGTAGCTAAATATGTCCGCATTGCTCCGCGCAAAGTACGGGTTGTCATGGATCTCATCCGTGGAAAGAACGTTGCCGAAGCATTTGCGATCCTGAAGTTCACTCCGAAGGCCGGTGCCGCAGTTATCGAAAAGGTACTGAAGTCCGCCGTTGCCAACGCTGAGAACAACTTCGACATGAATGTCGATAAACTCTATATCTCCCAGGCCCTCGTTGACCAGGGACCGACTCTCAAGCGTATCCATCCCCGTTCCCGCGGTCAGGCGTTCCGGATTCTGAAGAGAACCAGCCACGTCACTGTCTGCGTAGACGAAAGATAAGAAGGAGGGAAACGCATTGGGTCAGAAAGTAAATCCGCATGGCATGCGAATCGGCATCGTCAAGACTTGGGATGCTAACTGGTATGCCGACAAACAGGAATATGTAGACAACCTGCATGAGGACATCAAGATCCGCAAGTACCTCATGGAGGATCTCTTAAAGGAAGACAGCGTCTCCAAAGTAGAGACCGAGCGCTCCAAGAACCGCCTCAAGATCACCATCCACACCGCAAAGCCGGGTATGGTAATCGGTCGCGGCGGTGCCGGTATCGAAGACATCCGCAAGGGTCTCAAGGCTTTTACCGACAAGCGCGTTGATATCAACATCCAGGAAATCAAGAAGCCGAACCTCGACTCCAACCTCGTTGCTGCAAGCATCGCTGAGCAGCTCGAGCGCCGCATTGCTTTCCGCCGTGCTATGAAGTCCAGCGTAGGCCGCACCATGCGCGAAGGCGCTAAGGGCATCAAGATTATGGTCAGCGGCCGTCTCGGCGGTGCTGAAATTGCCCGCAGCGAATCCTATCGCGAAGGCAGCATTCCTCTTCATACTCTCCGTGCCGACATCGACTACGGCTTTGCCGAAGCCAACACCACCTACGGCCGCATCGGCGTAAAGGTTTGGATCTTCAAGGGCGAAGTTCTGCCGGAGAAAAAGAAACCGGCACAGAAGCCTGAAAGGAGCGAAGCCTAATGTTACTGCCAAAACGCGTTAAATACCGCAAGCAGTTCCGCGGTCGCATGAAGGGTGCTGCACATCGCGGCAACACCATCAGCCATGGTGACTTCGGTCTTGTAGCACTCGAGCCGGCTTGGGTAACCAACCGTCAGATCGAGGCTGCTCGTATCGCTATGACCCGCTACATCAAGCGTGGCGGTCAGGTATGGATTAAAGTATTCCCGGATAAGCCTGTAACTGCTAAGCCGGCCGAGACCCGCATGGGTTCCGGTAAGGGTTCTCCGGAGTACTGGGTAGCTGTAGTAAAGCCGGGCCGCATCATGTTCGAAATGGGCGGTGTAAGCGAGGAAGTTGCTAAGGAAGCTATGCGCCTTGCAGCTCACAAGCTCCCCATCAAGACTAAGTTTGTCACCCGTAGAGACTTCGAGGAAACAGAGGGCGGTGAAGTAAATGAAGGTTAATGAAATTCGCAAAGAACTCCGCTCCATGAGCGCTGACGAACTTAACCAAAAAATTGCTTCCCTCAAAGAAGAACTGTTCAACCTGCGCTTCCAGCTTGCTACCGGTCAGCTCGAGAATCCGAGCCGCATCCGCGAGGTCAAGAAGACCATCGCTCGCATCAAGACCATCCAGAGCGAGCAGGCAAAAGCCTAAGACACAGAGATATTTGAGAGGAAGGAGGCTCATTGATGAGCGAGGAAAGAAATACCCGTAAAACCCGTATCGGTAAGGTAGTAAGCGACAAAATGGAAAAGACCATCGTCGTCGCCATCGAAGAACACGAACAGCATCCGCTTTACAAGAAGACCGTCAAGAAGACCGTCAAGTTCAAAGCGCATGATGAAAATAACGAAGCTCATGTCGGTGATGTCGTCTCCATTATGGAAACGCGTCCCCTCTCCAAGGATAAGCGCTGGCGTCTCGTTGAGATCGTCGAGAAGGCGAAATAATATTCTTAGGACCGCAAATTCTAAGAAGGAGGTTAACAAATGATCCAGCAACAAACTCTGCTGAACGTTGGCGACAACACCGGAGCTAAAGAAATTATGTGCATTCGCGTAATGGGTGGCTCCTACCGTCGCTATGCAAATATTGGCGACATTATCGTCGCTTCCGTCAAGCAGGCTGCCCCGGGCGGCATGGTCAAGAAAGGCGATGTCGTAAAGGCAGTTGTAGTACGCAGCGTAAAAGGCCTCAAGCGTGCTGACGGCTCTTACATCCGCTTCGATGAGAACGCGGCTGTAATCATTAAAGAAGACAAGACCCCGCGTGGTACCCGTATTTTTGGACCGGTAGCCCGCGAGCTGCGCGACAAGGATTTCATGAAGATTATTTCCCTTGCGCCGGAAGTTCTGTAAGCGAGGAGGTGCTATTTTGTCATTCGTGAAACTGCATGTAAAAAAAGGCGACGAAGTCGTCGTTTTGTCTGGCAAGGATAAGGGCCAGAAAGGCAAAGTCATCGAAGCTATGCCGAAGAAGGGCAAGGTACTCGTAGAGGGCATTAACCTGGTTAAGCGCCACACGAAACCGAACCAGAAGGCACCCCAGGGCGGCATCCTGACCAAGGAAGCAGCTCTCAATGTCTCCAAGGTCATGCTCGTTTGCCCCAGCTGCGGCAAACCGACCCGCACCGGCCATCGTGAAGTCAACGGCCACAATGTACGTGTTTGCAAGAAGTGCAATCAGGTCGTAGACCAGACGAAATAATCACTGAAAGGAGGATATAGGTTTGGACAGACTGCAGGAAAAATATGAACAGGAAGTCAAAGCCAAGCTCACTGAAAAGTTTGGATATAAGAATGTAAACCAGCTTCCGAAGATCGCTAAAGTCATCATCAACATGGGCGTCGGCGAGGCCGTTGGCAACTCCAAGGCTCTCGAGAGCGCAGTAAGCGATCTTACCACTATCGCCGGTCAGAAGCCTATCGTGACCCGCGCTAAGAAATCCATCTCCACCTGGAAGCTCCGCCAGGGCATGCCTATCGGCTGCAAAGTAACTCTTCGCGGCACTCGCATGTATCAGTTCCTCGACAAGTTCATGAACGTTGCTCTTCCTCGCGTTCGCGACTTCCGCGGCGTGAACAAGAACGCCTTCGACGGCCGTGGCAATTACTCGCTGGGCTTGAAGGAACAGCTCATCTTCCCGGAAATCGAATACGATAAGATCGATAAGGTTCGCGGCATGAACATCGTCATCGTCACGACCGCCAATACCGATGAAGAGGCACGTGAGCTTCTGAAGCTCATGGGTATGCCGTTCAGCGCATGAAAAGGAGGTAATTGACTTTGGCTAGAACCGCAATGATCGAAAAATGGAAGCAGGAACCCAAGTTCAAAGTACGCAAGTATAACCGTTGCAAGATTTGCGGCCGCCCCCACGGCTATATCCGGAAGTTCGGCATGTGCCGTATCTGCTTCCGCGTCCAGGCCTACAAAGGCGCCATCCCTGGCGTAACCAAGGCCAGCTGGTAACACTGAAAGAAAGGAGGATATCGATTCATGGCAATGACTGATCCTATTGCAGATATGCTTACCCGTTTGCGCAATGCAAACTCCGTACTCCACGAGAAGGTCGAAATCCCCGGCTCCAAAATCAAGAAGGCTATCGCAGCCGTTCTGAAGGAGGAGGGCTTCATTAAGGATTACACCTTCACTGAAGACAACAAGCAGGGCATCCTGACGCTCAAGCTTAAATATGGTCCCGCAAAGGAAAAAGTAATCACCGGCATCAAGCGCATTTCTAAGCCGGGTCTTCGCCAGTACTCTAAGTGCGCAGAGCTCCCCCGTGTACTCGGTGGACTCGGTATCGCCATCATCTCCACTTCTCAGGGGATCATGAGCGACAAGCAGGCCCGCAAGGCCGGTCTTGGCGGCGAAGTTATCGCTTACGTTTGGTAAGATAATCCATATTTAGCTAGGAGGCGTAGAAATGTCCCGTATCGGAAGAGCACCGATTGTCATCCCGGCTGGCGTTACCGTCACCCTCGAGGAAGGCAACCTGGTCAAAGTAAAAGGCCCCAAAGGCGAGCTCAGCCGTACCCTCCATCCCGAGATGAAAATCACGGTAGAGGACAACACGGTCAAAGTAGAGCGTCCCTCTGAGGATAAGAAGCATAAATCTCTCCACGGTCTCACCCGTACCCTCATCAACAACATGGTTGTTGGTGTTACCGAGACCTACACCAAGACCCTGGAAATCACCGGTGTCGGCTACCGTGCCGTCCGCCAGGGCAACAACCTCAACCTCTCCCTCGGTTTTTCGCATCCGTGCATCATTGAGCCGCCGAAAGGCATCACTCTCGATGCACCGGCAGCCAACCAGATCGTCATCAACGGCATCGACAAGGAGCTTGTTGGTGCAATGGCAGCAAAGATCCGCTCTCTGCGTGAGCCTGAGCCGTACAAGGGCAAGGGTATCAAGTACGCTGGTGAGAAGATCCGCCGCAAGGTTGGTAAAGCTGGCGCGAAAGGCAAATAATCTTTAACAGAGGGGAGTGACCACTGTGTTTGTAAAACAGGATAAGAACAAGGCACGCGTAAAGCGTCATATGCGCGTTCGTAACCACATCTCCGGCACCCCGGAGCGTCCGCGCCTTAACGTATTCCGCAGCCTCAGCAATATTTACGCTCAGGTCATCGATGATGTCAACGGCGTAACCCTCGTATCTGCCAACAGCCAGGAGAAAGACTTCGGCGCCTACGGCGGAAACATCGAGGCAGCAAAGAAAATCGGCGAACTCGTCGCCAAGCGCGCCCTTGAAAAGGGCATTGAAGAAGTCGTGTTTGATCGCGGCGGCTACCTCTACCACGGTCGTGTTGCGGCCCTGGCCGAGGCTGCCCGTGAAGCCGGCCTGAAATTCTGAGCTAGGAGGTAAATTAATGCCTACTAATATGGATCGGAACCCGGAAAAGAAAGCAGACCGCAAGCCCGGCAATAAAGACCGTCGCAATGACCGTCGCAATGATCGCCGTGAAGCGGATCCGGAATTCCAGGAAAAAGTAGTATATATCAACCGTGTTGCCAAGGTTGTAAAGGGCGGCCGTCGCTTCAGCTTCAGCGCCCTCGTAGTAGTTGGCAACCAGAAGGGCCGCGTCGGCGTTGGCCTCGGCAAAGCTGCCGAAGTCCCCGAAGCTATCCGCAAGGGTGTTGAGGATGCAAAGAAGAACCTCATCGACGTAGCTCTGAAGGATCATACCATTCCTCATGAGATTATCGGCATCTTCGGTGCCGGTCAGGTTCTCCTGAAGCCGGCAGCAAAAGGTACCGGTGTTATCGCCGGCGGCCCGGCTCGTGCAGTTCTCGAGCTCGCAGGCATCAAGGACATCCTTACCAAGTCGCTCGGCTCTTCCAACCCGAACAACATGGTTCGTGCCACCCTTACCGGCCTTTCTCAGCTCAAGCGCGCTGAGGATGTAGCTCGTCTTCGTGGCAAGACCGTCCAGGAAATCCTGGGTTAATGGAGGGACAAAGACATGGCAAAGCTTAAAGTAACGCTGAAGAAGAGCGTCATCGGTTGCCCCGAGACGCAGCGTCTCACCGTCAAGTCCCTTGGCCTCCACAAGACCAACTCGGTCGTTGAGGTCGAAGATAACGCTTGCATGCGCGGCCAGCTGCACAAAGTTCGTCATCTGGTTGTCGTAGAAGAAATCGCAGACTGAGAGACGGAGGTGCACTAATGAAATTACATGAACTTACCCCGGCACCGGGCAGCCGCAAAGTTGCAACCCGTCGTGGTCGCGGTCTTGGCTCCGGTCTCGGCAAAACTGCCGGCCGTGGTCAGAAGGGTCAGAACTCCCGCTCCGGCGGCGGTGTTCGCACCGGTTTCGAAGGCGGTCAGATGCCTCTGTATCGTCGCCTCCCGAAGCGCGGATTCAAGAACGTCTGGGCTGATCAGTTCGCTGAGGTCAACGTTTGCCAGCTGAATGTTTTCGAGGATGGCACCGTTGTTACCCCGGTTGAGCTCATCGAAGCCGGCATTCTCAAGAATATTCTCGACGGCGTCCGTGTACTGGGCGACGGCGAACTCACCAAGAAGCTCACTGTTAAGGCATCCGGCTTTACCAAGAGCGCCGAAGAAAAGATCAAGGCAGCAGGCGGCGAAGTCGAGGTGATCTGAGGTGCTTGAAGCCCTTACGAACATCTACAAGGTACCTGAGCTCCGCAAGAAGATAGTATTCACGCTCGTCATGTTTGCGGTATTCCGTCTGGGAACTCATATCCCGGTGCCGGGTGTAAATCCGGCAGTCATCGAGCAGCTCTTTAATCAGGGCAATCTCTTCGGACTCATGGACTTGTTCTCCGGCGGTGCCCTGAGCAAGTTTTCCATCTTTGCGATGAGTATCACCCCGTACATCAATGCTTCCATTATCATTCAGCTCCTGACTATCGTCTTCCCGACGCTGGAGCAATGGCAAAAGGAAGGTCAGGAAGGGCACAAGAAAACAACTCAGGTTACACGCTATCTCGCTGTTGCGTTAGCATTCCTTCAGGCTATCGGCATGGCCATAGCTCTGAATTCTGCAGTAATCAATCCGGGCATCGTCTCCACATTGATTATTGCCATCACCCTCACAGCAGGAACAATGCTCCTGATGTGGATAGGTGAACAGATTACTGCCTACGGCGTAGGAAACGGCATATCGCTTATCATCTTCGCCGGTATCGTGGCAGCTCTTCCGAAGAACCTGGCAACGATTTATCGTTACACCCAGGCCGGAACCATTACCTATGGTAATGCGTTATTCTTTATTCTCATCGTTCTCGCCATGGTCGTGTTCGTTGTACTGATTAACGAAGGCCATCGCCGGATTCCAATCCACTACACCAAGCGTCTTGCCGGTGGAAGATTGGGCGGCGGACACGCCAGTCATATCCCCCTCAAGGTTAATCAGGCGGGGGTTATCCCAATAATCTTTGCGTCATCCGTGCTGATGTTTCCGGTAACCATTGCTCAGTTTGTAAAGATCGACTGGGTACAGACAATCGCCGGGTATTTGGCGTGGGGAACACCGCTGCAGACCGCTATATATGCTCTGCTGATACTGTTCTTCACATACTTTTACACCGCGGTTACCGTAAAGATATCGGATATGG
>JAZLHS010000033.1:0-34910 GCA_045616885.1 Selenomonadaceae bacterium | reverse complement strand
TTACCCCTCCGGCACTTCGTGCCACCTCCCCTAGAGGGGAGGCTATGAGAGGCAATAGAGGAGATTATAAAATTTTCTTCCGTCAGCAGAATAAATTTGCTATGATAATCCTATGGAAAATATAGAATACGAACTCATCCGCAGCCGTCGTCGGACGGTGCGAATAGAGATAAACGAAGCCGGGGTGCCGGTACTGCGAGTCCCGCTGCGGACTACGAAAAAGCAGGCGCGGGAAATAATCGAGCGAAATCGCAGCTGGATAGAGAAGCACATGGCTATCATCAAAGCGCGTCGAGAGGAAGCGGCGAAGCTGCCGCCCCTCACGCCGGAGGATATTCGCCGTCTGGCAGACAAGGCTCTCGACTGTATACCCGGACGAGTGCAGCACTATGCGGCTATCCTCGGTGTGACCTACGGACGAATTACCATCCGCAATCAGAAGACGAAGTGGGGCAGCTGCTCCGCGAAGGGAAATCTCAGTTTCAACTGTCTCCTGATGCTGACGCCGCCGGAGGTCATTGATGCCATCGTAGTCCATGAGCTGTGTCATCGGCTGGAGATGAATCACTCCGCGAGATTTTATGCTCATGTCCTGCGGGTATATCCGGAATACCGTCGGTGGAACAAGTGGCTGAAGGAGCACGGCGGTGAGCTGATGATGCGGTGCAGACTGTAAAAAACTCATCCGTCTCGCTACTGTCATCCCTGGCATCCAGAGATGAGTATAGGCTAGAACGGATGGTACAGTCCTCCCTGGGGGACAGGGAGGGGAACCAGCGAAGCTGGTGGAGGGTACGAAAAGGATAATCCTGATTAACCCACCACCGCCTAACGGCGGTCCCCCGCCCTTAGAAAGGGCGGACTTATGCTGTAATCATGGCGTTCATGGACAGATGAGATAAGATAAAAAGAGGGTCACGAGAATGAACAGAGCAAAAGAAGTTACCGAAAAGCTGATAGCCGCCAACCGGACGATAACCTTCATGGAAAGCTGTACCTCCGGCCTGTTGGCATCTTTACTCACCGACACAGAGGGAGCCTCTGCCGTATTCAAGGGCAGTATCGTCACCTACTCCAACGAAGCCAAGGAAGCCGCCGGAGTATCCCCCTTCATCATCGAGGAATACGGCGTCTACTCACCGGAGTGCGCGCAGGAAATGGCCGCCGCCGCACAGGAGGCCTACTGCGCCGACATCGCCGTGTCCATCACCGGCACCACCGGCAATGTTGACCCCAACAACAATGACAGCGTGCAGGGCGAAGCCTACTACTGCATTATCATCGGCGGCGATATATACGACTACTACATCAAGGCAGATGTGAGCGGCATGACCCGCCGGGAGATAAAGGAATACTACGCCGGTGAGGTCTACGAAAAGCTCGCGGCGTTATTACAGGAAGAATAAACAACTGAAAAAGAAAAGAAGTGAGATAATGGGTTTTCAGCGAGCCAGAGGCGAAGAACAAAAGGCAGAGCGGATACGGGAAATAATGGAAGCCACCACAGCCATCTATGAGCAGGAGGGCTACGATGGTGTCACCTTCAGCAAAATTTGTAAGGGACTCAGCTTCAGCCGGATAAATATGTACAACTACTTCAGGTGCAAGGAAGATATCTTCCTGCTCATACTGCTGGATGATATTCGCAGCATGGTAGATGATGCGGACAGCACCTTCCCTCAGGCCGAGGAAAATCTGGATATCTTTGTGGATAAGTGGTGCGAAATGCTGCTGAGGCAGAAGCGGCTGCTGTCGCTTTTCTCCGTGCTGAATACCATTATCCTGCGAGGAGCCAGCGATGACGCCCATCGGGAATTCAGAGAGCGGATGTATCAGCTATACAAGATACTGGAGAGCATCGTTCACCGGGCTTTGCCGAAGCTGACAGATGATCAGGCCATGCGGTTTGTGGAGTATGAGAACAGCTACGCCATGACCATATTCCCGGCATCAATCGAATACAAGCAGGCTCAGGGCATAAGTATTTTCCCCAAGGCCGGCTATGGTACCGGAGAATTTACCCCCCAGATAAAGCCTTTTCTTTACTGTATTCTGCGGGGGCTTTTTGCAGAGAGTCAGTCTTGAATTAATATTGTTTGATTTGTTAGCGTCCGTAAGGGCGCTATTTTTTATAAAAATTATTTGAATTATAAATAAATTACAACTTGTAATTTATAAAAACGAATGATATAATCTGCGTAAAGAAATACATTATCGTGATTTATGAAACTTGAGAAAGGGATGGAATTAATGAAGTTTAATTGGAAAAAAGGTCTTACAATTGCATTAAGTGCCATGCTGGCAACGGCTCTTGTTACCGGCTGCGGCGGCGGTGACAGCAAGGGTGCCGACAAGTCAAAGGACGGCGGCAAGAAGGTACTGCGTGTAGGTATCAGCAACTTCGCTGACAATCTTGACCACACCCATCATTCCATCGGCTGGACTCATACCCGCTTCTGCCTCGGTGAGACACTGGTGAAGTTCGACAAGCAGATGAACTGCGTTCCCTGGGTGGCTGAGAGCTGGTCCGTTGCTGATGACAAGCTCACCTGGACCTTCAAGATTAACGACAAGGCCAAGTATTCCAACGGCAAGAAGGTAACCGCCGAGACTGTCCGCCAGTCCATCCAGAATACATTGGATAAGTCTGTGGAGGCTCGCAGCTGGGCAAATATTGACTCCATGAAGGCAGATGGGCAGAATCTCACCATCAAGACCACCAAGCCGCTGCCGGGACTGCCTGGCGTTCTTGCCGACCCCTTCTTCATCGTTGTTGACATGAGCGAAAAGCGTGACCTCATCAAGCTGGGTCCTGTCTGCACCGGCCCCTACATGGTCAAGAGCTTCAGCAAAGAGCACACCATCATGGAGAAGAATCCCCATTACTGGAATGGCGAGGTTCCCTATGATGTGGTAGATATTCCCTCTATCGATGACCCCAATACCCGCGCTATGGCCCTCCAGAGCGGCGAAATCGACGCAGCTGTAAATATCGCTGCCGGCGATGTTGCTCTCTTCCAGGACAAGAGCAAGTACAACTTCAGCAGCGTCTCCTCTATCCGCGATGTAGTAGCCCGACTGAATGTCAACGAAGGCCGTAATCTGAGTGACAAGCGGGTTCGCGATGCTCTGGTTTCCTGTCTTGACCGCAAGACCTACTGCGAAGTGCTGCTGAAGAATACCTTCGTTCCGGGCAGTGCTCTCATGCCGCCGACTCTCGACTACGGCCACGACCAGATTAAGGACCCCAATGCCTACAATCCCGAGCGGGCCAAGAAGCTTTTGGCTGAGGCTGGCTGGAAGGACTCTGACGGTGACGGCTTCGTAGATAAGAACGGCAAGAACCTTGAGCTGGACTTCGTATACTACACCAGCCGTGCCGAGCTGCCCACCTTCGCTGAGGCAACCCAGCAGGATGCTCAGAAGGTAGGTATCAAGATTAATCTGAAGCCGGTTGATTACAACCTGATGGACAAGCTGGGCACCAAGGGCGAATACGATTTGATTATGTCCAATATCATGACCCTGCAGGCCGGCTCTCCCATCAACTTCCTGAATATGTACTGGCATACCAATGTGAATGGCTCCCATTCTCAGAATGCCAGCGGCTATTCCAATCCCAAGTATGATGCTCTGGCTGAGCAGTTCACTGAGGAATTCGACCCGGCTAAGCGCCGCCAGCTGGTAATCGATATGCAGAAGATTCTCATGGAGGACACTGCTACCATCGTATTCGGTCATCCCCAGACCAACATCGTCAGCCGCAAGAACCTCGACAATGCCGAAATTCAGGCCTGCGACTACTACTGGATTACCAAAGACTGGAAACCGGCTAAGTAATTAAATCCACCATTTCTCTTATTCTTATAAAAATCCCGGACAATTGCACTGGCTGCATTGTCCGGGATTTTGTGTTTGCTTCAGCGATATTTTATTTTCAGTACCCCAGCATTTCGTAGATAGTCAGAATGACTTCCGCATGTTAATGTATTTGATTTGACATAAATTCTGATTTGGTTTTGCAGGTGCCTGTTGATTTACATTTTCAAGACTTCCGAATGACTCCCCGTATCAATCAGGGTCAAAACCAGAATGTCATTATTTATACGATAGATGAGAAGCCAGTCAGGTTTTATATGGCATTCTCTAAAACCGACATATATACCGGTTAATGCGTGGTCACGATATTTCGGTTCAAGAGTTTCACCGGAGGCAAGCCGTTGAATAACTGTATCCAGCAGGTTAATGTCCAAATGTTGTCGGAGACACTTCTTGTACGCTTTTTTGAAGGCGGTAGTAGGCTTTACAATATACTTCATGCCATCAACGCCTTTTTGAGGTCATCCATATTATCGTATCCGGGGACTGATTCATCATTTTCTATGTCCATGGCTTCCTGCATAGCCGTGAGAACTCTTTCGCTGTATGCAGGTTTGCTTACCTTGAAAGGAAGACCCTGATGAATCAGACACTGGCGGAGAAAAATATTGATTGCGGCAGACATATCAAGACCTAAATCATCGAACAACGCAGATACATCACGCTTTACAGCTTGGTCTATTCTGATTTGTGTAGGTACAGTACCCATTTTATAAATCACCTCTCATCATTACTATGTATTTATATTGTATACCGATTGACGGAAATAATCAATATACGTCGGTAGTAGTCTTTAATTTGGAATATATTCCTATTTTCCGGAGAGCACAAATAAGGAAACATTAGTAAGCATAGGTTGTACTCTAAAATATGGAAGGATACGACATATAGAAAACTAAATTAAGATGCGAATTAAATATAACATGTGTCTTTTCGGGGGGGGCAGATGTGATATAATTCCATCTGTTGGAGGTGTTTAATTTGCGTTATGTTATTGGTTTTATAAAATGTTTTGTAATGGTTAATATTTCGGTGGTAAAAAACATGTTTATGTTTATCCTTTGTAATTTGCCAATCATAAAGGATTTCTACAAAGCAAAACAAGATGCAATTAGGTTCAACAATAGATTTTGAAAAGTATAGGTGACAGTTAATGAATGATGGAATAAAATGTCCAAACTGCGGTTCACATATGTGTGAATGGTTTGGTATAGCAAAGGATACATTTGGAACCACTGTTGTTCAAGATGATTTAGGATACATAGCATCGTACCAGAACAGAGCGGATTTTAATCCGCCTGCACAAAAAATGCCGATGACTGTGTTTACATGGTTACTAACATGGTTCTCAATATTTAATCTCTGTGCGGCGTTTAACCGTTTTACCAGTCTTCAAATAGATGAGGGATTGTGCTATATACTTAGTGCAATTTTGCTGCTTTTATGGCCTGCATATAAATTCTATAAAAGCACACAGTACAACGAAACTACATATTTGGAACTACTCGATATATACGGTAGGTCTGTCGTTTGCCGTACTTGTGGATATACATTTGTAGTAGACAATGGTGAGCAGCAAGTAAATCAGGCTCCGCAGTATGATGAGCAGCAGAGGAATGATGTACCGCAGGAAAATGAAGGTGCATCTATTCCTGCAGAAGAAGCTGCGGCAAACAGTGCGAATAGCATTTCTGCGGAGCAGGAAGTCGCAAATCTCGTCAACCAGAGCAGTCAGGTTCAGCAACAGATAATAATGGAGCGAGCCAAGGAGCGGGATAAAGAAGAACTTGACCGGATGAAGAAAAATCTGGGAGTTTTAGTCGATAGGTCGAAGTCAAAAATGCTGACCGGTGCCAATAATCTTTTGGAAAAGGCGCAGGAGGAAGACATTGCAGAGAAGATTCCGGTCAAGAAAATAGCAATAGCCGCTGCTGTAGCAGTTGTCTGTGTCGGTGGATATTTCATGTTCGGCAAGTTCGGTGTATCAAGATATGAGTCGAAGGTAAGCAGCTATGCAGAGACGGCTTCTGTTGTGCCGCCGATTATTGCGGAGCTGGAACTTCTTGACAAAAACTATGACCAGTCAGCAGTAGATGCGATGGCTGCTAAACTTGAGTCTGCCGCTGCAAACCTGAAAAAGATTCATGAAGATTTGAAGTCAACAACTCCACCGGACAAATACAGCGTTGAGCATATTCGTTTGGTCAAGAGCGTTGAGCTGGAAAGAGACATTTTACTAATGACGGCTGATGTGTTAGCTCCGGGTCGTGACCATGAAAAGGTAAATGGGAATGTTCAGGAGCTGACAGCAAAGCAGAATGCAATCATTGACCAGATTAAATTTGAGGGAATAGACTTCTCTAAACTGAAAGAGCAGCCTAAACTGGTAAATTTGCTGGCTAAGTATACTGTTGCAAGAAATGAAAAAAGAGCAAAGGAAGCAAAGGAGATAATAGCAAAAGCAAGAAAGGCACAGCATGAAAAAGTAAAGAACTTCAGGGAAAAAACCGAAGTTGTATATGTTATAACTCAGGTTACCCGCAAGGATGGGGAAATCGTGCTGGATGGACAGTTCTACAATGGTACTGATAAGCCTGTATCCAGAGTGACAAAAATGCAGATAGATGTTGAGGCTTTTGACGAAATAAATAATCCCGGAAAGGTAATGGCAGCTATAAAAGGCTACAATGTTCCCGAGGTAAAATTTGCTTCTATTCTGCGACCGAAACAGAGTGCAGTCATTCCTTTGACGATACCTATAGAAGGTGTTAAGGCCGGCTCAACTACACACTTCAGTGCAGAGGCTCACGATTTATCATGGATGAGTCTGAAGCCTAAGAAGCAGCCGTAAATGGGGGGATAAGGGTGAAAAAATTTTTGCTAGCAATAGTATTTGTATTTATGCTTGTATTTGAAAGTGGTAGTGCTGAGGCTGGGCAATTTATGGCAATAGCTCGTACAGGAATGCTAAAGCTCGGACCAGACCAGGCATGGGAGCGAACATATCAGGCAGGCGGAAATACAATCAAGATTAGGTTTAGAAATCTGAGATTTGGAAAGTCAAAGGCAAAATATCACTTGATTGTTTGGGTGAACGGCAAAAGAATATCTGAGGGAAATTGTCCTGAGGTACCCGGGGGATATTCTTTGACGGTATACAAACATATAGATGATGATGGCCTTTTCCTTGGGTTAAACACAGCACAGCGTGTCGTTCTTATGGGATATGATGCTCGGGATAAGAAGCTTCATAAATATGTCGATAGTAAGGACTATTCGTCACCTCATCCGGTTCCGCTTATGTTTGTAGGAAAGACTGGTGACCTGGTATTGGCATTTAGCAGTAAGGGAAACAGGAATCCTACAGTATATAGACTGTTCTGGGATTCCAAGGCGAGATGGTTTGGGTACAATGATGAATCAGCGCTCTATGTATCTGATGAAGATGATGAGGAGGAGGATGAGTATTACGAGCCAGCTACAAATAATCAGCAGGAGTCATTCACTGAGGAGTTTACAGAAGAAGCGGTAAGCGGCTCAGCAAGTGTATCGAATACTTCAAGTACAAGCACAACCTCGCAACCGGATGAGTTGTTTTATGAGGAAGAAGAAGTAAAGGGAACCTGAGGGAAGATTTGACAGAATACTTGTAAAATAACAGCGAAGTCTATGCCGTAATAATCACGGTATAGGCTTCGCTGTTTTTCAAATATTACCACACAGCCAATCCAGTACATTCAGCTGCTGAATGCCGTCGTAGTGCATCTGCAATTCATCCATTGTAAGGAGGTATTTTGGAAAGTTGTCCTTCATGGTCTGCAAGGGGGCCAGTTCTCTGGCCAGTACATCATCCGACAGCACAGACTCAGCCACCTGATAATAGCTGAGCTGACCATGCTTTTCTGCCACGAAATCAATTTCTCCGCCGGGCAGCTGTCCCACGGATACCCGATAACCGCGCCGCAGCAATTCAAGGTACACGACATTCTCCAGCATGTGACCGCTGTCCTTGCCGGTACCTCCTGTCAGCATATATCGCAGAGCTATATCTACCACATAATACTTGGCATTGATTTTCAGGACTTCCTTACCCTTCAAATCGTATCGGTCAGCCTGATAGAGAACAAGACTGTCCTGCAGACCCTGCAAATATCTTTCGATTGTTTTGGCATCGGTTTTCCTGCCGGCACTGGCCAGAGAATTTGATATTTTGTGTGGAGTAATGAGGCTGCCGATATTTTTTAGGGCATATCTGAACATACTGTCCAGGATTTTTACATCCCGCACCTGAATTCTGGTCAGAATATCTTTAACGAGAATCGTATTATAAAGTGATTCCAGATATTGGCTTATTTCCTCCGGTTTGCCGGATAAAGTTGTCGCAGCGTAGGGGAAGGAACTTTCCCTTACATATTTAGCGTATTTTTCCCGCAGCGAGAGGGATGAATTTGCAACAGGGCCGCTGCAGTATTCCTTGAAGGACAGCGGTAGCATCTTCAGCTCCACATATCGTCCGGTGAGCAGAGTGGCAAGCTCACCGGAAAGAAAGTAGCCGTTGGAGCCGGTAATGTATATGTCTAAATTCTCTCTTAGAGCGAGGCTGTTAATGCACTTTTCAAAGCCATCCACTCTTTGTATCTCATCCAAAAATACATAAGTAGTCTGCTGAGGATTATCCTTGGCTTTGGTTAAAATATATTCGTGCAGGGCTCTGTAATCCAGCAGATGCTCAAAGTCAATGTCCTCAAAGTTTATTGTAATCAGTCTTGCTTCGGAAATTCCTTCTGACATCAGCTTTTCTTTAAACAGCTTGAAAAGAGTGGATTTGCCGCAGCGTCTGACACCGGATACCACCTTTATCAGCTCTAAATCTCGATAGCGACAGAGAAAGTCCAGATATTCCTTTCGCTCTATGTATTGCATAATGATACCTGCCTTTCGTAAAATTTTACTGTTTGTCTTAATTTGGATTATACTCCGAATTATGGCGATTTTCAATGTCAATTCGGAATATAATCCAAATCTGCACTTATTTTGGCGGAAAAGTGTAACCACAATAATACCTTTCTGCGAAATACCCCGTAAATCCCCTCACTTATTTTTTCGGTGAAGTTGTGTTATATTATATTTAATGAAGGAAGAAGGCTGGCCTGACCTTGCGTAAGGTTTGGTAAAATGCGTAAATAGAATACTAACTTAAACTAAAAAGGGGCATTATGCCCCTTTTTAAATAAACCGTTGTCTTTACTAAGCCGATACGGCGACATCTACGACTACTACATCAAGGCAGATGTAAGCGGCATGACCCGCCGGGAGATAAAGGAATACTACGCCGGTGAGGTCTACGAAAAGCTCGCGGCTCTGCTGTGAAAATAATACGAACCGACTTTAAATAAATTAATCCCGGACAATTGCACTGGCTGCATTGTCCGGGATTTTGTGTTTGCTTCAGCAATATTTGATTTTCAATATCCCAGCACTTCATGGATAGTCCGAATGACTTCCGCGATGTTGAAGGGTTTTGAGAGGTGGCCGTTCATGCCGGCTTCCTTCGCCCGCCACTTGTCCTCATTGAAGGCGTTGGCAGTCATGGCGAGGATGGGGAGGCTGGCGTTGGGGTTATCCTTGAGAGCGCGGATAGCGCCGGTGGCGGTGTAGCCGTCCATGATAGGCATCTGGATGTCCATGAGGACGATGTCGTACTGACCGGCGGAGGCGGTGCGCAGTGCCTCTACGGCCAGAGAGCCGTCGTCAACGGTGTCTACCTGAGCTCCGGCCTCTGTGAGAAGCTCCTGAGCTATCTCCATGTTCAGCTCGTTGTCCTCGGCGAGGAGGATATGGATACCGTTCAGGTCGGTAGGCAGGTCGGTGGTCTGCGGGTCAGCTGCGGGGACTGTAGCTGAGGCAGCGGCTGTGGCAGCTCCGGTCTTTAGGAAGGTCAGCTCGATGATGAATTCGGTGCCTACGCCCTTTTCACTTTGTACCGTGATATCGCCGCCCATCATGGATACGAGATTTTTCGTGATGGTCATGCCGAGGCCGGTGCCCTGAATACCGCTGACGGTAGAGGTCTTCTCTCTGGTGAATGGCTCGAAGATGTGCTTGGCAAACTCGGCGCTCATGCCGATGCCGTTGTCCTTGATGCGGAATTCGTAAGTGGCGTGCTCGTAGCTGTCACAGGGTAGCTGAGCCACGGTAAGGCTGACGGTGCCGTAGGTGGGGGTGTACTTGATGGAGTTGGTGAGGCAGTTCAGGAGTATCTGGTTAAGGCGGAGCTTGTCGCAGTAAATCCCCTGATCCTGAATGTTCTTCGTTTCGTAGGTAAAGCGGAGCTGTTTCTTTATGATTTCGTTCTGCAGCAGCTCACGCAGGTCGTTCATCAGCTCCGGCAGGGATTCCTCCGTTTCCTGGAGGCTGACGCGGCCGGCCTCGATGCGGCTCATGTCGAGGACGTCGTTTATGAGAGCCAGCAGGTGGTCGGAGCTGGACTGTATCTTCTGCAGGTAGTCGGCGACCTTTTCCTTCTCGTCAAGGTGTGAGATGGCTAGGGTGGTGTAGCCGATGATGGCGTTCATAGGGGTGCGGATGTCGTGGCTCATGCTGTTGAGGAAGGCGGTCTTCGCTCTGTTGGCATGCTCGGCGGGGGCGAGGGCGTCCTCGACCAGATGCCGCTGCTTCGACTCGCGCTCGGCCATCTGGAGGCGGTGGTCAGTGATGTCGATGACGCTTCGCTGGATGATGGGCTCTGCGTCGTCACGGTAAATCAGCTGGGCGGTGCCGTAGCAGACGAGGGGGCGGCCGTCCCGATGGTGGACGTTGTATTCGTAGGAGATTTTATCGCCGTCATTTATCAGCTTTTCATCTATCAGCTGGTGGATAGCTTTGGCGTCGTCGGTGTCGACATTGCTGACGATGCCGTTGAAGCCATCGGCCAGTATCTCTTCCTTGGAGCTGTAGCCGAGGATGTTCAGGGCGAATTCGTTGATGTATATGAGCTGCTTCGTCTCTCTGGTGTACTGGATGATACCGCAGGAGACGGCAGAGAGGAAGCGGTTCATGTCCTCACGGTAGCGGCTCAGCTCCCGGAGGGTTCGCTGGTGTGAGGTCTTCAGCTCGTACTCTGCCCGGATGTTCCGGAAGGTGGTATAGACCTGTACCGTGCTGCCGCTGTCGTCCAACTCAGGGGTCATGACGTACTGGAGGACGCGTATCTCGCCGGCTATCTCCCAAGGGCGGCAGGTGTATATGTGAGTCACATTAAGCTTCCGGAGAGTCTCAGGGGAGAAATCGCGGAGCATGATGGCAGCGTCGCCGGGATGACAGTTGATATCCAGCAGGAGCCGGATATCGGCAGGAGACATGACAGTACCCAGTCGTGAGGGGGTCAGCTTGTCATGGATGACCTTGGCATAGCCGGTGGCGGCGTCCAGTATCCACACTGCGTCGTCGTAAAAGGTAGTATTTTCCAGCAGCGGCTGGTTGTAGCTGCTGTGGGTTGGATTTGTCCCTGAATTGCTCATGAGGACACGCTCTTTTCTTGCTAGATTGATTCTAAAGAATACTTGTTATCATTTTACGCTACTAAAGGAGCGTAGTCAAATATGCATTCATAAGGGCTCCATAAATCGCATACATCGAGAGCCGGTGGCCGAGGACTTTTTTCAGCGGCGGATTGCTAGCGGCGGATATTTTTGATAAACTATATTGTTATGTGATAAGTATAATGAGAGGTCTGTCTCTGATCAGGGTCGGCGGACAGGCATAGAAACTATATTGGGAAAGAACAGGAGAGTCAGCAATGAGTGTATTGAATGTTGAGCATGTATCCCATGGCTTCGGAGCGAGGACGATTTTTGAGGATGCTACCTTCCGTCTGGTAAAGGGTGAGCATGTAGCGCTGGTAGGTGCCAACGGCGAGGGCAAGAGTACCTTCCTGTCCATCATCACCGGTCAGCTTCAGCCGGACGAGGGCAAGATAGAGTGGGCTCGCCGTATCAAGGTAGGCTATCTGGATCAGCACAGCGTACTGAAGAAGGGGCAGACCATCCGCGACGTGCTGCGGACTGCCTTTGACGATATGTACAAGATGGAGCAGGAGATGATTGCCGCCTATGACAAGATGGCGGAGCTGGACGAGAACGACCCGGAGATGTCGAAGCTGCTGGAGGATGTAGGCGAGATACAGGATATCCTCGACGGCGGCTCCTTTTATTCCCTCGATGCCCGCATTGAGGAGGTAGCTGGCGGTCTCGGTCTCCGTGATATCGGTCTCGACCGGCCGGTCGATGAGCTGTCCGGCGGTCAGCGCACGAAGGTACTGCTGACGAAGCTGCTGCTGGAGACTCCCACCATCCTCATCCTCGACGAGCCGACGAACTATCTCGATGTAGAGCATATCACTTGGCTCACGAACTATCTGAACAACTATGAGAATGCGTTCATTCTCGTCAGCCACGACGTTCCTTTCCTGAAGGCTGTCACCAATGTCATCTATCATGTGGAGAATGCGAAGCTGACCCGCTACAGCGTAGGCTATGAGAAGTTCCTAGAGATGGTGGAGATAAAGCGCCGTCAGGAGGATGCAGCCTATGAGCGTCAGCAGGCAGAGATAAAGAGGGCGGAGGATTTCATCGCCCGCAACAAGGCTCGCGTGGCTACCCGCGGTATGGCAAACTCCCGTCAGAAGATGCTCGACCGCATGGAGGTACTGGAGAAGCGCACCGAGAAGCCGAAGCCACACTTCAAGTTCCATGAGGACCGCACTCCTTCCCGAGTGGTCATCGATGCCCGGGATTTGGTCATAGGCTATGATGAGCCGCTGACGGCACCGCTGAATCTCCAGCTGGAGCGAGGCAAGAAGGTAGCTGTCCGTGGTGTCAACGGTCTGGGCAAGACCACCATGCTGAAGACTTTCCTTGGAAAGATAAAGGCGGTGTCCGGCGAGGTAGAGCTGGGCGATTTCGTATCCATCGGCTACTTCGAGCAGGAGACCAGCCGGGACAACAGCAATACTGCTCTCGATGAGTTCTGGCATGCTTATCCGGGAATGACGAACTTTGAGGTCAGAGCGGCACTGGCGGCCTGCGGTCTCACTACGGAGCATATCGAGAGCCATATGTCCGTCCTGTCCGGCGGCGAGGCGGCGAAGGTGCGGCTGGCTATCGCCATGCAGGCTGACTGCAATCTGCTGGTACTGGACGAGCCTACTAACCATCTCGATGTGGATGCCAAGGATGAGCTGCGCCGGGCGCTGATGGAGTACAAGGGAGCAATTCTTCTGGTATCCCATGAGCCGGAGTTCTATGAGGACTGGGTAGATGACGTGTGGAACATCGAGAAGTGGACGACTAAGGTTATCTGATAAAGTTGGCGAACCCTCCACCATGCTGTGCATGGTCCCCCTCCCTGGACGCCAGGGAGGACACTATTCCGCCGGTTAATGCCACACCGCAAATTAGCCCACTCCTTGGACGCCAGGGAGGACACACTTGCAGATGGGCTGAAAGAGCCAAGTCCGCCGTTTTTATGGTGTTGGTTAATCATTGCAGCTTTTATAGTCCGCCTTTTTAAGGTGTTGGTTAATTATTGCTGCTTTTATAGTCCGCCCTTTTTAAGGGCGGGGGACCGCCGAATGGCGGTGGTGGGTTAATCTGTTTATAAGGGGGAAGTCTAATGGAGCTCACAATAAAACCGATTGCCCGCATCCGTACCGACTTCCCAACGAAGTTCGGCATTCCCCGCCAGAGCGGGGTGGTGAAGGAGCTGAAGGGACGAATCGTCTTCGAGCCGGAGTTCCGAAACGAAGATATGCTCCGGGGTATCGAGGGCTTCACTCATCTGTGGCTCATCTGGATGTTCTCGGAGAATGTCCGAACGAAGTGGACTCCCACAGTGCGGCCGCCTATCCTCGGCGGCAACACCCGCGTCGGAGTGCTGGCCACCCGCTCGCCCTTTCGGCCGAATCCTCTCGGCCTCTCCTGCGTGGAGTTCGCCGGTATCGAGCGGAGGCCGGACGAGGGAACGGTGCTGCTGGTGAAGGGAGCAGACCTGATGGATGGAACGCCCATCTTCGACATCAAGCCGTATCTGTCCTATGTGGACAGTCACCCGGAGGCGACAGAGGGATTCCGTACCGTGGGCTGGTCGCTGCTGTCGGTTGATTTCCCCCAGCCGCTTTTAGAGCGGGTGCCGGAGGACGACCGGGCGGCGCTCATGTCGGTGCTGGCGAATGACCCTAGACCCTCATATCACAGCGATCCGGAGAGAGTCTATGGGATGAATTACGGAAAATTTGAAATAAAATTTCGGGTTAGCGAGGACATACTAACTGTTACAGCTGTGGAAAACCCCGAATATTAAGGGGCTAACGATTGAAATTTTCCACTTTTTTGTGGAAAAGTGTATAACTATTGTGGAAAAACCGTGGACAAACGGCGAATTTGTCCATATAACGGTGTATAAATTGGGGAAAACAGGAGGTGGAGTGAGACGGAGCAGACATTTTCCTTTCGTCAGCGGCTGAAGACCTTTATCGTGGTCATGCTGCCGGTGCTTATAACAAATATTGCCATCATGAGCGTGCACATGTCGGACACCATGATGACGGGCAATTTCAACAGCGTGGAGCTGGCAGGAGTATCGGTAGCGGGAAATATCTACATGCCCTTCTTCGTCACCTGCATGGGTATCGTATCGGGACTGTCTCCGGTCATCGCTCATCTCTACGGAGCAAAGGACAGCGCCGAGATAAGGCGGGTAGTCAGACAGGCGCTCTACTGGGCACTGCTGCTGGGCATCACCGGAAGTGTCATCATCTACGCCGGGGTGCCGTCGCTGCTTGACCGGCTGGATTTGGAGCCGCGGGTCTGGGAGGTAGCGCTGGCCTACACCAGAGTGATGATGTTCTGTCTGCCGGTGTCGATGCTGATGGTGGCCATGCGGGAGTTTATGAATGCGCTCGGCTGTACCAGAATGACGATGCTTATCACCGGGCTGACGGCACCGCTGAATATTCTTTTTAACTATATCTTTATCTTCGGCTGGGGGCCGGTGCCGCCGCTGGGCGGTGTGGGTGCTGCCTACGGTACGCTGGCGGCATTTTGTACCGGCCTTGTCATTCATGCGGCAGTAGTGCGGTGGATGGTGCCCTTCGCGGAGTATCGGATATTTGCCGGAGTGCCGCTGCCGCAGCCTCGTGAGTGGCCGCGGGCGCTGAAGATTGGTCTGCCCATCGGGCTGGCCATGCTCTGCGAGACGAGCATCTTCGGGGCGATGGGTCTTTTCATCGCCACTTACGGTACGCTTACGGTTGGTGCCAGTCAGTCGGCCTTCAGCGTCACCTCCATGCTCTACGCGATTCCCATGGCCTGCAGTATTGCTCTGACCATATTGGTCGGCTTCGAGCTGGGAGCCGGTCGTCACGATGATGCGGTGTCCTACACCCGTATCGGTCAGACGGTGAGTCTGGTGGTAGCGGTGCTGCTTATCGGTGCGGTGATGATGGCTCGTCATCAGGTGGCAGGACTCTTCACCGCCGAGCCGGAGCTCAGGACTCTTATCGCCGGGTTCGTGACCTACGCCGCCCTGATGAATGCAGCCGACGCGCTCAACGCACCGCTGCAGGGAGCGCTGCGAGGCTACAAGGATGTGAAGCCGGTTCTGTTCTTGTCAATCATCAGCTTCTGGGTGGTGGGTCTGCCCCTTGGCTGGGTGCTGGCGGAGAAGGTCGGACAGGGTGCCTACGGATATTGGCAGGGAGTAATCACCGGGCTCTTTGTGGGCTTCGTCCTGCTGGCCTTCCGGATACGCCGGGTAAGAGCGAAATATGTGAAATAAAAACAGGTCAATCACGATTTGTGTAAGCGTGGTTGACCTGTTTTGCTCTTAAAATAATTATTGAAATAGAGAACTGATGTTGCTATAATGACGACAAGGGTCACCAGTAAATGGTAGGCGGTGCTCCTCGTATCAATCGATTGAAATACATCGAGCGATAGGAGGTGATACTATGCTGACTGTAGATTTGTTTATCAATATTATGTCATTAATACTGACAAGCATTGCTCTTGGTCTTGCAATAGCATCTATAAAACAAAAATGACCGCCCACGCTCCAACCTGTGCGGTCATTTTTGATTCATAAGTAGGAGCACCGTCTGCCGGTGGCTCTCTCTATTTGGAGTATAGCACCTTGCTTATATTTTTTCAAGCAGGGTGCTTTTGTTTGCAAATTATTTTTCGGAGAGATGATATGATACAAGACCGTTCAGTGTCATCGTATCAAGGCAGTCAGTTTGCCAAAAAAGTATAAATAAGATAAAATAATATTTTAGGTAATTTTATATGTAGGAAACTGAAAAGGGAGAGTGCGCTATGGCACAAAATACAGACTTAGAAAAAATCACGGCGAAATTCAAAGCCGGGAGCAACTGCGCTCAGATTACGGCCACCTACTTTGCCGAGAAGTACGGCGAGGATGTGGAGAAGGTTCATCAGCTCATGTGCAGCTTCGGCGGCGGTATGCGTCAGGGCGAGGTATGCGGGGCCGTCACCGGCGGTATGCTGGCTATGGGAATGAAGGGCGGCAACGCCACTCCGGCGGACGGAGAGCGCAAGGCTAAGTGCTACGCCGATACCATCGCCTTCGGCAACGAATTCAAGAAGCGCAACGGCTCCCTGATTTGCCGTGAGCTTTTAGGCTGTGACATTTCCACCCCGGAGGGCAAGAAAGAGTTCGACGAGCGCGATCTGCACTTCACGTTCTGCCCGAAGAAGGTACTGGCTTCCATTGAGCTTTTGGAGGAAATGGGGTACTGATTCGGTGGATAACACTATTGCCGAGCGTTCAGATACCGAAAAAGGCGAGAGGCTCAGGGGCGTAGACTGGCTCAGGAGTCTTGCCATCATCGGAGTAACCATCTTCCATGTTTTCCCGGCGCTGGTGCCGGGAGGCTTTCTGGGGGTAAACCTCTTCTTTATCCTCAGCGGATTTCTTGCGGCCTACGGGGCGGCGAAGCTGCTGAAGGAGGACAGACCATTCAGCCTGAGAGATTATTACAGTCGGCGGCTGCGGCGGATATATCCGTCCCTCATCATCGTTCTCCTTGTGACGGTGGGAGCCTGCCAGCTGATTGCTCCCAGACTTTTGCGGGGCATCGGGCCGGAGCTGCTCTCCATCGTCGGCGGCTACAACAACCTGTGGCAGATTGAGCAGAATGCCGACTATTTCACCCGCCTTGTAGGCGCTGACCCTTTTACTCACATGTGGTTTTTGGGCATCGAGCTGCAGTTTTGCCTGATATTCCCCATCATATACTTCCTGTACCGGGAGATAAGCAGCGGCTGCGGACGAAAGGAAGGCGCGCTGCTGCTGGCGATAGCCGGTCTCCTTATGGCTGGGTATATTCCCAAGCAGTTCGGCCTGAATCCGGCGCAGGATGTGACGCCCCTCTACTATGGGACGGTGGGGCGCTTCTACGACCTGCTGTTGGGTGCGGCACTTGGCTTCTATCGTGGAGCAGGCTCGCTGTTTCAGCCCTCGCCCGAGAGCAGACAGATTCGCCGGGGCGCATCTCTGCTGACGAAGATTGTCTACGGTCTGCTCATTGTCACGACGATTGCAGCCTTCCTTGCGGTGAACGGCAGTCAGCCGCTTCTCTACAGCGGTGGGATGGCGGTCATGTCGGCGGTCTTCTGCCTGCTGCTTTGGCTGACAGTCCGGGAGAAAGCCTCTTTGGGCGGAGCTTTTGACAGCGGTGTTACCGGCTTCATCGGTCACTACAGCTACGGAATATTTCTCTGGCAGTACCCGGTCATCGTCCTGACCCGCCAGCTGGGCGTGCCGGAGCGGCTGGGAGAGGTGGCTGCCGGATGCCTTGAGATAGCGGTCATGGTGCTGCTGGCGGTGCTGACCGACAAGGCAGAGCAGGGGCTGGCCGGGATATTTGTTAGGAAATTTTCAGAAAAGAATAGTACCATACCAAAGTTGTCCGCCGCGCTGGCGATGATGATGATGGCTTGGGGTTGCTACGGTCTGGCTGCCGCTCCATGGGAAAAGGCCGCCGATACGGATGACCTGAGAGCCAGAATGGCGCAGAATGCCGAAATGCTCCGGCAGCAGAAGCAGTCAGCTCCGACGGCGAAGCCCGCGGAGAAGAAAGCGGCCGAGAAAGAGGTAAAGCCCGAGGCGAAACAGCCGGAGAATAAGAAGCCGCAGACGGCGGTGGAAATTCCCTCCGGTATCGTCTGCATCGGCGACTCGGTCATGCTGGGCTCGGCCTATGCTATCAAGAGAGTCCTGCCGGACTGCTACATCGACGCCGATGTCTGCCGCTACGTAGGCGGCGGCATACCGGTAGCGCAGGAGCTACTGGCCGCCGGGCGGATGAGTGACCCGGTAGTCATCGCGCTGGGGACGAACGGCCCTATCTGCGGAGCCGAGCGCTATGAGGAGCAGACAATCGCATTGCTGGATATGCTGGGGGCTGACCGGCGGATATTCTGGGTCAATACCTTCGGCGTCGACATCGACTGGATAAAGATGAACAACGACTACATTGCCAATATGCACAAGCGCTGGCCCAATGTCAGAGTGGTGGATTGGTACGGGAGAGTCAGCGGACATCCGGAGTGGCTGGCCGGAGACGAGGTTCATCCCAACGATGACGGCGTAGAGCAGTATGCAAAGCTGCTGAAGGAGACAATAGAGAGAGATTTAAGAAAGTAAAGGCCAAGCCTCCCCTAGCAGTGGAGGTGGCACGAAGTACCGGAAGGGTAACTGCAAATCCGTTTCATAGTCTCCCCTTTGAAGGGGAGGTGGCACGAAGTGCCGGAAGGGTAACTATTAATCCATATAGCAGCCTACCCTAAATGGGAGCCTTTATCGGTAACACACAGGAGGAACACATGATAAAAAATGAAAAGAGGCGACAGTTTTTACATCTGGGCGCAATGGCGCTCCTGCTGACAGCGGTGCTTGTATTCTGCGGCTTCAGCAGCGGCAACGAACCGGCCAAAGAGATGAAAACATTTACGCTCCACATGAATGGGCAGCTTCAGCAGCTCCAGTCCGACAAAACGACTGTGGGCAAGGCGCTGAAGAAACTGAAGATAGAGCATGACCGCAGCAAGGTCTACCCTCCGCACAAGGAGATACTCACCGGCGGTATGCACGTATATGTCCTGAAGGAAAATCAGGAATTGAAGATTGAAGAGATTGCCGTCGAGCAGCCGATTCGCTACATCGACGACCGGGAGAAGGACTTCGGCTTCCAGCGGGTCGAGAGCGAGGGCGCCAAGGGTCAGGCAAGAGTGGTCACCGTCATCACCGACGGCAAGAACAAGGCCGAGATACACCGGGAGATACTGAAGCAGCCGGTGGAGAAGGTGGTCACCCGCGGCACGAAGCGCACCGTCATGACCGATGAAGGTCTGAAGCGCTACACGAAGATTCTTGCTTGCGACACCGTGGCCTACAGTGCCGACCCTGAGGACTCCACCTACATCGGACTTCCGGCTCGTCAGGGCTCGGTAGCCGTTGACCCGGACTTCATCCCGCTGGGCACGAAGCTCTGGATACCCGGCTACGGTATCGGCATCGCAGCCGACATCGGCAACGCTGTCATCGGCAACATCGTAGACCTCTGCATGGACACCTACGAGGAATCCCTCGACTGGGGTCGTCAGGATGTAGACATCTACGTGCTGGAGGAATAACATATAGTCGATCTAAAAGCCTTCCCCTTGGGGGAAGGTGGCTCGCGAAGCGAGACGGATGAGGTTTTAGCAACATAAAAGGACGGAAACTGTCGAAAACTCGATAGTCTCCGTCCTTTTTGATTGTCGATATTACAGCATTGCCGCCTTGCGGAATGCCGCTTCTGTCATACCGGCTCGCTTGGCCGCTGTTGCTAGAGAAACCTCTCCGGTTTTTACCATGTCACGAAGCATATTTATTATTTCCTTTAATGCACGCTCGGCAGCGTACTTCTCTACACTCTCACACATCTTCGACACCTCCGTCTCACTACTTTTCAACTTATCCATTCTATCAGCCAATAGTTCTGACTTCAATTTATCTGCGCTGTTGGCTTTGAAATCCTGCATCAGATTTCCCAATGGGGTATCATCCTCGCAGGAAGCATTGACATAAATAATGTGCGTCTTGTCCTCGAAGGGCTCGCCCGTCTCTTCGATGAAGCGACTGATATGATATATGGGACGACCTTTCTTCAGTACATCGTTTTTCGTGATGAACACCACATAGGTCTCAGGCAGAACATTCCAATCCTCACCCTTGGCAAGATTTTGATAGTCCATCATGCTGCTGTTGTAGCGAGCACGCTCCGGCATTGCGCCGCTGTCGGCGTTCTGCACCTCTATGTCGTATTCTTTCCCTTGACTGTCGGTGGCGAAAACATCGAATCGCACATTGCGGGCGACCAACGATGATACACTGTGCTGTGTCTCAACACTTTTGACGACCAGGTCATCAATATCCATGATAATTCGGAGAATATATTCCATGCAAGTGATATTGTTCTCCATGAAGCAGTTGAAGAATATGTCATCAAGCAGGCAATAATCCTGAACTGTCTGAATTATCTTGGGATCATACTTATCGAGAAGCAAGCTGCCACCTCCTGACTATCTGTATTATCGTATATTTTGGTAGAAGATTCAAGGAGAAAATTATATGTGACGCACTGGATATAAGGTGTCTATTCCGGCAATGAATCGGAATAAAGTACAACTGCCGAGGAAAGCTCGGTAGTTCAAAAGGAAGGCTCCGGAAATGTAAATCGAAAAATAACTTTCTGTAAATGCTGCCCTTACATTTTCCGCTCAGTGAGTGGAAAATCTTTGAGCGTTTTATCGTGATTTCATTGGAACTTGATATCGGCGACATATTGTGTCATTCCCTTAGTAAAGACACAATATATAGTGGTTGACAAACTGTCCTTGTATTTTATATAATAACCGATGGCTAGAATCGTTTATTTAGATTGATAGCGGGATTTTATGCCCAAAAATAGAAGAAGAAGGAGGCATTCGCCGTGAAGAGAACTTACCAGCCGAACAAGCATAAGCGCAAGATGGATCATGGTTTCCGTGAGCGCATGAAGACCAAGGGCGGTCGTCAGGTACTCGCAGCCCGTCGCAAGAAGGGCAGAAAGAAGCTGTCTGCATAATTGAAAGGGGTGTAATCACCCCTTCTTTTTATATTAGACAGACAGGGGCTACCCATGAAAAAACTCACTTTGCCCCGCCGGCGCATAATAAAGAAGAAAAGTGAATTTCAGCTTGTCTATGCAAAGGGAAAGGGCTCCACAGGACGATATATAATACTCCGCGCACTGAGGCGCGGCCCGGAGAACCCCGGAGTGAAAAAATCCGTCCGTGAGTCCGTGGTATTGGAATATTCGAAGCTCCCCACCAAGCTGGCTGTAGCAGCCGGGAAGAAGCTGGGCTGTGCCGTAATCCGCAACAGAGTGAAGCGCATCCTCAGGGAGGCCTTCCGTCTGGAGCAGGAGTCTATAGCCACCGGCTGGTCCCTGATGCTCATCGGTCGGCCTGCCGCAGTGACAGCTCATACGGAGGACATCCGCCGGGAGCTGCGCTATCTGCTGAAGAAGACGGAGCTTCTGAAGTGAAAGCTATGGCTAAAGCAATTCTCATCGCCATCATCCGGTTTTATCGAAGCTGTATTTCGCCTCTGAAGTCACCCTGCTGCCGCTTTTATCCTACCTGCTCAGAGTACGCTCTCACCGCTATCGAGCGATACGGAGCAATGAAGGGCGGCTGGCTGGCGCTAAAGAGGATTTTTCGCTGCCGGCCTTTCGGGCCGTACGGCTACGACCCTGTGCCGTGACCGATATCAACAGGTTTCACCATCATAGTTACGCAAGTATTTCGGATTTACCCATTCATTAGATTCAGGATGTGATTTTTTGGATTTTTCAGGAATCTTTGATCCCATTGCCCACCTTGTGGCCAGTCTTATCGAGCTGTTCTACAAGATGACGGGCGTTGCGGGCGCACCCAGCTATGGTCTGGCCATCATACTCTTTACTATCGTGATAAAGTGCGCCATGTATCCGCTGACTGTCAAGCAGGTCAAGTCCATGAAGGCTATGGGCTCCCTGCAGCCGCGAATCAAAAAGATTCAGGCTCAGTACAAGGATGACCCCATGCTCATGCAGGCCAAGCTGAAGGAGCTGTACGCCGAGATAGGTGTAAGCCCGCTGGACGGCTGTCTGCCGATGCTCATTCAGATGCCGGTGCTCATGGCGGTCTACTATGCACTGCAGTCCCTCACCTACGAAGGCAATCCCAGCTTCCTCTGGATAGCCAACCTTTCCGAGCCGGATCCCACCTACGTGCTTCCGGTGCTGTCCGCAGCTACCACCTATGTCGTATCTGCCCAGACTGCTGCTGAGGGCAACAAGTCCCTCAAGTACATGACCTTCATCATGCCGCTGTTCATCGGCTATATCAGCCTTCAGTTCGCAGCAGGTCTCATCGTATACTGGGTAACAATGAACTGCGTCCAGATCATCCAGCAGTGGTGGATGAATCGTCAGGACCTCACCCCGAAGGCAGCCAAGGCCGCTGTCAAGGAAACCGCCGAGTCTGAGGAGAGCAGCGAAGAGACTGCCGAGGCTCAGAGCAAGGGCAAGGAGCGCAAGGTAAAGAAATTCAAGCGCCCGAAAAAGAACAAGTAAGGAAACACAGATTAATGAGCCGAATCAGATTGATGCAGACTTTGTGTCCGATGACAGGCGATAAATCCGCAGTGTGGTGCCCCCACATAAGGATTTGTCAACTGTCAGTGGGCGCGGAAGATGCATCAAGATGAATGGCGTAATTTAATCAGTGGTTCCGTATAAAGCGAGGATAATAAATGGCAGCAATTATTGAAGCCACCGGCAAGACTGTAGAAGCAGCCTATGAGAACGCCCTGAAGGAACTGGGCGTCAGCCGTGAACAGACCGAGATGGAAGTTATCACCGAGCCGAAATCCGGCTTTTTCGGAATCTTTGGCGGTACCGATGCCAAGGTTCGGGTCACGGTGAAGGAGCTCAGCGTCATTGAGACGGCTGAGGCATTCCTCAGAAATATCTTCCGTCTGATGAATCTTCCCATCGACCTTACCGTCACCGATGACGGCGAGATAGCCACCATTCATCTCATCGGTGACAATCTCGGTGTCCTCATCGGCAAGCATGGTCAGACTCTGGACAGCCTCCAGTATCTCACCAATCTGGCCGCCAACTGCGGTATCAACGAAAATCGTCGCCGCATCTTCATCGACATTGAGGACTATCGCTCCCGCCGTGAGGAGACCCTCCGTCTCCTGGCAAAGCGTCTGGCTGACAAGGCCCGCAAGACCGGCGAGAAAATCATGCTTGAGCCCATGAATTGCCATGAGCGCAAGATTATCCATCTGACCCTTCAGGACAATCCGAAGGTCAAGACCTACAGCTTCGGCGAAGAGCCTCATCGCAAGGTAGTCATCGAGCCGAAAAATCTGGGTCACGGCGAGTATGACCGTGGCGGCTATCGCGGCGGTCACAGCGGCAGCGACCGCGGTGGCTATCGTCCGCCGAAGCGTACCTTCGAGGAGGCTTTCGGCTACGAGCAGGCTGAGCCGGTCGAGAGCGGCTATGAGAATCCGCAGACTGAGCAGACAGAGGCCGGTACCGAGGAGCGTGGCGGTTATCGTGGTCGCGGCGGTCGTGGTGGATTCCGTGGCGGTCGTGGTGGTCGCGGCGGTTTCCGCGGAGACCGTGGCGGTCGCGGTGGATTCAGAGGTGGTCGCGGCGGCGGTCGCTTCGAGAAGTCTCCCTACACCGATCCGAACTATGAGCCGGATTTCTCCATGTTCAATGAGAGCGTCATCCGGGCTCAGAGAGAAGCCGAGGCAGCTCAGGCAAGCGAGCAGCCGAAGGAGTAATTGAAAATGAAACCCGATGGTCGGTACACGGCTGTCGGGTTTTTCTTATGAATAAATGAATTATGACGGATATTAGGTTGAATATATCCTAGAATGATTATATAATTGACATAGAAGGAGATGATACAGGTGCTTGTAGATACCAACAATCTCGTGTCGATTACCGAGGCGAATCAGAATTTTTCAAAAATTGCCAGAATGGTTGATGAATCAGGGTCGGTAGTAATCCTGAAAAACAATGTTCCTAAATATTTGATTGTGAACTTTGATAAGGCAGACAGCAGCGAGTTCGTGAACGATGATGAATTGCTGATGGCTTCAGACAAATTTATGAAACGAAATAAGCTGGCCTATGAGGTGCTGGCTAAATGAAGCAGATTTCCAAGCGGCAGATACTGCTCGTACATGACAGCCTTATTGCTGAGAGCGGAGGGGCTAATGGAGTCAGAGACGAAGGTCTGCTTGAATCCGCTTTGGCTGCACCGTATCAGGAGTTCGGGGGGATATCCAATTATCCGACCCTTGAGGAAAAGGCGGTCAGATTGGGTTTTGGAATAATAAAGAATCATCCTTTTCTGGACGGGAATAAAAGAGCCGGTGCTCATATCATGCTGCTTTTGCTGTATATCAACGGAGTTGATTTGGTATATGGGCAGGAGGAGTTAATAGAAATAATACTTGATGTAGCATCAGGGAAAGCAGGCTACGATGATTTGCTTTTCTGGGTGCGGGAACACCGGGAACAATAAGGAAAATATCCTTGCGATAAACGGAGGCGTTAATATGAAGTACTCGGAAGACCCCAATCGTCAATATCACATTCAGGTCGCTGCCGGTGAGGTGGGACGCTATGTCATCCTGCCGGGAGACCCGAAGCGCTGCGAGAAGATAGCGGCATATTTTGACAATCCTCAGCTCATCGCCGACAGCCGTGAGTATGTGACCTATACCGGTACTCTCTGCGGGGAGAAGGTCAGCGTCACCAGCACCGGTATTGGCGGCCCCTCTGCCTCTATTGCTATGGAGGAGCTGGTGAAGTGCGGAGCCGATACCTTCATCCGGGTAGGCACCTGCGGCGGTATTCCGCTGGATGTGAAGAGCGGCGACCTTGTCATCGCCAATGCGGCCATCCGGGCTGAGGGTACGAGCAAGGAGTATGCCCCTATCGAGTATCCGGCGGTGTCTGATTTCGCTGTGACCTCGGCACTGACAGAGGCGGCGAAAACGATCGGCAAGCCGTGGCATCTTGGAGTGGCACAGTGCAAGGATGCTTTCTACGGTCAGCACAATCCGGAGATAATGCCGGCAGCTCGGGAGCTGCTTTACAAGTGGGAGGCATGGAAGCGGATGGGCTGCCTCTGCTCGGAGATGGAAAGTGCCGCCCTCTTTATCGTGGCTCAGTTCCTGCGAGTACGGGCGGGCTCGGTGTTCCTCGTAGTGGCAAATCAGGAGCGGGAGGCGGCAGGGCTGGACAATCCTGTCGTCCATGATACCGATGCGGCTATCCGCACCGCAGTCGAGGCGATAAAAATACTGATAAGCCGGGATAAATAGCTGAAATCAGCTTCCAACCAATAATAGCCTCCCCTTCAGGGGAGGTGCCCGAAGGGCGGAGGGGTAAAATCTCATGCAGGAAGAAACAATCGTTGCCATAGCCACTGCCCGGGGCAGAGCCGGCGTAGGCATCGTCCGGCTCTCCGGCGAGCGGGCGGTGGAAATAGCCGGGAAGGTCTTCGACCCTTTGGGTAAAAGCACCCTTAATGAGGCGGAGAGCCATCGGGCTGTCTACGGAAATATCGTCATCGGCGGCCGTCGGCTGGATGACGGTCTGGCGCTGGTCATGCGGGCTCCCCACTCCTACACCGGTGAGGATGTGGCGGAGCTGCAGTGTCACGGGGCACCGGTACTGCTGCGGGAGATAGTGGAGGCCTGCTGTGAGCTGGGTGCAAGACCGGCAGAGGCGGGCGAGTATACCCGCCGGGCTTTTTTGAACGGACGCCTTGACCTCTTAAAGGCGCAGGCGGTCATGGATGTGATAGAGGCGAAGACCTCCGCATCCTTGAAGCTGGCGGCTGGACATCTGTCCGGCAAGGCGTCGGCGAGGGTCAGCCGCTGGCGGGAGGACATACTGGACATTCTCGTTCATCTTGAGGCGCTCATTGATTTCCCGGAGGAGGGTATCGAGGAGCTGAGCCTTGAGGAGGCAGGGGAGAAGCTGTCGGAGATATGCCTTGAGATGGAGCGGCTCTACCGCACGCGAAATACCGGCAAGATTCTCCGGGACGGTCTCGTGACGGCCATCGTCGGCACGCCGAATGCGGGAAAGTCCAGTCTGCTGAATGCGCTCTTGGGAGAGGAGCGGGCTATCGTGACGGATATTGCCGGTACCACCAGAGACAGTCTGGAGGAGTATGCGGATATCGGCGGAGTACCGCTGCGGCTCATTGATACGGCGGGCATCCGTGATACTGAGGACAGAGTGGAGCAGCTTGGTATCCAGCGGAGCCGGGCGGCGATGGAGAAAGCAGAGCTGGTGCTGGCGCTCTTTGACGGCAGTCGGCCGCTGTCTGATGATGACCGGGAGCTGCTGTACGGCTTGACTGGAAGGAAAATGCCTCCACTTCAGGGGATGTGCCTGCAGGGCGGAGAGGTAACGGCTAGTCCTGATAATAGCCTCCCCTCTAGGGGAGGTGGCACGAAGTGCGGAGGGGTAACAGCTAATCCGTATAATAGCCTCCCCTCTAGGGGGGGTGGCACGAAGTGCCGGAGGGGTGAAGAAAGTAAAGATAACTTGTCTGATTACCCCTCAGTCTGCTTCGTAGACAGCTCCCCTAGAGGGGAGCCATCTATATCGAATAGAGGTTACCCCTCAGTCTGCTTCGCAGACAGCTCCCCTACAGGGGTGCCGAATAAAAAGATTTTCCTGTTGGTTACGAAAAGCGACCTGATTGGCTGCAAGGATACGGAAGCCGCGATAAAGGAAGCGGCCGGAGATAAGGCACAGCTGTTCAATATCTCATCCAAAGAAGGAATGGGATTGGAGCAGCTTACGGCGGCAATCAGGGAGTATGCCCTTTCCGGCGTAAGCGATGAACAGCTGACGGAGGGCGGCGTGGCTACCGAGTGGGAGGCCTATCGGCTGGAGTCAGCTATGAAGTCTGTGGGGGCGGCCGCTGATGCCATCAATGCCGGTCTGGGGGCTGACTGTGCCACCATCGACCTGACGGCGGCGGTAGACAGTCTTGGAGCCATTCTGGGGCTCACGGCTTCTGAAGATGTGGTGGATCATATCTTCAGCCGGTTCTGCGTGGGAAAGTGATGGCCGGTTGGTCAATTGTTTTGATAGACTTGTTGTAGTATAATATCAATAGTGTTCTTGGAAAGAAAAGGGAGTGATAGAATGGCAACGGCGACTTTGGCAGTTAATATTGATGCTGCCGATATGGTGAATTTTGAAGCATTATGCAAGGATGTTGGTATGTCCGCCTCTACGGCTGTAAATGTTTTTGTGAAAGCAGCACTGCGTCATAGAGGAATCCCATTTGCAGTGGTTCAGGATGACGATGCAGCGGCGGATCCATTCTATGATAGGTTCAATCAGGAATATATTCTGAAATCTGTTGCGGAACTGAGAAATGGCGGCGGAACAGTGCATGAGCTGATTGAGGTCGCTGATGAGTGAGAAGATATGGTCAGATGATGCCTGGGCAGATTACCTGTACTGGCAGCAACAGGATAAGAAGACTCTGAAACGAATAAACCAGCTGATTACCGATATCGAGCGCAATGGTGCAGGACAAGGAATCGGCAAACCTGAGAAGCTGATGGGAAATCTTGCGGGAGAATATAGTCGTCGCATTGATGATGTGAACCGCCTGGTCTATCACATCGAAGGAAATAGAATATATATCGCACACTGCCGCGGGCACTATGGCGATAAATAATAAGCACCTGACTCTGATAGTATTAGTATTCAGAGTCGGGTGCTTTGCTGTAGAGAATTCAGTCTTTAATATCCTTCGGGGCGATGTCCACGATATTGCCGTCGGCGTCTTTATAGACGGCGTTTTTTATGCGGGCGTTGCGGAGCATCCGGCGGCAGAGGAGGCAGGGCTGGCCGCTGGCTAGAGAGCCGTCGGCATTGTAGCCGGCGATGTAGATGGTAGCGCCCTCCATTTTTTCCGGGTCGGCGTTGATGATGGCGTTCTGCTCGGCGTGGACAGCTACGCAGAGTTCGTATTTTTCTCCTTTCGGCACATTGAGGCGCTCGCGCTCACAGGTGCCGATGTCGAGGCAGTTGGCTTCGCCGCGGGGGGCGCCGTTGTAGCCGGTAGACACGATGATGTGGTCTTTGACGATGATTGCACCGTAGCGACGGCGGAGACAGGTGGCACGGCGACCGACAGCGCCGGCGATGTCGAGGAAGTATTCAGTCCAGTCGGGACGGGTGTATTTGTCCATGATTTTCTCCTTATTTTGCTGTAGCTAGGCAGTCTATGTGAGGGAAATATCTTTAAAAAGATTTGTCTGACAGTCGCTGCATCACCCGACAGAAACACGCTTGCGCTCAGTAATAAACGCAACGGTACTAAGCAGTCTGCTTCGCAGGCTTGCTCGCAGCCGGCCAAGTACCGCCGTTTATTAATGGTTTCTTTACGGGCGTGCAGCGACTGGATTTATATTAGGGTGTGGCCTCATTCCTCGGCACAATGAGAAGTCATTGACCCTCCCCATTGGGGAGGGGGGACCGGCGAAGCCGGTGGGTGAGGTTGTATGCAGTCCTACACCATCGCCATCACGATGGCCCCGACGAATGTAGTGACGGAGAATGTCCGCACAGCCTGCTGGATAGCGGCGCTGTGTGCCGGAGACATTTTCCCGAGGACAGGGGCGAGGGCGTAGACGATGAAGGACACCGCCAGATAGATGACGGGGATATCCATAGTGAGCAGGCCGTAGCAGAAGATGACGGCGGCGATGACGAGACCGGCGGACAGTCCTCTGGTTCGCACGGGCTTTGTCGCCTGATTGCCGGCTCGCACCTGAGCCATTGCCTCCCGGAAATATGGGGAGTGAAATGACTCACTGCCGCTGACGCCGGTACCGGCGGCGCCTCGCCGCTCACCCAGCATCCTGACATGGCCGCCGTTCTCGAAGGTAAGGTCGAACTGGTCATCGTCGATTTCCCGACCGAATCTGTCAACAGCTGCCATATTGTCACTCCATTCTCCATAAAATCGCTGTATTAAAGCATCTTTCATTATAAACTTTTTGAAAAATTTTGTAAAATACTGATTGAATAAAAAAGAAAAAACATATATAATAAAGAAAGTTCTGCAAAGAAAACAGAGTCAACAATAACAAATGATGAATGGGGCGAGATTATGCTGGGAATTGAACGCCGCAAGGCAATAATGGAACGACTGAAAAAAGACGAGAAGGTATATGTTCGTGATTTGGCGCGAGATTTCAAGGTAACCGAAGAGACCGTTCGCCGCGATTTGGAGCGACTGGAGAAGGAAGACCTTCTCTCCAGAAACTACGGCGGTGCTGTCCTGAAGGCCCCCGTAGCCGACGCCCTGTCCTTCACTCGCCGTACTTTTGTAAACAGTGACGGCAAGGAGCGCATTGCCAAGAAGGCAGCCTCCATCATCGCCGGTTGCAGCCGCGTAATGCTGGATGCCGGTACTACTGCTCTCGCTCTCCTGACCTATCTGAAGGGTGAGCGTGGTCTCACTGTTGTTACCAATAGCGCCCGTGCCTTGACTCTGGCTTCTGACGGCGTACTCACCATCTATTCTACCGGCGGCAAGCTGAAGCAGCATGCTCTGGCTCTGGTCGGTCCGGCAGCTGTTAAGACTATCCGCGGCTACAGCGCCGATATCGCCTGCGTGGCCTGCAAGGGTCTCGATCTGGCCGGCGGCGTGCTGGAGTCTGATGAGGAAGAGGCTGTTATCAAGCAGGAGATGCTGGCTCGTGCTGCCAAGCGAATCCTCATGGCTGACAATACCAAGTTCAACAGAGCGGCTTTCGCTGTCATTGCTCCTTGGGATACCTTTGATATGATTATCACCGACGAGGAGCCTTCTGCCGAGTGGAAGGAAGTATTTGCCCGCAACGGTGTAGAGCTTGTCGTAGCAAGACCGGAATAATACCACATAAAAAAGATAAGTGGCGGTCGACTAATGAAAATTAGTCGCCCGCCACTTTTTAGTCTTTGCTTGAGAGGGGAGCCTTTGGGTTGGCGTAGCGTGTGTCCTCCCTGGTGTTCAGGGAGGGGGACCATGCGCAGCATGGTGGAGGGTTCGGACATATTAACCCACCACCGCCTTGCGGCGGCCCCCCGCCCTTAAAAAGGGCGGACTTGATACAATTCGCCAGCCTGCGGTGGTCCCCCGCCCTTAAAAAGGGCGGACTTGATACAATCGTCAGCTTGTGGCGGTCCCCAGCCCTTAAAAAGGGCGGACTTGATACAATCGTCAGCCTGCGGCGACAGCCCCTTTTTGTAATTATGGATGGAAGAATTTATGGACGGTGGTTTTTACCGCTTCGACACCGTTTGATTTCAGGATATAGCCGGCAGGATGGAGGCTCATTACCTGCGTAATGGAGTCCCGGTCGTTTTTGCCGGTAAGGAAGATGATGGGGAGGTCAACATAGGCCGGGTCGGCGCGGAGCATTCGCAGGAGCTGAGGGCCGTCGCAGATGGGCATCTCATAGTCAAGGAGGACGAGGTCGGGCCGGTCTACGCAGATGTGCTTGATGGCTACGAGGCTTGAGTTGGCGATATTGACATCGTATTCGTTGCCCAGCCAGGTCTTGATGTTGCGGAGCATGGCGCCGGAGTCGTCTACTGCCAGTATCTTGCGGCGGCGGCGGTCACTGAGGCTGCCGAGAGCCGTGCACATGCCGGCGACCATTTCGGAGAAGTCGATGGGGCGGGTGAATTCCTTTAGTATAAACTGCTTGGGGATTATCTGCTCCAGCTGATAAAGCTCGTCCTGCTGATTGGCCAGAACGAATATGTTTATCCTTCTCTCTACTGCCTGTTTGCGGAAGGCTTGCAGTGCCTCAGTCTTGGCCAGCATCGCCGGGCTGAGAAAAAGGAACAGCACGCGGACAGCGGAGCCGGCGCGGCGCAGAGCTTCAGGGCTGGCAGAGCTGTTGATTACGGGGAAACCGGCTTCCGTGATTTTTTCTCTGATGGTGATATTGAGGTAGCCTGTGCCCTCGGCCACGAGGAGGGTCGTGTAGTTTGCGGGGTTGATTTTGATTACCGGCGCATTTGTGCTCATAAGTATTTGCTCCTCTCTGTTTCTTTTATTGCAACTTTTCCAGCAGGCTGTTGACGATATTGGCGGTGCCGTTGGCATCCATATCCGTTACATAGCCTTCCAGTCGGGTAATATCCTTTGCCCAGTCATCCGGCAGTTTGGCACCGGCTATCTGAGCCATCGTGTCGTCCATGGCATCCATATCCAGAGCGGCGACTGCGTTGCGGAGAGTTATCAGGAGCTCCCGGATTGTTTCATTGTCCAGTTCTTCCTTGGGAGCTTCATCATCCTTCTTCAGCTTGGCAGCTATCCGCTCCTTGTAGTCGTAGAACTCAGCCAAGAGCGGCGGAGTTTTTTCTTGTATCAGGTCGGTCTGGAAGTTCTTGCCGGCTTTCTCCATCTCGAAGAATTTCTCCCCTAGCTCCATGGCACCGATGAGGCGGGCGACGCTCTTCATGGCGTGAACCTCGATGGTGTAGCGAGGGATATCTCCGGTTTGCAGATAGCCGTCTATTTCTTCGCACTTCAGTTCAGCCATCTTCACGAAGTCATCAAGAAGACCAAGGAAGTTTTCGGCTGTGCCGCAGTTCTTGATACCGATAGCGTTGTCTATGCCCTCGATTTCCGGCAGGCCGACCAGCTCAGCGGAGTCTGGCGGCTCGTCGTCTATCTCATAGCCCTGCTCCTCGCTGTTCATGGCCTGCACATCCTCTTTGGTGGGGCGGAGCAGCTTCTCCGGCGGCAGCCAGCTCCGAAGGACGGCAGTTATTTCCTTGCTGTCGATAGGCTTGGCTACGAAGCCAACCATACCGGCGGCCATGAAGAGAGCCCGGCTCTCGGCAAAGACGTTGGCGGTGAGAGCGATGATGGGAACGGTCTTGAAGTAGTTATCCTCGTGGCTCCTGATGATGGAGGTGGTCTCGCAGCCGTCCATGCCCGGCATCATGTGATCCATGAAGATGATGTCGAAGGGCTCGGAGGTCTCCACCAGACGGATGGCCTCGGAGCCGCTGTTGGCGGTGGTTATCTGCATACCCAGCGGCTTCAGGAGACCGCTGGCGACCTTCAGATTCATGTCGTTGTCGTCGACGATGAGGACTCTGACATCGGGGGCGATGAAGGTGAAGGACTCATCCCGCATGACTTCCGTAGTCTCGACGGTCTCTTTGTTCAGCACCTGACAGAAGTTCATGGAGTAGAGGGGCTGGCTTATTACGACAGCCGCCGGATCCTGTATGTTGCTGATGAGAGCATTCTGAACGACTACCAGCTGGGTGTGAGACTTCAGCTCATTGCAGAGCTGACTCTTGCTCTGGTAGGTGTCGGTATCCACGAATATGAAGTCGGGGAAGTGGTCAAGGATAGAGAGCTGCTTGATATCCACGAAGTGAACGCCGAAGTCGTCGGCCAGCTCCCGGAGCAGATTGGTATTGTCAGTGGAGGAGAATATGGCACCGACGGAGGGGGGATTCTCCTTTACACTTTCCTTCAGGGCGGCGGCGGGGGTTTCATCGGCTACGCCCTGAGGAACTGTGAAGTAGAACTCACTCCCAAGTCCTTCCTCGCTGCGGACTCCGATACTGCCGCCCATCAGGTCGATGAGGCGCTTGGAGAGGGCGAGGCCGAGGCCGGTACCTTCCTTGTCGCGGTTCTTGAGATTGTCTACCTGCTGGAAGTCACTGAAGAGCTTCTTAAGATTTTCCTTGCTGATGCCCTGTCCGGTATCTGAGACAGCGGCGTGGAGCAGGATGCCCTTTTCTCCGTTGGGCTCCACCCGGACGGATATTCGGACGTGACCCTTCTCGGTAAATTTGATGGCGTTGTTGGCCAGATTTATCAGTACCTGACGCAGGCGGACGCTGTCGCCGATGAGAGTCTGAGGCAGATCCTTGGCCAGCGAATACTGGAGCTCTACCGGCTTTTCGCCGATGCGGCTCAGCAGTATCATGCTCATATCGTTCAGGAGAGATAGGGGCTCGTACTGGTCGTTTATCAGCTCCATCTTGCCGGACTCCACCTTGGAGAAGTCCAGTATTTCGTTGATGATAGCCAGCAGCGAGGTGCCGGCGGTGCGGATGTTGCCCAGATATTCCAGCTGGCGGGACAGGGGCTTGTCGCGGAGCAGTATCTCCGTGATGCCGACGATGGCGTTCATGGGGGTTCGTATCTCATGGCTCATGTTGGCTAGGAAGATAGATTTTGCCCGATTGGCCTGCTCAGCGCGATCTTTCAGCTGACGCATCTGCTCGGCCTTTGTCACCATGTCGGTGATGTCTACCAGCGTGATGAAGTAGCCCTTGTCTACCTGTTCATGAGATAGATTCTGGAGGCGGGCACTGTAGGTGCGGCCGGCGATGTTGAGGTTGGTGGAGCCGCCGGTGTCGTCTATGGCACCTTCGGCCAGTATCCATGAGGCCAGCTGCTCCGGCTTCATGTGCGGCAGCAGGAGGTCGGCGGCCTTGTTGGAATAGGATATACGCATATCCTTATCCAGAACGATTACGCCTTCGGCGGTGGTCTCGATAACGTTGTCCTTTGCAGCCCGGACGATATCATACAGCCCGTAGTGAGCGAAGAAAATGTACTGGATGAGGCAGTTGATGAATATTCCTACCGGCACAAGGTCGTCGGTGATGAATCGGCTGTTGGTAAGGATGATGGGAATGATGACTACGGACTGAGCCAGCAGGATGCGCTTGCAGAGAATGGCGCGGCTGGGATTGTTGCAGGCCAGATTCTCCTTGTAGCTGACGTAGAGGACGTAGACGGCAGTACACAGCTCCGTGATGAGAGTGGCGGCTATCAGCAGGTAGCCGATACCCTTGCCGGTGAGCATGACCTTGGCACCGGGTATCAATACGGAATCAACCAGCCGATAGTCGGTGTAGACGAGGCTGTGATAGTTGGAGGTCAGGATGAGTACCGTGCCGATGAAGGAGCAGGCTACCATAGATACCAGCAGCCAGCGAGGGAGCCGATAGGCCAGAAAGCGGCAGATGAAAAGAACTCCGAACAGGGCGGACAGGTCTTTTGCTGTAGCTGACAGCTTGCCCAGAGCGTGCATCTCGTGGAGCGTCAGCGCCGTATAGCTGGAGTTGGTAGCCCAGATGGCTGTCGCGCTGAAGATCATCAGGATGAGCATGGTGCTCTTGAAGCCTGAGTCTTCACGGCGGTACAGGTCAATGAAAACGATGGCAGCGATGAGGAGACAGAGGATATTGAAGTCGTACCACAAACTTGTAATCATGCTGTCGCCTCCTCATGGACGGGATTTTCCTCTTCCACCAGCTCCAGAGGCAGCGTAATGGTGAAGTAGGTACCTTCTCCCTTTTCGCTGGTGACGGAAATAGTGCCGTTCATACTCTCCACCAGCTTCTTGGCGATGACGTTGGAGAGTCGGGAGATGTAGGTGAGGTCGTCAGTGCGCATGGCCAGAGGATAATGGGGAGTGAATATCTGTCGCAGCTGGGACTCGCTCAGACCGATACCGCTGTCGGCGATGATGAAGCGGAAGAAAGCGAAGTTCCTGTCCGCAGCAGCCAGGTCGTCGATAAGCTCGGTGGCGGTGAGGGAGGCCGCATGGCCGTCGCGGGAGTAGATGACAGCCAGAGTCATCAGCTGCCGGATGATGTATTCCAGCTGACGGGGGGATGAATAAACTTCCTTGTGGAGCAGGTAGATGTTGGAGTCGATAGTCACCTGCCGGTGAGCGCCCAGCTGCTCGCCGTCCTCGATAATCTGATGGAGGAGCTTGTCAAGGTCAATCTTCTCTCTGGTGTACATGACTTCGCCGATTTCGATGCG
>JAZLHS010000032.1:0-2174 GCA_045616885.1 Selenomonadaceae bacterium | reverse complement strand
CCCAACAACATATTGGCGATTCAGTACCTAAGAGCCATAAACAAATACGCCCCTCAGCTGAAGCCTCTTCTCATCCATCGTCGGGGCACCGGCTATCATGAAGACGGTATCGCCGGACTGGAGGGCGAACCGGTGGCCAGTGCCTCCGGCATCAGGAAATTTCTTCAGTCATCCGGCGAGATAGCTCCGGAAATAATGCAGACTTTGCCAAATCTCGCTGCCTCAGAGCTCCAGCACCTTAAGGAAACTGCTTCACTACCGGATACGGCGAGGCTGTTCCCTGCTCTACTAGGGCGTCTGCTTCCCCTGACTGCGGGAGAAATCGCCCGCATCCACGGAGTAGGCGAGGGTTTGGAAAATCTCCTGTGGACTGCTCTCCGGGATACCTCTATAAACAGCCTTGACGCCCTTATATCTGCATTGAAATCAAAACGCTATCCTTACACGAGACTTGCCCGCTTGATGATAGCAGCTCTGCTGAATCTTTCAGACGATAAGATTGCCCGTTTTGATGAAGCCGGTCCTCTATACATCCGCCCATTGGCTTTCGATGATGACGGACGACAGATACTGGCCGACCTCCGCGACCGATACAAGGACAAAGAGAATGATGAAAACGCGCTGCCTATAATAACCTCCGTCAGTGATTTCTTCCCTCGGCTTGCTCAAAGAGGCTCCACCGAGGCAAAGCCGCGCTCTCCCCTTCAGGAAATGCTGTCGCTGGATATGCTGGCCGCCGAAATGTGGCGCCTTGCCCTGCCGCCGGAACATCAAACAAAAGTCATTTCTGATAATAAAGCAAAAGTATACTACAAAAAGGGACAGTGAAAAATGATTTGCTCATTTTTCACTGTCCCTTTTTTATTATGAAGTTATTCCTCTTCTAACGGCAACGGCATCGGGCGATGCTCACCCTGCGGCCCGCGTCCGCCCATGCCTCCGAAACCCATACCGGGGCCGCAGAGTTCACGAATCTCCTGCGCCATCTTCCTCTCATCCACCTTGTGAGCCCTTGCCACATCGCGCCAGGTGTTGTTTATCCTGCGCTCCTTCAGAACAGCTTTCACATCACTGTTTGACAGCTTGGCAATCACGGCTGCGAAGGAAATATCATAAGCTTTGTAACCGTCGTCAATGAGACTCTTTACAGTCTTTCTTTCCAGATTCAGTCTCTCGACCAGTCTGTCCGTCACGATGTCGTTCCATACACCACGCATCATTTCCGGAGATACTCGCATCATGGCTTCAACATCCCGCCAGCTGTTGTCATTCGTCTTGAGTCTAATAACCTGATCGAACGAATGACCGCAGGCCTTTGCTACAAAAGCTGCGTGCATGATGTCCCGATGGTGACGGCCTGCCTCGTGTGCAGCCAGGATTTCTCCGGCGTCAAGACCAAAGGTTTTTGCCATGTTGTCGGCCATTGCCTGCGGCGTTACTTCCGCATTGTTCCAACGGTTTCCCATCATGCGGCCGGGGCCGCGACGCTCACCGCGTCCGCCGCGGCAGCCCTCCTGTCCGTTCTCGCCGTACCTGCCGCCATTTCGGCAATCATCACCATAGGCCATGCCCTCATTTTTGTAACGACCGGCCGATACAAAGGACGGCTCAGCCGACCATACGGTGAAACTGCTGCCGACAGCAAAAGCACCCAGTAGAGCAGCGGCCATAATCTTCTTAACATTCATATTCTTGATATTCATTTCAGTCAGCTCCTTTTCTCTATGACTATTTCGGATTTATCTTGGCTATAATATATCCTGTCAAAATTAGAAAACAAGAGCAGATATATTAGATATGCATTAAAATTACCCCTCAGTCGCCTGCGGCGACAGCTCCCCTGTAAGGGGAGCCTTCCCTAATGTAGAAAAAGCCGTAATACCTTCTGTAAGAAAACCGTTTATCCACGCCGGTACTTAGCGACCTGCGAATAAGCATATGAAGCAGGAGCTTATGTACCGTTGCGTGGATAACCGAGCGCAAGCGGGTTTTCGTCAGATGGTATTACGGCTGTATCGACAGAAAAGGAGAGCAGCTTGATTAAGCTGCTCTCTTTTAATTTTAGTCGTTCTCGCGGTACCAGAAGGGACGGAGCAGCTTGACGGCTGCTGTATCGCCGACCTCAGGCCCGGGGTCACGGCGGCCTTTCTGAATGCGCATCAGCTGATCGCCCA
>JAZLHS010000031.1:0-14022 GCA_045616885.1 Selenomonadaceae bacterium | reverse complement strand
CGACCACGATTTGAAATTAACCGCATCGGTTTTCCGGTGCGGTTTTTTATTTTGCTTTTTTCGTCTGTGACAGAAAAACGAGCAGGAACCTGAATGAGTCCCTCTCATCCAAGTCCCTGCCCGTCAAATTCACTGAATCAGATAGCCTCCAGCTGCTTCTGGCGACTCTCCACGCCCATCCCCAGTACAATAGCTGACACGATTACCAGCACTGCGGCGAACATAAAGAATACGCTGTCCATCTGGGAGCCGCCCGCCAGCATCATGCCCACCAGCGCCGGCGCCGTCATGCCACCAATACGGCCGAACCCGGCCGCCCAGCCGCTACCCAGAGCGCGGATAGCCGTTGGATAAAGCTCCGGGGTATATGTGTATATGACTCCCCAGGCTCCCAGATTGAAGAAGGACATAACAGCTCCCCAGGCCAGCAGCTCCCCCGGAGAGCCGGCATTGCCAAAGAAATAACTGGCGACGCCGCTGAGCAGCAGGAAGCCGGACAGAGTGAGCCGTCGGCCGATGATATCTACCAGCCAAGCTGCCGCCAGATAGCCCGGCAGCTGAGCCAATGTCATTATCATCACATACTCAAAGGACTTGACCACCGCAAAGCCCTGCTTGAAGACGATGGACGGCAGCCACATAAAGATACCGTAATAGCTGAAGACGATACCGAACCAAGCCAGCCAAAGCATCGCTGTGCGTACCCGATACTCTTTCGTCCAGAGAGTCAGCGGACTCTGCTTCGGCGGTGCGCTCGTCTCTGCTTCGCTCAGCTCCGCATCAAACGGCTCACTGGCGATTCCCGCCTTTGCTTCCAGTCCCAGTATAATTTCCTTCGCCTCTTCCGCCCGTCTCTTGCTGATGAGGTAGCGGACAGACTCCGGCATTCCCATGCGCAGCAGGAAAACATAAAGCGCCGGCAAAGTACCCAGCACAAAGGCAATCTTCCAGCCATAGGTCGGAATCAGCAGATACGCAATCAGCGCAGCCACCAACCAGCCTACACCCCAGAAGCTCTCCAGCAATACGATGAACCGTCCCCGGAGCTTCGTGGGAGCATACTCACTCATCAGTGTCGCTGCTACAGGCAGCTCGCCGCCCAAGCCGAAGCCGACAAGAAAACGGAGGAAAAGCAGCATCTCGTAGCTCGTCGCCAGTGCGCACAGGCCGGTTGAAATTGAGTAAAGCAGCACCGTGATAGTGAAGACCTGCTTTCGGCCGATTCTGTCGGCCAGCGTTCCTGCCAGCACCGCACCAAGAGCCATACCGATAAGGCCAATGCTTCCTATCCAGCCCATCTGTCCCGGCGTGAGACCCCACTCCTTCGCCAGCACCGGCAGGACAAAGGCAATGAGACCCGTATCCATTGAGTCAAAGAGCCAGCCCAAACCGGTGACCGCCAGCATCTTGTAGTGAAAGCCGCTGACCGGTATGCGCTCCAGTCTTTCCAATATCATCTCATACATCTCCTGATTATACAGGCTGTCAGTGCAACCTGAAAAAATATATAGATGCGATTATACAGCTTTCGGAAAAAATTGCAAGGCATGACGAGACGAGGCTAATCATTATTTTCAGATTATTTTTTCATCGAGGGTATCTTTTCTAAAAATACTATCAGACGAAAAGGGACTGTGAAAAATGAATGCTCATTTTTCACAGTCCCTTTAATATGCGATATTCAAAAGACCTGCTTATTAATCGTACAGAATAGCGTTTTAATTCAAGGTAACAGCCGTATCATTTGTCAGCTCGATGCCCAGCTTCTTGCAGACCTTGAGGTCGGTGGCTGACAGCATCGAGGTTACATGGAGCTGGCAGCTTTTGAGATTGGGAAGCTGCGCCAGTGCCTTGGCCGCATTAGGGTCGGTTACAGCACACATTGACAGGGCAATGAGGATTTCGTCCATGTGAAGACGGGGATTTTTGCTGCCCAGATACTCGGTCTTCAGCCGCTGAACCGGCTCGATGTAGGTGGGGGAAATAAGGTCGATGGCATCATTGATACCACCCAGCACCTTGACTGCATTCAGCAGTACGGATGAGCAGGGACCCAGCAAGCTCTTCGTCTTGCCGGTGATGATTCGTCCGTCGTTCAGCTCCATGGCTGCCGCTTCATGGCCGGTTCGCTCCCGGAGAGAGCGGGCTATCCCGACGATTGCCCGGTCTGTCGGGTTGACCTTCGCCTGCTTCAGCAGCAGCTCCTGAGTATAGACCTCTTCTTTGCTGGCTTCATCCATAGCAAAGCGATTTGCGCTCTGGAAGTAGCGGCGAATTATTTCCTGCCGGGAGGCTTCCTGACAGTCCTCATCGTCACAGATGCAGTTTCCTGCCATGTTTACGCCCATATCGGTTGGGGACTTATATGGGCAGTATCCGTAGATACCCTCAAAGATTGCCTCCAGAACGGGGAATATCTCTATGTCACGGTTGTAGTTTACAGTTGTTTCCCCGTATGCTTCCAGATGGAAGGGGTCAATCATGTTCACATCGTGCAGGTCTGCGGTAGCTGCCTCGTAGGCCATGTTGACAGGATGCTTCAGCGGAAGGTTCCAGATGGGGAATGTCTCGAACTTGGCATAGCCTGCCTTTACGCCACGCTTATTCTCGTGATAAAGCTGTGAGAGACAGGTGGCCATTTTGCCGCTGCCGGGGCCGGGAGCGGTGACGATTACCAGCGGATGAGATGTCTCTACATATTCGTTTCGTCCATATCCTTCATCGCTGACGATGAAATCCACATTGGACGGATAGCCGGCAATGGGATAATGAAGGTATACCTTCACTCCTACGTCCTCCAGCTTGCTCCGGAACGCGGCAATGGATTTCTGCCCCTTGTACTGGGTAATGACGACACTGGATACAGTGAGTCCCTTTTCCCGATACACCTTAATGAGGCGAAGAACATCCAAATCATAGGTGATTCCCAAATCATGGCGTACTTTATTCTGCTCCACATCATCAGCATTAATGGAGATAATCATCTCCGCCTGATCAGCCAGCTGCAGCAGCATCTGGAGCTTCGAGTCCGGAGCGAAACCGGGCAGCACTCTTGATGCGTGATAGTCATCCAGCAGCTTGCCGCCGAATTCAAGGTACAGCTTGTCTCCGAACTTGGAAATCCGTTCCTTGATGTGTTGAGATTGCATTGTCAAATACTTTTGGTTATCAAATCCGATTTTCATGGTTTCCCCCGATTTCTATTCAGGAATATTGCTCAACAATTCAAAAGATTTTAGGCATTACATTGCTATTATATCTCATAGAGCTATCCAGTCAATTATTCTATAAAGAAGATTTTTACATATATTGTATTCTTTCCTATGAACTCTTCTCTCGAAGGTTTTATCTTTCAGACTCTTATGCAAACGCAAGAAAACATCTGAAAAGCTCACAACAAAAATCCCGGTCAGCTCTGTTTCTTCACTGAACTGACCGGGATTATTTTACGGATTATTTCTTTTTGGCGTCACTGTTTTTGACTTTGGCAGAGCCCTTCTTATCCTCAGAGGTGGAAGGCCACTCCTGGAAGGTCAGCAGACCGACCTGATAAGCGGAAACATTTGCCGGAGTCAAATCCGGATTATCGATAAGCTCTACCGCAAAGCGACCGTTGAACTGTCCGCGGAAAAAGGTCTTTATCATCTGGGTATCGGCCGTCATGACCTCATCGACCTTGCCGTCACCATTTGTATCAATCTCTATTTCCTTGGCGGTGATGCAGTAGATACCGCTGGTATGTCCCATATCGGCAACTCTTACCAGCTCATAGCCGCTGTTGTGGGATATTTTCTCGACAAGCTTCTCCCGACTGGGTTCATCCATGCTGGGAAGATTTGCGGGAATTTCATTCTCCTCAAAAGCATCCACCATGATTATCCAGGCGTTCTTTATGTAGTACTCATCATTGTCGAAGATAAGTACCTCTCCCTTTGATCTCTCATCCATGATAGAAAGAGGAATAACATTCGGCTTCTTCGGGCAAACAATGCTATACCCATAACGAGTACTGGTGTGCTTATAGCCGTTCTCTTTTGCCAGCTCAGCCATCTCAGCGACAGTCATATTGGACTGCTGCGCGTCGCCTTCAGCCGGAGCAGCCTGAGCGAAGGAGGCAAAAACCATTGTTCCTACCGCACAGGTAAGAGCCAGATATTTTTTCAGTGAACGGGTTAGCTTATTCATTTTATCGGAGTACATTGTTCTCCTCCTACTTAAATTGTCCCAATGCTTCTTTGGCTGCCGCCTGCTCTGCTTCCTTCTTGCTCCGTCCTGTGCCGTTTCCATAGGCTATGCCATTGATACGCACACAGACCGTGAAGACCTTCGCATGGTCAGGGCCATCTGCTGCCAAAAGCTCGTAGAGGATTCGCTGTCCGGGATGGCGCTGAATCTTTTCCTGCAGAATCGTCTTGTAGTCCCGTCTCTGCTGGCCTAATCGTATCCCAACCAGATCATCATGAAGCTGCGTCAGGATATACTTCTGCGCTGTTTCCCAGCCACAGTCGAGATATATCGCCCCGATGACTGCCTCGAAGGCATCTGCCAAAATTGAAGGACGACTGTCTCCGCCGTTCATTCTCTCGCCGTTTCCCAGCAGGAGATAATCTCCTAGGCAGATATCCACTGCCCGGCGGCAGAGGGACTCTTCACAGACGATAGAGGCTCGCGCCTTCGTCATGTCCCCTTCCGGCAGATTGGGGTAATGCTTGTATAGGTAGTCGCTCGTCGCCAGCTCAAGCACCGCATCACCCAGATACTCCAGCCGCTCATTGTGCGTCGTATTACGGCGCAGTGATTCATTGGCGTAGGAGGTATGAGTGAGAGCAGTATCTAAAAGGCCGATGTCATTTAAAGCGACACCCAGCTTCTGCGAGAGCTCTGTGAGCTCCCGACGGCGCTCCGCCGTTAGCTCATTTGCATTCATTCGCTATACTTCTTTGCGACCAGGCAGGCATTATGTCCGCCGAAGCCAAAGTTGTTGGAGATGGCAGCTCTTACCGTGTGCTGACGAGCCTTGCCCGGAACATAGTCGAGATCCATGTCTTCGTCAACCGTCTCATAGTTCATGGTCGGCGGTATCATATCCTGCTCTATGGTGAGAGCCATGGCTACGAATTCTACACCGCCGGCAGCACCGAGAAGATGACCGGTCATGGACTTGATGGAGCTTACGGGAACATCATAGGCACGCTGGCCGAAGAGTCCCTTTATAGCGGCAGTCTCACCCTGGTCATTCATATGGGTGGAAGTGCCGTGAGCATTTACATAATCAATATCATCAGGAGTGAGACCGGCATCCTTTACCGCCAGCTCCATGCACTTCTGCTGATACACGCCGCCCGGCATAGGGCTGGTCATGTGGTATGCATCGGAATTCGCACCGAAGCCTACCAGCTCACAGTAGATGTGAGCACCGCGAGCCAAAGCGTGGTCAAGGGTCTCAAGAACTACAACACCGGCACCCTCACCCATGACGAAACCACTGCGGTTCTTGTCAAAGGGACGAACGGCATGAGCCGGATCATCGTTGTGGTCGCTGCAGAGAGCCTTCATCTGACCGAAGCCGGCTACTGCGGTAGGAGAAATACTTGCTTCGGTACCGCCGGCCAGCATTACATCCGCATCACCGCGCTGGAGAATACGGAAAGCACCGCCGATATTGTCGGTACCGGTTGCACAGGCAGTAACCAGGCAGCAGGAAGGACCGTGGAAGCCATAGCGAATGGCTACCTGAGCAGCACCCATGTTGGATATCTCCATGGGGATGAAGAATGGGCTGATGGCACGAGGACCGCGGTCAAAGAGCTTCTTGTACTGGTCGTACATAGTCTCAATACCGCCGATACCGGAACCGATGTAGGTTCCTACACGGTCTTTGTCGACCTTCTCCAAATCGAGAGCGGCGTCCTCAATAGCCATAGCACTGGCAGCTACTACAAAGTGAGAGTAGCGATCCATGCGCTTTGATTCTTTTTTATCAATATAGTCGGTAGGCTCAAAATCCTTGACCTCACCTGCTATCTGACAGGCATAGCCCTCAGTGTCAAAACGAGTAATGCGGTCAATACCGTTCTTGCCGGCGAGAAGTGCCTGCCAGAATTCATCCTTGCCGATTCCGATAGGAGTTATTGCTCCCAGACCCGTTACAACTACTCTGTTGGCCAAGTAAAACACCTCACAGTTCTGTCTATCATTCAGCCACCGCGGCTTCTTCCTTCAGACGACGGAAGATTTCGCTAACCGGCAGAATCTCATTGATGCGGGAAATATACTCGCCGGTGAAGACGAGACCCGTGTCCACATCACCCTGCTGAGCTCTGGTAAGAGCGCGGATGATGCAGAAGTTATGCTTGCAAGCCTTCAGGCAGTTGTCACAGCGCTGGATGGGCCAGTTGTCGGTCATGATGTGCTCTGCGAATGGATTGCGGACGGCACGACCGGGAAGACCTACCGGGCTGTGGATAACAACAATATCCTCAGGCTTCGATTTCAGGTAATATTCTTTTACAGTGGGGGCAGAGTTTGCCTCCAGACTGGCTGCAAAACGGGAACCCATCTGGACTCCGTTAGCGCCCATTTTTATAAGATCAACGATGTCCTGACCATGGAGGCAGCCGCCGGCCGCAATGACCGGAATGCTTACTGCTGCTCTGATGCCGGGGATAAGGTCGCGAACCGAAGTATCGGTACCGAGATGACCGCCGGCCTCCTTGCCCTCCACCACGATAGCGGTGGCGCCAAGACGCTCTGCAATTTTCGCAAGTTTTACGGACGATACGATCGGAACAATGGGCGTACCGGATTCTTTGCCATAGCCGAAGATATCACGGGAGAAACCCGCACCGGCTACTACCAGATCAATGCCCTCATCAATCGCAGTCTCTACTACTTCGCTGAATTTTTTCGCGGCAACCATGATGTTAATGCCGATGATTCCGTCGGTCAGAGAACGGGCCAGACGAATCTCATAGCGAAGCTCTTCGTTCGACATACCGGACGCTGCAATAAGTCCTACACCGCCCTCATTGGCTACAGCTGCAGCCAGGCGTGCTGTCGAAAGACGGATAGCCATACCACCCTGAAAAATAGGGACCTTGGCTACTTTGTTGCCAATTTTAAGTTCTGGAAGCTGCAAATTAACTCCTCCGTTCAGTCATCTTCACGAAAGCTCGGGGCTGCGCCGAAACCGACGCTATCCCCGACTATTTCGTGATAGATGCCAGGATTATTTGTTCTGATCAATGTAGGTCACAACATCCTGTACGGTCTTCATCTTCTCAGCGGCCTCATCCGGAATCTCAGTCCCGAACTCTTCCTCAAAAGCCATAATGAGCTCAACGATATCAAGAGAATCTGCACCCAGGTCATCGATGAAAGTGGACTCAACGGCTACATCACCGGCGTCAACACCCAGCTGCTCTACAACGATATCTCTTACTTTTTCAAAAGTCGACATGTCGGTCACCTCCTCCCGATTGGTCTCAATAATTTTCTATCACATAACCATGCCGCCATCAACATTGATGACTTGGCCGGTTATATAAGAAGCATTGTCAGATGCAAGGAACAGCACAGCCTGAGCTACGTCCTCGGGCTGCCCGGCACGACCGAGAGGAATGGATGTCATCATCGCTTCCTTGGCCTTCTCCGGCAGGTCCTTCGTCATATCGGTCGCTATGAGTCCCGGTGCAACCATGTTGCAGGTAATACCGCGGGACGCCAGCTCCTTGGCGACCGTCTTTGAAAAGCCGATGACGCCGGCTTTGGCAGCGGCATAGTTGGCCTGTCCGGCGTTGCCGGTGAGTCCTACTACGGAAGCCATATTGATGATGCGGCCATAGCGCTTCTTCATCATGAGCTTGGTTACTGCCTTGGTGGTGTAGTATACACCTTTGAGATTTGTATTGATTACCGCATCGAAGTCCTCATTCTTCATGCGCATGAGGAGTCCGTCACGGGTAATACCGGCATTGTTTACGAGGATATCAATCTGACCGAAAGCCTCGACGGTGTCAGCCACCATCTTCTCCACTGCCTCGCAGTCGGCAATGTCTGCCTTGACGAGGATAGCGGTACCGCCTACTGCCTCGATAGCTGCTTTGGTTTCCTCGGCAGCAGCATCATTTCCGGCGTAGTTGACAGCGACCTTTGCACCGGCAGCGGCCAGAGCAATCGCTACAGCCCGACCGATACCACGGGAAGCTCCGGTGACCAGAGCTGTTTTACCTTCCAGCAACATATCAGCCGACCTCCTTGAAGAAATCCAGCGCCTTCTGCAGGCTTGCACAATCGCCTACATTCAGGCTCTTTACCTTGCGGTCGATACGCTTGTCAAAGCCGCAGAGTGTCTTGCCCGGACCGGCCTCTACATGGGTATCTGCCCCGAAGGCGGTCATTGCGGCTACGCAGTCCTCCCACTTAACAGGGTGGTCTGCCTGAGTAACGAGATTTGCCTTGATATCTGCGGCAGCTGTCTCCAGCTGACCGTTGACATTCGCTACTACCGGGAAGGCAGCATTGCGAATCTCTATCTTGTCCAGCTCTACTGCCAATTTCTTAGCAGCAGGTTCCATGAGGGTGCTGTGGAACGGTGCGGATACCGGCAGAATTACTGCCATTTTTGCACCTGCGGCCTTGCACAGCTCTACGGCCTTCTCAACACCGGCAGCAGCACCGGCGATGACGGTCTGGCCGGGGCAGTTGAAGTTTACTGCCTGAACGGGAGCTACTGCAGAGGCTTCGGCACAGAGCTCGATTATCTTGTCACGCTCAATGCCGAGAATAGCAGCCATGCCGCCCTCTCCTACCGGAACAGCCTCCTGCATGTACTGACCGCGCTTGTTGACGACCCGTACTGCATCGGCGAAATCCATTACTCCGGCTGTTACCAGAGCGCTGTACTCACCGAGGCTGTGACCGGCTGCGATGTCAGGCTTTACACCTTCCTCCATCAGCAGGCGGGCAGCAATAACGCTGACTGTCAGAATGGCCGGCTGGGTGTTGGCGGTAAGCATCAGCTCATCGGCAGGCCCTTCAAAGCAAAGCTTTTTGATGGAAAAGCCGAGAGCGTCGTCTGCTTCCTCGAACATCCGACGAGCCAGGTCAAAGTTCTCATAGAGATCCTTGCCCATGCCGACAGTCTGTGCTCCCTGACCGGGGAATATAAACGCAAGTTTATTCATTTGTTCTCCTTAAAGGTTATTTACCGATTAGCGGCAGGCGTTGCCGATAGCAGCCTCTGCCTTGGAAATACCGGCAATAAGCTCCTCCATGATGGTAGCGACCGGCTTGATTTCGTTCATCATACCGGAAATCTGACCAATCATGACAGAGCCCTGCTCTACATCGCCTTCACGGGCGGCAATGCGGAGGGTTCCTGCGCTGAGCTTATCCAGCTCTTCTGCAGATGCGCCTGCCATTTCCCGCTCCAGGAAGGTACGGGTAAGCTTATTCTGAATGCAGCGGGAAGGATGTCCGGTGCTACGGCCGGTAACAACTGTGCTGCGATCTTTTGCCTTCAGTACGAGGTTCTTGTAGTTTTCGTGAGCGATGCATTCCTCGGATACGACGAAGCGGGTACCCATCTGGACAGCCTGTGCACCCAGTGCAAAGGCTGCAGCGATGCCGCGGCCGTCACCGATACCGCCGGCAGCGATAACGGGAACATCAACAGCATCTACGACCTGCGGAACGAGCGCCATAGTGGTGAGCTCGCCGACATGACCGCCGCTCTCGGTTCCTTCAGCGATGACAGCGTCAACGCCGGTGCGAACAAGACGCTTGGCCAGAGCCACGGATGCAACGACCGGGATTACCTTGGTGCCGTTTGCCTTCATGGCAGGAATGTACTCTGCCGGGTTGCCGGCACCGGTGGTGACCACCGGAATCTTCTCGTCAACCATGAGCTGCATGACTTCCTTAACGAAAGGAGACATGAGCATGATGTTGACGCCGAAAGGCTTGTCAGTGAGAGCCTTTGTCTTTTCGATCTCTGCCTTCAGGATGTCCGGGGGCATGTGACCTGCGCCAATGATTCCGAGACCGCCGGCATTGGATACGGCAGCTACCAGCTCAGCAGTGCCCAGCCATGCCATGCCACCCTGAAAAACAGGGTACTTGATTCCCAGCATTTGGCAAATTTTGTTATCTTCAAACATTTATAAGTCCTCCCTTGTCCGTAAACGGACGAAGCGTCATTTTGCCCATCTCATTAAGCAGGATGCCCAAGTAAGGCCTGCTCCGAATCCGGCAAGAGCGACCATGTCGCCCTTCTTCAGCTTGCCGGCAGCGTTGGCCTCGGCCAGCGCAATAGGAACTGAGGCTGCCGAAATATTGCCGTAACGCTCGATATTTACTATAAATCTGTCAAGGGGCTGCGCCAATCGTTTGGCTGCTGCCTCGATGATTCTGATATTTGCCTGATGGGGAACTATCCAGGTCAGTTCCTCTGCCGAAGCACCCGCTCTTTCCAGCGAGCGTTTCAGGGTGGCCGGCAATGCCTTTACCGCAAAGCGGAAGACTTCCTTGCCGTCCATATGTATCTTGTTGACCTTGCGGGCGATAGTGTCCTCATTGGCCGGGTATCTGGTACCGCCGCCGGGGATGCCCAGCAGCTCGGGACCCCGCCCGTCACTGCCAAGGTCGTAGGAAAGGATTCCGCTGCCATCCTCACTCGCTGCGAACACTGCCGCACCGGCACCGTCGCCGAAGAGAACGCAGGTATTTCGGTCTTCCCAGTTGATGTATTTCGAAAGTGTCTCTGCTCCGATAACGAGAACCTTGCTGTAGAAGCCGTTCTCGATGAACTGAGCAGCAACCGTCGCTGCATACACAAATCCGCTGCAAGCAGCCTGAAGGTCAAAAGCTGCCGCATGCTCGGCTCCCAGCCGCTTCTGCAGGAGGCTGGCGGTAGAGGGAGTAGGATGATCCGGAGTCAGGGTTGCCACGATGATGAGATCAAGCTCTGCTGCTTCCAGACCGGCATCTGCCAGCGCATTTTTCGCAGCCTCAAAGGCCACGTCGCTGGTAGCGGTGCTGTCATCAGCTATGTGGCGTTCCTTTATACCGGTACGCTCCACTATCCACTGGTCACTGGTGTCCACGATTTTTTCCATATCGTGGTTCGTCATGACCCGCTCCGGGACATAGAAGCCGGTGCCAATAATAGCTGCTCTTCGCTTATTTTCAGTTGTCATTGTTCAGCATCTTCCTCCTTCGCCAGGGTATCGCTGATGCGTTGCAAGACATTGTTCTTTACGAATTCATTTGCTACGCCGATTGCATTACATATTGCTTTTTCATTGGAGGAGCCGTGGCTGATGATAACGCAGCCGTTTACTCCCAGAAGGGGGGCGCCGCCGTACTCGCTTACGTCAAGCCGCTTGGCCAGCTTCTTGAGCGGCGGGATAATGAGCAATGCGCCGAGGCGAGCCAGCAGGCCGCCGTTCTTGATGGCGTCTTTTACCATCTGCACGATGGTCTTCGCCAGTCCTTCGGCAAATTTCAGAACCACATTGCCAACGAAGCCGTCACAGACGACTACATCGAACTCACCCTTGGGGATGTCGCGACCCTCAGCATTGCCGGTAAAATTTATAGAAGGATTATCTCGAAGCAGCGGATAGGTGAGCAGTGCCTGCTCATTGCCCTTCGTTTCCTCTTCACCGATATTCAGCAGTCCGACTCGCGGCTTCTCTATGCCAAAGACATACTCTGAGTAAATGGAGCCCATGACGGCGGACTGTACGAGATGCTCAGGCTTGGAGTCAACATTGGCACCGGAGTCCAGCAGGAGAGTGACTCCCTCCCTGGTGGGAATCGGGGTGGCTATTGTCGGGCGAGCAATGCCCTTTATCCGGCGAAGGATGAGCTGTGCCGCGGTAACTGCCGCACCGGTAGAGCCGGCCGACAGAATGGCATCGCATTTCCCTTCCTTCACGAGACGGGTAGCCACTACGATGGAGGAATCCTTTTTGGTTCGGACGGCCTCCGCCGGATGCTCGTGCATCTCGATGACCTGAGTCGTGTTGACGATCTCTATCTTTTCATTATTTACCTTCGGCTCTTTCGCCAAAAGTTTTTTTATCTTCTCTTCATCGCCCACCAGGACGATTTCACAGCCAAACCGGTCGACTGCCCGCACGGCACCCGATACGATTTTCTCGGGGGCGAAGTCGCCTCCCATGGCATCAACTGCGATTTTCAAATATTTTCTCTCCTCCGTCAGTGCCTTCAGCAACTATGATACCCGGCTGAGCGCACACGGATACTAATGATAGCCTAATACAAAGTAGTATTATATCGGCTAATTGTGAAAATTGCAAGAAAAAAAGGAGAGCAGGAAAATCCTGCTCTCCTTTAAAAGCTTTTTTACGCTTCCTGAGCGATGACTTCCTTGCCATCATAGTAGCCGCATTCGCTGCATACGTGATGGGGCATTACCGGCTCATGGCACTGGGGGCAGAGCACATACTGGGGAGCGGTGAGCTTCCAGTTGGCACGGCGGGAATCACGACGGGCCTTGGACATTTTGCGTTTCGGTGCTGCCATTTATGACACCTCCTTAATTCTCATGCAACAATCAATCTTTAAAAAAATCGGCTAAGGCGGCCAAACGAGGGTCGACCACGCGACGATCGCAGCCGCAATCGCCGAGGTTTAAATCATGTCCGCATTTGGAGCACAAACCGCGGCAATCGGTTCGGCAGAGATTCTGCATGGGCTGAATAGCTATCAGCGTATCGCTGACCGTGGGAAGCAGATCGATGACATCACCGTCAAAGTCGGTCTCAACTTCGCCCTTCATCTCCGTCTCGCCCTTCTCTGCCGGTCGACGAATGTTCTCGTCACCACGAGAGCCGTCCCTGCGGAAGAAGTTCTCCGAGAAGGGAATCGTCTCTGTCAGCGTCGTCTCTGCCAGACAACGGTCACAGGTAAAGGACTTGCTGTATTTGATAGTGCCCTCGGCTCGATAACATTCGCCAGTAGCCTGAAGCGTCCCTTGGACCTCCACCTCGCCGACAAAAGTCACCGATACCGCCGCATCAAGCTCTGCCGCATCAACATTGAATGAAAACGGCACCATCTGACCCGGCGTCTCACGGAGCGCTGTCACGGAAATAAACATACCCATAAAAAATCAGCCTCGATACATTATAACGATGAGTACTTTTCTTGTCAAGAAAACATTTAAATAATTTGAGAAGTGATATCACTATGCAATCAGGCGCAGCAATATGTCATTGCCGCCCTTACGACGGCTTCCGGCACGTCGCTCTTTATCGCTGTTTCTCCCGGACGCGGGGTCAGCACCCAGCTTACCACACCGTTTACCGTCTTCTTGTCGTGGAAAATATCCTCGTACATCTTGTCAACGGTACAGTTTTCCACGCGCGTAGGGAGGTCAAGCTGTCGGCAAAGCTTCTCTATCCGCTCCAGCAGTTCTCCGTCGGCAAGCTTCAGCGCCGCACTGATGTGCGCGGCACAGACCATGCCGATGGCTACCGCCTCGCCGTGGTTGTAGCAGCCGTAGCCGGCTTCCTTTTCCACCGCGTGAGCCATAGTATGACCGAAATTCAGGATACGGCGCAGGCCGCCTTCCTTTTCATCGCGGCTTACTACATCCGCCTTTATCTCGCAGGAGCGGATGATGAGGTGACGGACGGCCTCAGTGTCCAGTTGCTTCACAGCCTCGGCGTTTTTCTCCAGGAAATCAAAGAGAGCCGCGTCGCTGATGATACCGTACTTCACAATCTCGCCGAGCCCGGTAGATATCTCACGGGCCGGCAGCGTCTTCAGACAGTCAAGGTCGATGAAGACCGCATCCGGCTGATAGAAAGCACCAATCAAGTTCTTTCCCAGTCGGTGATTTACTGCAACCTTGCCGCCTACGGAGGAGTCGACGTCAGCCAGCAGGCTAGTGGGAATCTGAATGAAGGGAACCCCTCGCATGTAGGTCGCTGCAATGAAGCCGCTGAGGTCGCCGACGACACCGCCGCCAAGTGCAATCACCGGAGAGTG
>JAZLHS010000030.1:0-5574 GCA_045616885.1 Selenomonadaceae bacterium | reverse complement strand
TTCTATGTCACTGTGATTGTCCTTCTTAATGTCAAAAGCGGCTAATAGTTTGCGGACGGCTTCGGTCGCGTCCTTCTCATTTATTGCCATTTATACCCCTCTTTTATTCGGCTCCCATATATATTTGTGCAGCTGTAATTGAACTCGCCAATCTATCCGCCTGCGCTCCAGCATATACTCAACTATTGTCTTTGCCTCTATCTGCCCGAACACCGGCGAAATATATATCTTTGCCCTTGTGTTTATCTTGTCACACAGCATTTCCGCCTGTACAAGGTCTTTAATGCTGCCGACCACGAATTTTATTACATCTTTGTCGCGAAGTTTTGTGAAATTTTCTTCCAGCATTGATGAACTCATGCCCGATGTATTGCACTTATAATCGACCGTTACCATGACGCCAGCCACAAGATAAGGATCAACATTTATGCTACCATTGGTCTCGATGTTTACCATGTAGCCATCTGACAGCAACGCCGCAATAAGTTCACGGCAATTCTGCAATAGTGGCTCTCCGCCAGTGAGTGTGACATTTTTTACCGCCGGATTGAGTTGACCAATTATTTCATCACAGGTCATTGCTTTACCGCCGACAAAGGCGTATTCGGTATCACAATAACTACAGCGAAGATTGCACCCGGTCAGCCGGATAAAATTAGCAAGTTCCCCCGCCCGGGTTCCCTCGCCGTCTATGCTTGCGAATATCTCATTTACTAAATATTTCTCGCTCATAAATAGCAGTGTTCCCCTCGCTTTCCCTGACCGATACTTTTACACAGTACGGAACAAGGTCGCAAATCCACTTTGCAATATTTTCCGCCGTAGGATTTACGCCCTCGACTACCTCGTTAAGGTATGCATGGTCGAGTCTGTTCTTTACCATTGTTGAAATGGTTTTGAAGTCTATAACCATGCCATTTTTATTTAAATTCTTGCTCTTGCAGGTGATATAGATTATCCAGTTATGCCCATGCAGGTTATTACACTTGCTTTCATAATCAAGGTTTAACCTGTGCGCTCCGGCTATCTCCAGCCGCTTTGTTACTGTATACATTTAGCCCTCCAATGCCGGGTCTTTTACCCCATTAGCAGCGAAAGCCGCCGCCCTGTCAAGGCAAGTTCCACATTCGCCGCAAGGCCTCTCTCCGCCCTCATAGCAACTCCATGTGAATTTATAGGGTGCTTTAAGCCTAAGGCCTTCTTTTACGACCTGCGCCTTGTTCATACTGATGAGCGGGGCAATCACATTACATTTCCGCCCGCTACCTTCATATATTGCCTTGTCTATTGCCTCATAGAACTCCGGCGTACAATCGGGATAGGCTCTCCCTGCTGCGTCGTCTGCGTGTGCGCCGTAATATATTTCACAGGCACCAACGCTCACGGCTATTGCCGCCGCATAAGACAGAAGTACTCCATTCCTAAAAGGGACATAGGTGTCAACCGTTCCCTCTCCGCCCATTTTGGCAAGCTGTTCAGAATATGCCTCATGTTTTATCTGCTGCGTGCTTTTAGCGAGCAAAGGGCAATCACTAAATTTAAATACCTCGTCCAAAGGGACACGACCATTATCTACACCGTAATAGTCAGCCACCTTCTTTGCGGCTTCTAATTCACGGCTGTGTTTCTGCCCATAGTACACAGACAGCGCATACACTTTTTCTTTTCCGTGCTTCTCGACTGCCATTGCAAGGCAGGTCGTACTATCTACGCCGCCCGAAAGCAGGACGACCGCTTTATAATTTTTCATTTGTTAACTCCCCATTCTCAGCAGTTGGCTTTGATACTTTGTCCACTCTTTCAGGTTATAAGTGTCCAAGGTTAGATAATCCTTTAACCTCTTGCCCGGCGGTGGCTTTGTTGTTATTAGCTTCTTGCCGTTAAACTTGTATACCGTCGCGAACCTGCTCCCACTTAGCCAAGAAGACGAGTCGGCACTATATAATCCCCGCAGACTTTCCAGCGATGTCGGAGTATATCCCAGTGCATGAACTTTAACGCCTTTTGAGTTAGCATAGTTCACGAGCATTGGCAGAGCCTTTCTCACCGCTCGTGCCTCTTTGTTATTAAACGCAATGCCTCCGATAGCGACATAATCATAATCGTTGCACATCTGCCTAAAATAATCCATGCCTCTTGCCAAATGCCAAACAGGTATTGATTTTTTTCTCGTCCTATCCTCTAAAAGCTGTCTCAGCTTCTCCACCTTTGCTAACCCTATAACGCTATCAACATCCATTTCAAAATAATATCGCGCGTCATGCTGGCATAGAAAATCGGCATATCGGCGAGTGTACTCGTCGAAGTCTACCGTCTTCTTCGTATTCGCCATATATGTGAAAGCCCCACTGTCAACCAATAGCTTATATGGCGGATTAAAGAAAATATTTTGTTCATCGCGCCAATATGCAAAACTTTCAAGCACAAACCCATTTTTCCCCGCCAGTCTAAAAATTTCGTCCTGAATAGGCGTGGCAACTCGACAATTGATTGCTGCTATATGTAGGTTCATAATTCAAACTCTTCACCGCAATGCGGGCAGGTTATTAATTTTGCTTTTTTCTCCGTGTCCGGCTTATCAATAAAAATATCACTCAGCGCGTCGCCATCTATTACATCTAAGTCAACATCGAACCCGAACTCGCCCATATCTATTTCCGTATCGGTCATAATTAGCTGTAGTTCTTTGCTGAGTAGTTCTCTATCCCATGCTGCCTTCTCGGCCACTTTGTTATCCGCCAGCCTGTACGCCTTTACCTGCTCCGGCGTCATATCATCTGCCACCAAGACAGGAACCTTTTTAAGTCCCAGCATTTCCGCCGCCTTGTATCTTGTATGCCCTGCAATAATAACCATATCTTTGTCGACGACAATCGGCACCCTCCAGCCGAATTCGCGAATGCTGTTTGCCACAAGCTCTACCGCTTCATCGTTGTGCCTCGGGTTGTTTTCATACGGAATAATCTGTCCCAATTCCATGTCTTTAATTTTCATGCAATCACCCCATAAAAAAGGCCGCCCCTGTTTCGGGCGGCTGCCTGTTTTGTTTACGCTATCACTATAACACGGATATTTCTCAAAAAGTGATACAAACCTGATATAAAAGTGATACAAAATGTGAGCGAAATGTGAGCGGCACATATTTTGCGTATAACGCCCGTTTTTTCTTCACCCATATACTTTATAGGGCACCGCTCTAAAAATTGCGTAGTGAGCTTCTAAGCAGCGGTTATGAACGGATTAAATTCACAGAATAAAAAAGCGGGGCATTTCTGCCCCACCCTATTATTCGTCTTCCCAGTATGTCCAAGTCTCTACTTTTGACAGCCCATACCTTTTCAGGTATGCATTCAACTTCTTCTTAAATTCTACTCGGGCAATCTCCTCCGCCTCCAGTATGCGAGTAAATTCTGTGTCGCTCACCGGCTCATAATCGTACCCGACAAACTGGTCTGCAAAGTGGCGATGTACTATATTCACGATGTTGGCGTCTTTGTTGTCGTATGACTTCCGTTTCCTGTAGTCCTTCGATGTGTATTTATCTTCTCCTAGCCAGTTTAATCTGCTGTTAAGACACTGCTCCATGTTTTCTTTTATAAACCCAGCAAGACTCTTTTTGAAAATATCTTCTGCCTCATTTGCTTCTTCGCGGGTCATCCCCTGCCCAAAGTCGGAATATCCAAAACAGAAGCGGGTCTTTATTGGTGTCTTGTCAATTACATATACGGCACCGTCGTCCATCTGCGCAAAGGCGGCGGCCTTTTTGACGCAATAGTCGACCATGTGTTGGTCTACCCTATCAGTCTTCCAGTTATACCAAACTTTTGCGATTTCTTTTTCGTAAACCGCTTTTATTCGTTTTTGCTCTGCTTTTTGCTCTTTTGTCATGCTGAACGCTCCTTTTATAGTTCGTGTGTTCTGTAACCTACGCCCATTATATAGCCAAAAAGACAAAAAGTCAACCGGCATCAGGCGGCAAAATTAAAATTATTGCTATTCCATGCCTTCTGCCCGAATATCATCAGTGCTATCTTTTTGATTATCTTCTTCCCCTTTTGCCTTGCGCCCGGTACTGAACAAAATCCTTTTGTCGCCACCTGCACCCACTTACGGTGAAGAATGTAATGTTGCTCGACAATGTATCTTTCTTCTTCCTCTAATGCTTCTAATGCCCGCTTTATCTTTTGCACCTGCAAGCTTATTTCCTGATAATCGTTCTTTAACCGGATAATTCTTTGACAAAGTTCTTCCCTGCGTGCCGCAAAGTTTTCCACCGTGGTTAACTCACCACTTCCGCCGCCCGGCATACCTGAATAATTTGCTATCGGTGCCGCTACCTCTGCCGCATGAATTCCTGTCGCTATTTCTATTTCCGCTGCAAGGTTCTCCGCCGCTACCTCAAACTCTTTGAAATTTTCTAAGTATTCGCGGGTCAGTCTTGTGTAGTCGTTATATCTTTGCATTTCGCTCTCCTTCGCCGTTTATTTCCGTATTTAGAGAAAGAATTGGACTGCGGCAGAGGACTTGAACCTCTGAAAATGGTTTATGCTAGGCCATCGTCTTACCCCTTAAACGACCGCAGTTTACAGTTATTTCCGAACGCCTCTTGTTGCCAGTTCTGTTTCAACGACCTTTCTTAATCTCATTTGCCCTTTTCATCTTCTCCATAAAAGCGTTGAACTTCTTTTTGTTTATTGCCCCATTAAGCTCATCGGCTTCGAGGCGGTGGCTGTATTCAATCGCCGCCTCTATCGCCTGATGTTTCTTCTCCGCCTTTTTGGCACTATTAAAGCAATGAACAAGTATAGCGGTAATAGGTATAAGCCCTGCCAAAGTCTCCACTAGATAAAAATTGTTATAACAAAATTCGCTCATTAATCATTCTCCTTATATCCCATGCGTTTCGCCCAGCGTTTCCATTTGCTGTATTCGTCCACTTCCTTTTGACTCGGTATGGAGCCGTCCAGCATGTAGACGATACTCAACATATCCATAACTTCTTCCTTGATATTTACCGCCGCGTCAAAAGCTGTTACCGGTGTCCAGTTGTTATTCATTGCGCTAGCCCTGATAAACTTCAATGAGGCTTGCGAAAGTTCCGCCGCCTCCTCTGCCAGTGCTTCAAAAAGGGTTCTTTCGTCTATTTTCCCTCGTACATATTCAGCGTATTTGTTCATCGCCTAAACCTCCTACCTTTCATGTATTTATTCTCAATACAGCCTCAAACTCTCCAACAAAGTTCTCAAATCCGTAATTTCCGCATTAATGCGCTCTTTTTTACCTTGGTCGTCCTGCCCGTTTATGAATACAAGGTACTCATGGGCAAACATCATCGTTTTACTTTTCAGCATTTCAACCGTTTGTGTTTTGTTCATGGTTAATCATCCCCCGGTAAATAAAATATACTTACCACGCACGAGGCCACCGCCGCACCAGTAGCAAAGCTGATAAAATCCATACGCTCGCCACGGCTGATAAAAACAATAAAGTTCGTAAGCAGCATGGCGACCATCCATAACGCCTCACGCTTTCGTTTGCTCATGTTCAATCCTCCCAATACGGCATATCAGCATA
>JAZLHS010000029.1:0-3676 GCA_045616885.1 Selenomonadaceae bacterium | reverse complement strand
ATCGGATTCGGTAATAATAAATCCCCAAAGCCTAAAATATTCGATGATGGTAAAGTCAAAGAAGTAAACAGCATTTCTCCATATCTCATCGAAAACAGTAGCTTAATAGTTGAAAGTCGACGAACCCCATTATGCGAAGTGCCGGATATTACAAAAGGATTCCAAGCAACGGACAACGGCTTTCTTATTCTAAATGAAGAGGAATACCGTGAACAGATTAAAAAGGAGCCAAATTCTGCCAAATGGATAAGGCCGTATTCTATGGGAGTCGAATTTATTAGAAAAATACCACGGTATTGTTTATGGCTCCCGGGAATAACCCCTGCGGAATTAAATCAGCTCCCTTCGATTAAGAAGAGGGTCTCGGATTGTAAAGCATGGCGAGATGAACAAGTCAAAACCGGTGATGCGTATAAATTAAAAGATGTTCCCCATCTTTTTAGGCCATGTAAGCAGTTTAAAGATACTGTTTATATCGCCGTTCCTTTAGTTTCATCTGAGAATAGAAGGTATGTCCCTATGGGATTTATCAATAACGGAATGATTCCCGGGAATAACTTATTTAGCATATTTGATGCTGGACTTTATCATTTTGGAATATTAACAAGCAATGTTCACATGGCATGGATGCGTGTTGTTGGCGGTAGATTAAAGAGCGATTATCGCTACTCAAAGGACATCGTATACAACAACTTCCCTTGGCCGACACCAACCGACGTTCAAAAAGAAAAAATCAAGAAATCCGCTCAGGCAATCCTCGACGCACGAGCACTCTACCCCGACAGCAGCCTCGCTGACCTCTACGACGAAACTCTCATGCCCCCGGAACTTCGCAAGGCTCACAAGGCAAACGACCGAGCCGTCATGGAAGCCTATGGCTTTTGGGGTAAAGTCAAAAGCGAGCCTGAATGTGTCGCCGAGCTTATGAAAATGTATCAGCAGCTTACCCAACAAACCGAAATGAAATAAGCTCAATGCCGTGGCAATATTTTTTTCAAAATTTTCTCCTTTACTATTTCAAAATGTCGCCCATCAGACATATAGTAAGTGAGAAGAGCAAATCGGCTGCAAGCGTAGAAGCGCGGCGACGGAGCTGATAACTGCCCTAGAAGTTGTCAACTTCGCTGCTTCACCGCTACGGCGTGAGCGAAGAAGAACTCTTCTCCCCGGTGGGTGCTGATGTAGCGGATGATATTCAGCAGCTAGGGATGCTGAGTGTCTACAAACCTGACACAAAGGCACCCATCGGGATTGCAAAGGAAAACAAAAGCGAAAACGCCAAATACGGTATATCTGTGTTCCTGCTGCATTGCTCGTACGTCTATGCAAAGACCTCTCATGTGCAAAACCGGGGCTCCGCAGTCCATCCCGTCAAATAGCAAATACGCTCATTTTCCGAAAACGCAATAACAGTATCACAAAAAAGCAGGCCTGAGATTCACGCTATGTGAGTCCCAGGCCTGTTTGCGTTATATCAAATTATGCAATCTGCATCATCCCATTGCTAAATTCCTGTTCAGATACTCCGGCGCGCTTCGCTGCATCTGCCAGTGAAAGCACACCTTCCTTAACAAGTGAATAAAGCAGCGAAATGCGTCCTTGCTGCATTCCTTGCTGCATTCCCTGCTGCATTCCCTGCTGAATTCCTTCTCTAAGACCTTCCTGACGTCCTCTGTTCAAAATATCCTTCGCCTCATAATTAAGAATCTTTCCGCCCATGACGCTCTTCACTCCTTCCACAATCAATTCGTTATGTCTGGCCAAGCTTGCAACAATTACATTCACCATTTCTTTTATAGCCTTTTGGCTAAAGGATGTCAAGTCCCCTGATTCAATCAACAGATTAAGCTTGTTTTCTATTATAGCATATTCGTTGATAATTTCAGAGAGCTTTTCTTTGTCCTCCCCTGCTGCTTTCATCTGTCGTTCCAATACGAATGCATAAAATGGTATCAGGAAATACAGCTTTCGGTCAAAGATGTCATCCAAGGTGTAGCTTTGCATTTTCATTACTGCAATGTCGTAGGATAGTTCCCCTCCGGGCGTTATCATCCGAATGGTCATCTTATCGCTAAGTTTCTTGTTTGAGCGAAGATACAGCACTCCGGTATGTGGAAAGGTAACAGTCAGCACATCACCATCCAGTTCCTTCGGGTCAAGAGCAATCTGTGTGTCGTATTCAAACAGTCTTACCAGCATACTGCTGTCACCTGTGCTCTGGCATTCCAAATGGTATTTTTTATCCGTTTTCCCTTTTACAACAAAGCTGCTATCGGTTATTCGTTTTTCTCCCGGACCGTCCTGCTGATTAAGAAAATGTTCGTTCTGCCCGAAAACAATCTGCTCGTCGCCACGATAGTTTTCTCCAAACATTTCGTTTATTATTGGTAAAACCAACTCGGAACAATCATTTACAAGTGTTCTAAACACATCGTCATAGGGAGTACCATGGTACGCATTATCACGCAATTTTAACACCTCCATTCCTGCATATTATAGCACAAACATGCCAATTTGTACAATCTGATATCTTATAATTATCACAATACCCCGCGGAAATAATGACCGCGGGTTACTCCATCCGGAGCAGAATTCATTTCAGTTTCTTTGCACCAGGCTATTTCTTCCGGGGTCAGTTCACTGCCTCTTCGTAAATAATCCCTATAGGCACTGACCAGCTCGCTTATATACTTTGGCTCAATAGCCTTTGCCTCAATGCGGACTGCCGATACACCGCTGTCTGTCAGCTTGCCTATCTCCGGCAGGAGGCTGAGCGTTTTTCCATTCAGCAGGTGCATGTGGCAGTATTGGTCATTGGCTACTGGAAACTGCTCGCCTTTTCTGTCTTTCAGGAAATAGCGTCCTTTTTTACAGGGCATCGAGCAGGCCTCACAGCCATCTTCACCCACGCCGCCAAGGAAGCTGCCCAGTACGCAGTATTCCGATACCATCAGTTCAAGTCTGCCATGAACGATACATTCCGTCCCGATAGGAGATTTTTTTATGATTGGCAGCAGACCAGCCATATTCAGCTCCGGTGAGAGGGTAGCATGGGAAATTCCCAGCTTCTGCAGTGCCTCCAGTGTCATTCCGTTAAAGGAAATCAATGAGAAGTCGGAGCGGAGTTCTATTTCCCTGCCGCTTTCTGCAATCATTTCTCTTAGCGTCCGGAGAGTCGCAATATTATGAACATACACGCCATCAGGGACGATGTCCAACCAGCTCTGCCAGATAGCCTTCAATGCCGGAAGATTTGTTTCCCGGCAAATTCTCGGCGTGTTGAAGAAGAGCTTACACCCATTCCTGTCGGCTCTCACAATATCAGCTGCTTCACGATAGCTGCGGATATTGAGCGCTTCGTGTCTATAGCTGTCGCCGCCGAAGATTATTCCCTGCGCGCCGCCCTTGAGGGCCGACTTCACACCTTCTATGGAGTCGGTGCTTACATACACATCGGGAATGCCTCTGCGGCCGTTATTTCCTTTACCGACATTGGCTTTGACATTTTTTTCAAGCGATGCCAGACCGGCAGTCCTGTTGTCTCGCCAGATATCCAGTCTGAGAGAATCAAGAGCATCAGTTGCCTTGCGGCGCAGGTCATTTATGACACTTACCGGCACCATTACGCCGGGCTCAATATCCAGCACAAGGTCAGCAATCTCATAGACGGTACTGC
>JAZLHS010000028.1:0-8777 GCA_045616885.1 Selenomonadaceae bacterium | reverse complement strand
AGTGAGTTCTCCGTCGTAGATGCGACGGCCTATATCTAGTCTTTCTTCTTTTGTGTATTTCACAGTAAGCCTCCTTGTTCACTTATAGGAAAAGGTAGAACACGCATTGTTCCTGTTATGTACAGTATAAGCAATGTGTGTGTATATTTTCTACCCCTTTTGTGTCCAAAATAAGCTTACCACTTCACTCCGGCCTCGCTACGAAGACCACTTCCCCTAGAGGGGAGGCTTTCAGGTTGCACTTATTAACCTCACCCACCGGCTTCGCCGGTCCCCCCTCTCCAAAGGAGAGGGTAATATCCTTCCCCTCTGGGGAAGGTGGCAGCCGAAGGCTGACGGATGAGGTAATGGTTTCACACCATTCCATACAGCGAACGCTCGACTTCAGCGATTGTCGTAAGTCCGGCAGCAGCCTTTGCAATGCCATCTGCCGCCATAGTTCTAAATCCAGCGTTTCCGGCAATCTCTCGAAGCTCTTTAGCACCGGCTCCCCGGGCGACAGCGCCGGAAAACTCATCATTCACCGGCAGCAGCTCATGAATGGGAATTCTCCCGTGATAGCCACTGCCGCCGCAAACCGGACAATCTCTATTTCCCAAAACCGGCCGATAAAATCTATCCAAACAACACTCGCCGCTATCTCCTGTCGCCTTGCGAATGAATTCATACTCAGCCGACCCGGCTGACGGTGTGTATTCCTCCCGACAGTGAGGGCATAGACGGCGCAGCAGTCGTTGTCCCATAGCTCCGGTCAATGTCGCTGCCAAAAGATACGGCTTTATTCCCATCTCCAACAGGCGTGTCACTACTCCCACCGCATCCGTCGTGTGGAGCGTCGATAGAATCAATCGTCCGGTAAGAGCTGCTCTCACAGCAATCTCCGCCGTCTCCTCATCGCGAATCTCTCCCACCAGTACCACATCCGGGTCCTGACGGAGCACGGCACGCAGTGCTCGGGGGAACGTGAGATAATCTTCGTCCACTGCCATCTGATTGATTCCGTCAATGGCGCACTCCACCGGGTCTTCAACCGTCACAATATTCCGCCGGTCGGCGTCCAGCTCCGAAAGGACACCGTACAGAGTCGTAGTCTTGCCGCTGCCAACCGGGCCGGTAACGAGGACAAGTCCGCCGGTAAGATGGCACCAGTGGCGAAGTATCTTTTCATTGTCTGCCGACAAATCAAGGCTTTCAAGCCGTCTGGCGCTGAGAAGATTCAGCAGACGCAGGACAATTTTTTCACCATACAGAACCGGAATAACCGACACGCGGACATCGACTGCGCTGTGTTCTCCGGCAGCCTGATTCGGGATAAAGGAAAAGCGCCCATCCTGTGGCAGGCGGCGCTCTGTGGTGTCCAAATGGCTCATGACCTTCAGACGATTTATTATATTGGGCAGAAGAATCCCCGGAACCTGCTCATTCAGACCGGGAACCGGGCACAAAAATCCATCGACACGCAGACGAATCCGCAGAGAGTCTCCGGCAGCTGCCGGCTCGATATGAATGTCGCTGGCTTCCTGTTCGACGGCAATCTGAAGCAGCAGGTCTATCAGCTTAGCCACCGGTCCAACTGCCGGCTCGTTGCGAAGGCTATGTCTGATTGGCGCCGCCGGTGAAGAACCATTGGCAGAAGATACATTGCGGACAGCTCTATTTATCAGCAGCGAAAAATCAGCCTTCGACATTGTTTCTCCTCATTTCTCCAGAGCGTTTCTCAGGGCGGTGAGCATAGCTTCCTTATTCCCCGGACAGCCGGTCCATTTCTCCAAGGCAGCTCGCGCCTGACCGACCAGCATTTCCTCGCCGTTCAGTGTCGGGTGACCGTTCTCTGCTGCCTGCTTAAGGAAGAGAGTCACGGCTGGAGTGTAGATGATATCGTAGCAGAATGCGGCAGACTTCAGCTGCTTCCAGTCAACCGGCGGCGCTGCGTCGGTATGAGGTGCCATGCCGAGGGGGGTGGCATTTATCAGGAGATCGCAGTCTCGCAGAGCATCAGAATATGCTCTGTCTGTCCAGTCAACAACCGCTATGTCTGCTGATCCGGAAAAATGCTCCTTGTCCAGCCGACGGAATTCCTCCGCCAGCGGCTCAGCTTTTTTCGGAGTGCGAACTGCAATGGTAATGTTCTTTATTCCCGCTGACAAGAGCGCCCAGAGGACAGCCCTGGCTGCACCGCCGGCTCCCAACAGCACTGCATTTTTTCCCTTCAGTCCGGCTTCTCCCAGTCGAGCTTTCAACGGCTCAATGAATCCGATGACATCGGTATTAGTGCCAATGAGATGACCGTTATTGTTTATAACGGTATTGACCGCACCGAGCGCTGCTGCCGCCGGCTCTATTTCATCAAGGAGCGGTATGATGGCTGACTTATGCGGAATAGTCACATTCCAGCCGCGAAAATTCATGGCCCGGAAGCCGACAACAGCCGCTGGCAGAGACTCCGGTGCCACAGGAATAGCTATATAGGCATAGTCAAGACCGGCGTCGGTCAGGGCAGTATTCTGTATGACCGGCGACAGAGAGTGGGCAATGGGATAGCCGATAACGGCAAGGTTTTTCGTCGCGCCTGTGTACATTGTTGGCTCCTATGCTTCTTTGCGAGATAGAAAATTAACTTTACCCCTCCGGCCTCGCTACGCTCGGCCACCTCCCCTTTTCAAGGGGAGACTACGAAACGTATTTTCGGTTACCCTCCGGTCTGCTGCACAGACCACCGCCCCTAGAGGGGAGGCTACCATACGGGGCAACCTCACCCACCGGCTATGCCGGTCCCCCTCTCCAAAGGAGAGTGTCAATACCTTCCCCTTGGGGAAGGTGGCAGCCGCAGGCTGACGGATGAGGTAAAATGTTCAGTACGCTTTTCCTGCGGTAGCGCAGTATACGGTAAAGCTGCTGCGGCCATCGAGGTTCAGCTTGGCATTGAGCTTGTCATCATCAAAGTGGCCGATAGCACATACACCGATATGCTTCTGCTGGGCAGCCAGATAGAGGTTCTGGCAGACGTGACCAGCATCGATATAGAGATAGCGGGCCGCCCGGTTGCCGCAGGAGTAGACCATGCGCTGGAAATCGGCTGTCCAGATGAAGGTTACGCCGCTCTTCTTTATCATATTCTTAGGCAGAAAACATTCAAGATATTCATCGAGCACAGTCTCGCCGACAGCAATTTCCTGAAGGGCATGACCAAGAGCCAGGAAACGGTAAAGACCGGGCTCCAAACCTTCCACATTGTTTACGAGAAGAAGTGTCTCGAAAGCGTGGGATGCCCGAGCCGAAGGAACGGTACGCATAGTCTTCTCCGGCAGGATAGCCTTGACACCCTGAGTGCACCACAGAAGGAAAGAGAGCTCTTCGAGAGTCATGGCCTTCTCGCTGTATTGGCGAACAGTCTCTCGCAATTCTATCATCTGAAGGAAGTTTACTTCTTTATCCTCGAACATTTCCGGATGAGGAAGCTGGATAACATTGGGATAGTCACGGCAGGGCGGAACTTCCAAAGGTGGCTGCGGCTCCTTGCGGAGCATAGCTGTATCCTTACCGCTGTCAAGATTGGTGTCCTTGAGGAACTGCTGCATAAAATCAAATGTTTTTTCCATGATTCACTTTCCTTTTGACAAACATACAAACCATTTTGTATAATATTTCTGAAGGTGCTGTGTTGGCGGCAAATCTTGCCCCTGAAGGGGGGCCATGCCGATGGATGATTTAATTTTAGTACTTGTACTGATATTACTTCTGATAGAAGCTGTAAAGAGATAACCCGCCTTTAGCCGGAACCTAAAGGCGGGTTGCTTGGTACTTTACCATACACCTTGCTGGGGCTGCCGCTAGACAGCACCTTCACTTTGTATTTTACAATGCCTTGCAGCAAAACGCAAGGCATTTTTTATTGCACTCAGTCCTGCGGACGCACGCCGGTCTTGCCGGTGAACTTATGATAGCTTGCGCCGTGACGACGGCCGGCCAGCTCATCCAGCAGCTGCTCCGGAGTGATACCGTGGTAAGCGAGAAGTACGAGGCAGTGATACCAGAGGTCACCCATTTCATAGACGACTTCCTTGCTGTCGTTGTTCTTGGAAGCGATGATGGTTTCCGCTGCTTCTTCAACGACCTTCTTCAGTATCTTATCCTGTCCCTTATCGAACAGGTAATTCGTATAAGAACCTTCCACCGGATTCAGCTGACGATCCTTGATGACATCATACAGGTCATTCAGAACCGTAACAAGTCCGTCCTCTTCCTGTGGAATGATTGCCGGGGCATTATCGCCGGTCGGGATGATACGGCGGCCGCTGAAGCAGCTGTAGGTACCGGTATGGCAGGCAACACCGGTCTGATGCACTATTACCAGCAATGTATCTCCGTCACAGTCATAGGAGAGCTCCTTGACCTGCTGCAGGTTGCCGCTGGTGCCGCCCTTGTTCCACAGTTCCTTGCGGCTGCGGCTCCAAAACCAAGTATAGCCGGTCTCGATGGTCTTTTTCAGAGACTCTTCGTTCATATAGGCGAGCATGAGCACCTGACCGTTTTCTTCCTGAACAACCGCCGGAACAAGTCCCTTCTCGTCGAATTTCACCATTGAGATATCAATTTCTTTTTCACTCATCAGAATCTGACCTCCACTCCGCGAGATTTCAAATATTCTTTTACCTGGCGGACGGTGAACTGTCCGTAGTGGAAAACTGAGGCTGCCAGCACGGCATCGGCATGACCCTCAGCAATAACATCGTAAAAATGCTCCAGCCTGCCGGCACCGCCGGAAGCAATGACCGGGACAGGAACAGCATCAGCAATAGCCCGCGTCAGGGGAATATCAAAGCCATCCTTGGTGCCGTCTGCATCCATACTGGTGAGCAGTATCTCGCCGGCTCCAAGCTCAACGCCCCGCTTTGCCCACTCAAGGCAGTCTATACCGGTCGGGGTACGGCCGCCGTGGATATATACTTCCCACTTGTCCTCGCCGCACTTCTTGGCATCGATAGCCAGCACCATGCACTGTCGGCCGAAGCGAGCCGCCCCTTCGGACAGCAGCGTCGGCTGCTGAACAGCAGCTGTATTGAGTGATGTCTTATCGGCACCGGCCTTCAAGAGGGCACGCATATCGTCGACACTGCGGATGCCGCCGCCGATAGTGAAGGGAATAAAGACCTGACTTGCGCAGGCTTTCGCCACGTCAACCATAGTGCCGCGGTGGTCGCTGGAGGCAGTGATATCAAGAAACACCAGCTCATCGCAGCGCTCAAAATCGTAACGGGCCGCCAGCTCCACCGGGTCGCCGGCATCCCGGAGACCAACAAAATTTGTGCCCTTTACTACCCTGCCTGCCTTAACATCAAGGCAAGGGATAATTCTTTTTGTGTTCATATTGCTGTACCAAACATTTCAATATCTTGTATTGCCGCCTCTGATGGGTTGACTGCTGAGGCAGCGGCTTAATTAGGCTCCCCTTTAGGGGAGCTGGCGCCGTAGGCGACTGAGTGGTTCAATAGGAAAAGATTATTTCCATCACCCCTCCGGCACTTCGTGCCACCTCCCCTAGAGGGGAGGCTTATTAGGTAACGGCTTAATCAGGCTCCCATTTTGTGGAGCCTTACTATTCTGCGGCAATCTTAAATGCTTCCTTCAAATCAAGGCGACCGTCATATATGGCCTTGCCGGTGATTACACCGACGACACCATCCTTCTCATGAGCCTTTACCGCCCGAATATCGTCGAGAGAAGATACGCCGCCGGAAGCAACTACTCCGATACCTGATGCCTGCGCCAGCTTGACGGTGGCGTCAATATTGACACCGCTGAGCATGCCGTCGCGGGAAATATCGGTGTAAATAACGGTCTTTACTCCCACAGCCGCCATGTCACGAGCCAAATCCTCGGAACGCATTTCGCCGGACTCGCCCCAGCCGTTTACGGCAACAATCCCGTCTTTGGCATCGATACCTACAACGATTTTTTCACCGTAGAGTTTGCACGCCTCTGCCACCAGCTGAGGATCCTTGACGGCAACGGAGCCGAGAATCACTCTGTCAACGCCCAAATCAAGCATCATCTTCACATCATCAAGGGTACGAATACCGCCACCTACCTCGATGGGAATGCTCACCCGCTTCAAAATCTCCTTGATGGGGTCTGTATTGCGGGAGGCTCCTGCCAGCGCACCGTCCAAGTCAACTACATGGAGATACTGTGCTCCGAGGTCGGCCCAACGCTGAGCCATATCGGCAGGATAATCGCCGTATTTGGTAACGGCATTGAAGTCGCCCTTCTGCAGGCGGACGGCTTTGCCTTCGTATATATCTATTGCCGGAAATACTATCATCTTTATTGTCCTTCTAAAGATATTCACCATAATTTATCGTACCGCAATGACAGCACCTGACACGGCCGTCACGCATTCTTTTTCAGGCTCCCATTGAGGAGAGGCTTCGAGACTGATTAGTAGTCACCCCTCCGGCACTTCGTGCCACCTCCCCTAGAGGGGAGGCTACGAGATCGATCAGGTGTCACCCCTCCGGCACTTCGTGCCACCTCCCCTAGAGGGGAGGCTACGAGACCGATCAGTAGCCACCCCTCCGGCACTTCGTGCCACCTCCCCTAGAGGGGAGGCATCGAGACCGATTAGCAGTCACATCATCCATAGATGAAGTTATGCAATATCTTCTGGCCTACATCGCCGGATTTCTCCGGATGGAACTGAGTTGCCTGCACATTTCCCAGTGCAACGGAGGCAGTGACCTCTCCGCCGTAATCGGCAGTGGAGGTAATAACGCTCTTGTCCTCCGGCACGCCATGATAGCTGTGAACGAAATAGAAGAAAGGCTCATCACCCAGTCCCTTGAACAGGTCAACTGCCTGTCTCGGCTCCTTTGCGGTAACCATATTCCAGCCCATGTGCGGAACCTTCAATCCATTCTTGCGGTTCTCCGGCTTTGCCGCTTCAATGAGCCGCACCTGTCCCTTGATAATTCCCAGACCGGGAACGCCGGGGCTTTCCTCACTGCCCTCGAAGAGAATTTGCAAGCCGACGCAGATACCGAGCAGCGGAACACCGGCCTCTATACGCTCCATAATCGTCGGAATGAGACCGGAAGCCTGCAAATTCTTCATGCAGTCGCCGAAAGCTCCTACACCGGGCAGAACGATTTTATCAGCCGCTCTGATAACAGCCGGGTCACTGGTAACGGCCACCTCTACGCCCTGAGCCGCAACAGCCTTCTCCACAGAGAAGAGATTGCCCACACCATAGTCAATGACGGCAATCATCACAATACCCCTTTCGTGGACATGACGCCCTGTACTCTCGGGTCAGCGGTAAGGGCAATCCGGAGAGCATGACCAAGCCCCTTGAATATAGCCTCAACCTTGTGGTGAGAGTTTGTCCCATAGAAGAGCTTCACATGAAGAGTGAGCCCGGCATTAACCGCAAAAGCCCGGAGAAATTCCTCCGTCAGCTCCGTGTCGTAGTTGCCAATCATGGGAGTCATGGGGCCGCCGGCATCGTATACCAGCAGCGGACGACCGGAGAAATCGAGGGAGACAAGTGCCAGCGTCTCATCCATTGGCAGGAAGAAGCTGCCGTAGCGGGCAATGCCCTTCTTATCGCCGACAGCCTGACTGAAAGCCTGACCCAAGGCAATGCCAACATCCTCAACAGTGTGATGCCCGTCAACCTCCAAATCGCCGTCAGCCTTGACATTCAGGTCAAAGCAGCCGTGACTGGTCAGGAGATTCATCATGTGGTCAAAAAAACCGATACCGGTTTCAATGCTGGCTTTGCCCTCACCGTCGATATTCAGCTCCACATTTATGCTTGTTTCCGCTGTGGTACGGAGTACCTTGCCTGTTCTCCCGGTTTCTTCTTTCTTCTTCATAATCAAACCTCTCCTCGTGCAAAGGTCTGTACAGCTAAAAGCCACTGGTCATTCTCCGCCGGAGTTCCCATTGAGAAGCGAAGTGTGTTTTCCAATCGGGGAGCCGCACCGAAGCTGCGGACGCCAATGGACAGCTCCGTCAGGTATTCGTTCAGTTCGACAGCCCGGTCATATTTTACCAGCAGGAAGTTAGTTGCCGACGGATATACAGTAAAGCCGTCAAGCTTTTCCAGCTCGGCCGCCATCCGCTCACGCTCGGTAATCATCTGTTCAATGCGGGGACGGTATTCGTCCTTCATCTGCCAGACTGTATCGGCTACCGTAAGGGTCAGGACATTCATGTAGTACGGCATAGTGGTCTTGGCAGTCATGACGGCTATGTCCTCCGCTGCCAGCATATAGCCGGCTCGGCAGGAAGCCAGCCCGTATGCCTTGGAAAAAGTACGGGCCACGATGATGTGGGGATACTTCTTCATGAGAGGCACTGCGCTGTTTTTATATCCGGCGGCCTCGGCAAACTCCATATATGCCTCATCCATGAGCAGCGGACAGCTTATGCTCTTGGCTACCTTCTCAACATCTTCCGGAGAAAAGAGACTGCCGGTAGGATTGTTGGGATTGCAGATGACCGCCAGAGATGCCCGGCTCTCTTTTACAGCAGCAATAAATTTATCGACATCGAGGGTGTAGTCCGGCTCCAAATCAACCGGCACACCTTCTGCCTCAGCCGCTTTGGCGTAAATTTTATACATTGAGAAGGATGGCTGGGGATAAACAATCTTATGTCCCTTGCCGCCGAAGGCGACGAACAGCTTCTCGATGATTTCGGAGGAACCGTTGCCAAGGACAACATTCTCCTTCTTCAGACCGTACTCATCGGCAATAGCCTCACGAAGCATATCG
>JAZLHS010000027.1:0-9894 GCA_045616885.1 Selenomonadaceae bacterium | reverse complement strand
AGGGACTTTGAAAAATGATTGCTCATTTTTCAAAGTCCCTTTTTCTGCATTGATGAAATGTTAGGGAACTACCGGCATTTCCTGACTGACTGTGTTGTGATTGATTACGTCCTCAATGCGCAGATCCATCTCCAGCATCTGCTTGTGGAGAGTCTCGGCCAGATTGAGCTCCGTGTAGTCTTCTTTTTCCAGCCCGGCGATGAGATGTACCCATGCGGCGATTGACAGCTCCGTTGATTTGCGGCGGAGACCGGACAGATACTGACTGCCCGCTTGAATGTCGTAGGAGTTCAGTTTTTCCTGCCGGGCTTTCAGGTCGGGGACAGTCTCACCGAGTATCAGCTGTTTCATCCGGCTGATTTGGCTGTCACTCATGGGGCGGCCTTCCCGGGCGATGGCCCGGAAGCGATTTCGCTGGTCGCGGAATCGGTCGTTGTACTCATCGATGACTGGCTGCGTGGAGGCGATGTAGTTCGATATATCAGCCACCTGTTTATCGGTGACGGCGGCCAGATAGTCGCGGTAGTTCTCCAGTGCAATCACGCTCCAGCGGCCATCGCTCTGCCGCTCCAGCAGCACGTCCATAGTAAAGGTCGTGCCGGTGTACTTATCCTTTATCTTGATTTTTCCTACCGCTTCATCAGTCTTGTCATTTTTTACCGTGACAGATTCGAGGCCAAGCAGCTCAGTATTCCGCAGTTGGCTTCTCTCCAGAAATCTGTCGTAGTCGATGCCAAGCTGTCTGCCCTTCAGCAGGTCGGCGGCGGCCGGCAGTGTCCACTCACCGGTAGCTACATAGCGGCGGATAGTATCTGCTGTGCCGGCAGCTAGCTGAGGCTTTATGCGCTGGTAGAAGTCAAGAAATGTTTTGTGAGTCTGCGGCGTAAGGGAATGGTCGTATTGGAAAAGAGTGGTGGTCAGGTCGTCGTAGGCCACCATAGTGATAGCATCAAGCTTCACATAGCGGTCAAACTTTTCGCAGTCCTTGTTTTCCAGCGCCTCGCTTATCTGCTTCATAGCGTAGTCAGGAGTGCGGGCATAGACGATTGAGCGCCAGAGCCAGCCGCCCAGCAGGATGGTGAACACGGCAATTATGAGTACCAGGTCCCGTCGCTGTTTTTTGCGCCGGCGCTGGATACGGGACATGAGAGGCTCGCGTCCTTCAATCCTCAGCTGCATTTCCGCAGCGCCGTTAAGAAGTTCTTTTTCGGTCATGATGAATCCTTTTGCTTACTTAAATACTTTTGTAAATATAGCACCAACCGGATTATTTTTCAACGGACCATCTTCTTTCTGATGTGCTTTTGTGGTAAAATCGAGTCAGAGAAAAAGAATTTTCAGTGCGGAGAGGACGACCTCTTATCATCGCATTGGAGAAAGAGAGGACCGCCATGCAGGAGGGCAGAAGCGATTCATATAAGAAAAAGTGCATGAAGCTGTTAGCGGAGAAGTACCCTTCCCGGGAGGCTGTTTACGAGCGGCTTATCCATCTTTCCGCCCAGCTGAATCTGCCGAAGGGCGTTGAGCATTTCCTTTCCGACTTGCACGGAGAATATGATACCTTCTATCACATTCTGAATAATTGCTCCGGCGTAATCAAAGAAAAAGTTGACTATGTATTCGGTGCCCGCCTTACCGATGAGGAGAAGGCGGACTTCTGCACGCTCATTTACTATCCCCATGAGAAGGTAGAGCAGCAGCGGGCAGAGCGAAAGAATACTCCGGAGTGGTATCGGGTCAATATTGCCAGACTCCTCGAGCTGACAAAGCTCATGAGCTATAAGTTCCCTCTGGAAAAAATCAAATCGTTCATCCCCGGTCATTTCGGCTCTATTATCATGGAGCTTATGAGCACCAGACCGGAGGCCGATCAGGCACAATATACATATCACAAGAAGCTGCTTTCGACCATCGTTCAGGTCGATGCCGGCCCGGATTTTATCTATGCCTTTACGGCACTGGTAAAGCGTCTGGCTGTCGACCATATGCACATCGTCGGTGACTTCTTCGACCGCGGCTCCCGACCGGATGCCATCATCGAGAAGATAATGAGCTTCCCCTCGCTGGATATCCAGTGGGGCAATCATGATGTCCTGTGGATGGGTGCAGCCTGCGGCTCTGATGCCTGCATTGCCAATGTAGTTCGCAACAATCTCCGCTACTCCAATACGGACGTATTGGAAAAAGGCTATGGCATCGGACTTCGTCCTCTGACGCTGCTGGCAGCCAAACAGTATCCTCACGAGACGCCCATCAAGGCGGCTGAGAGGGTAATATCCATTATCATGTTTAAGCTGGAAGGTCAGCTCATCAAGAGAAATCCCGACTTCCACATGGAAGAGCGCATACTTCTGGACCATATCGACTTTGTGGAGAAGACTGTAGAAATCGGCGGCAAGCATTATGAGCTGAATCAGAAGAACTTCCCCACCATCGATCCGCAGCATCCGCTGCGACTGTCTCCGGAAGAAGAGGCTATTGTCAAGGATTTGCGCGCATCCTTCCTAGAGAGTGAGCCGCTGCGCCGACACATCGAGTTCCTGTATAGGAAGGGCTCGATGTATACCTGCTACAATAACAATTTGCTCTTCCACGGCTGTGTGCTGGTAGAGCCGGATGGTTCTCTGACCGAAGTGACCATCGACGGAAGAAAATATAAAGGAAGAGAGTATTTCGACTACTGCGATACAGTTGCCCGCCGAGCTTGGCATCATCGAGATCAGGTTGCGCTGGATTTCATGTGGTATCTCTGGTGCGGCCGTCTGTCGCCGACATCCGGTCGTGAATTCATGACCTTTGAGCGAATGTTCGTCGATGATGAGTCCACTTGGGAAGAGCCAAATGACGACTACTACAAGCTCATCAATAAGCCCGAGTTCTGCGACATGGTACTAAAAGAATTCGGCCTCGATCCCAAGCGCGGTCACATAATCAACGGTCATGTTCCGGTCAAGGTAAAGAAGGGCGAGACTCCGCTGAAATCCGGCGGCAAAGCTATCGTTATCGACGGCGGCTTCTGCCGTGCCTACCATTCAAAGACGGGTATTTCCGGCTATACACTTATCTCAAACTCCCGCGGCCTCAGATTGCTGGCTCATCAGAATATCGCTGATGTTCGACAGGCACTGAAGGACAATATTGATATCGAGTCGGTAGCGGAGACTATTGAGCTTTCGGCGGAGAATGCCACCGTAGCTGATACCGATGAGGGTGTAGAAATTCAGGAAGAGATTACTGACCTTTACGGTCTGCTCTTCGCCTATCAGAGCGGAAGCATGAAGGCCGAAGATGACTATACCAGCTTTGCCGGAAAATACAACTGAAAATTATTTTGGGGACTGCTGTATTGCGGCAGTCCTTTTTTATTTTTGAAAATTTTTCAGAAAAGTGTGTTACAATACAGACTGTATGAGTCTGTCGAGACTTGGTGTCTCGGCGTGATATAGAGTAAATGATGTATAAGGTGATTCCATGATACACATGAAGAATGTCTGCAAGGAGTATGAGAACGGCTCCGTTGCTCTCCATGATATTAGTGTCGACATTGAGCCGGGAGAATTTGTCTTTATTGTCGGCCCCAGCGGTGCCGGCAAATCCACCTTTATCCGCCTCCTGCTCAGAGAGGTACTGCCATCCTCCGGCGAGCTGTATGTCAATGGCAAGGATGTCATTGATATGCCGAGAAGTGAAGTGCCTTATCTCCGTCGTGAGCTGGGCGTTATTTTTCAGGATTTCCGTCTCCTGCCGGAGAAGACGGTGGCAGAGAATGTGGCCTTTGCCATGCAGGTCATCGAAGCGCCCCGGCGGACTATGCAGCACAGTGTGAATTCTGTGCTGGATATCGTTGGACTCCGGCCGAAGTATCGGAGCTTCCCTTCACAGCTTTCCGGCGGCGAGCAGCAGCGGGTAGCGATTGCCCGCGCCATCGTCAATAAGCCGGCAATCGTAATAGCCGATGAGCCGACCGGCAACCTTGACCCCTCCACATCCTGGGAAATAATGGATATCTTCAAGCGAATCAATGCCGGTGGTACCACCATCGTCATGGCCACTCATGATAAAAACATCGTTGATACCATGAAGAAACGAGTCATTGCGATTGAGGACGGCCGCATTGTCCGCGACGAAGCTCAGGGAGGATATGGATATGAAGCTTAGTACCTTTGAGTATTTTCTCCATGAGACCTTCCTGTCCCTGAAGCGAAACAGCTGGATGACCTTTGCCTCTATCGGCACGGTGGCGGTGGCGCTGTTCGTTTTCGGAATGTTCCTCACCATCGTAATGAATACGAACCGAATGGCTGATTCGCTGGAGTCTCAGGTGGAGATAAGCGTATATCTGAAGGATGGGCTCAGCGAGTCGAAGATAGAGGATATTGGCGATAAACTGCGTGAGATGCAGGGGCTGGAATCCGTGGAGTACATATCCAAGGAGAAGGCTATTGAAGATTTCAAGGAGCGTCTCGGCGAGCAGAGTTATATTCTTACAGCTCTCGGCAGTGACAATCCGCTGCCCAATGCCTACAAGGTCAAAGTGAGAGTGCCGTCACTGGTGGCTACGGCCGCAAAGGTCATTCGCCAGTTTGACGGAGTTGAGGAAGCCCGCTACGGGCAGGATGTTATTCAGCACCTTTTTGATATTACCCGTCTGGCAAGGATAATCGGCGTTTCCATCATGGCGGTGCTGGTGGGTGCAACCCTCTTTATCATATACAACACCATCAGGCTGACGGTATTCGCCCGTCGCCGCGAAGTGGCGATAATGAAGTATGTTGGCGCTACTGACTGGTTCATCCGCTGGCCGTTCATCATGGAGGGCATCTTCCTTGGGGCGGTTGGCGGCCTTATAGCGGCGGTATTCCTGCGGATAGCATACCGGTTTGTGGCGAAGTCCATCGTTGATACTCTCACCTTCTTCCCGTTGATACCGGAAAGTCCCTTTATGTATATCATTGGCCTTGTTGTCATAATATCCGGAATTTTCATGGGTGCGCTGGGCAGTACTCTTTCCCTCAAACGGTTCCTGAAAGCGTAGGTGTCCACATGAGTTTGAGAGACCGAAAGAGACTGGGTGCACTCCTGTCTGCGGCAATACTGACGACCAGCCTTTGGCTGACACCGGTTAGTGCCGGTGAGCAGGATGATCTGGAAAGTGAGCTGGCTATCCTCCAGCAGCGAGCTTATGAGGCGCAGCGACGCTCGGAGATGGCTGCTCAGGAAATGGAAAATGTAGCGGCGGAAATTCAGGTCATTGATGATGAAGTAGCCGTCGCCAGTGATGACTACCGGCGAGTCAAGAAACTGCTGGATGTCACCGAAGGAAATATAGAAGCCACCGAAGCCGATTTAGCCGAGAAGACAGCCCTTCTCAAAGAGCGGGTGGCCGTATTGAAAAAGCGTGTCCGCGATATTTATATGCACGGACAGATAAGCTATATCGATGTCCTCTTCGGCGCAGAGGACTTCCGCGACCTGTCAACCCGTATGGATTTGTGGAAGAAGATAATCAAGCAGGACTATGAGCTGGTGAAGACAATCGTTGCCCAGCGCACCGCTGTACTTGAGGCGAAGGAGAAGCTGGAGACAGAGCAGCGGCATCAGAAGCAGCTTGTTGATGTGGCTGAGAAACGGGAAGCAAATATTCTTGAACGCCGCGGCCGGAAGCAGGCGATAATGGACAAGCTGGAAAGTGAGCGAGATGCCGCTGACCGGGCTTATGAGGAAAATCTTGCGGCTTCCCGTGAGGTAGAAAGACTCATTCGTCAGAAGCAGCACGGCAGCTCCGGTTCTCAGTCGGCAGTGGGGCCGGGAGGAATGAGCTGGCCGCTCATTGGTGAAATAACATCCCAGTACGGCTGGCGTATTCATCCTATTTGGGGTGACAGCCGCTATCACAGCGGCATGGATATCGCCGGTGACTATGGAGATCCTATTCTGGCGGCTGCGTCGGGAGAAGTTATTCATTCCGGCTGGATATCCGGCTACGGATATACGGTTATCATCGACCACGGCGGCAGTCTGACTACGCTGTACGGTCATAATGAAGCACTTAATGTTGGGGTAGGTCAGCATGTGGAGCGGGGCGATGTCATTGCCTACTGTGGCTCCACCGGCAACTCGACCGGACCGCACTGTCACTTCGAGGTTCGCATCGACGGTGAGCTGACGGATCCGGAGGAATATCTGCCATAAAAGAGGTAATGTCTCTTGTTCAAGGATAAATATAAACTCATCGGAGTCGTTCTGGCGACGGCTATTGTTTCATCGGCAGCAACTGCGGCCGGGCTGATGACGCTCATCGGAGCCAATCAGCAGACGGTCACGGATATACTGCGGCTTGCGACTCTGAAAAAATATATTTCCACCCATTATGTAGATAAGGTGGATGATCAGGCTCTGATAGACGGAGCCCTCACCGGTATGGTGAATGCGCTGGGAGATAAACATTCCGTTTATCTTAACGCGGAGCGGTTCGGGAAGCTTAAGGATCATACCGATGCGGCTTTTGGCGGTATCGGTATCGTCATGGGCTACCGGGACAGTGCGGCGGTCGTCCTTTCCGTAATGGAGGGAACACCCAGCGAGGCGGCCGGTATCCTTCCGGAGGACGAGATTGTCGCTGTTGACGGAACGTCGGCAGCAGAGCTTACCTTTGAAGAGGTGGCGGCAAAGATTCGCGGAGAAGTCGGTTCTCAGGTCGCGCTGTCCATCCGCCGCTACGAGGATAAAGCGGCTGGTAAATATACCGAGCATGAAATGAAGATAACCAGAGACCGCATTCACATGAAGATGGTTGACGGTCAGATGCTGGAGGAGGGAATCGGCTATATCAGGATAGCTTCCTTCAGTACCACCTGCGACAAGGAATTTAAGGAAACGCTGACTAAGCTCAAAAATGAGAACATGAATGGTCTCATTATCGATCTGCGGCTGAATCACGGCGGATTACTTTCTGCCTGTGTTGAGATAGCAAAGGATTTGGTACCGAAAGGGCCGATTGTCTCCGTGGTCTATCGGGACGGCAGTAAGGAAGAGTTTTCCTCCAAACTGGAGAAGATGGAACTTCCGATAGTGGTTCTCATCGACGGTGACAGTGCCAGCGCCAGTGAAATATTGGCCGGAGCGCTGCAGGATACAGGAGCCGCTACAATAGTAGGCGTCACCAGCTACGGCAAGGGTAGTGTTCAGAGCATTATGCAGCTGCCGGGGACAAAGGATGGCCTGAAGCTGACGGTGGCCAAGTATTACACTCCCAATGGCCGCAGCATTAACGGTGTCGGCGTTACCCCGGATATAATTGAGGACAGGGGACAGGCAGAGCAGCTCGACAAGGCTATAGAGGTACTGAAGGAAAAAATCCGGGGCGAGGGTTCCGCGGAAAAACCTTGATATATTTATCTTTATAACCTATAATGAAGATATAGAATTGTTAGGATGGTATAGAATTTTACAGGAGGTGCGGCGAATGGCTGTCGGTGGAGTAGGATTTCTTAATCAGATAAACACAACGAAGAGCAACTACAATGCTGTTTTGAAGCAGATTGCCAGTGGTTCTAAGTTTCCTACGGCTCAGTACGGAGCATCCGAGTATGCGATTTCCCGTCGTACAAGAGCCCAGATTGGAGCATTGGCTCAATCGAACCAAAATACGCAGAATGCGAATGCTATGCTGTCGGTAGCAGCCGGCGGCGTATCCTCCACAATAAATGCGCTTACCAGTATCCGTGAGCAGGTAATCAAGGCTGCCAACGGGACGAATTCTCCCAGTGACCTGACCACCATTGGCAATACCATTAACCAGTCGATTCAGACTATCAATGATAATGCTTCCATTCAATATAATGGTATGGATTTGCTGAACAGTAACCGCAATGTGGCAGTAGCTGGCTTGGATGGCTATCGCAGCGTATCGCTGGGGAACATGACAGCGGAGTCTCTCGGTTTGGCCGACTCCGAAGGCAATTCAACCATTGACTTGGCCTCTCTGGATACTGAGGACGGCCTGAAGAATGCTCTCAGCAAGATAGACACGGCCCTGGGTGTGGCGAAGGACAGGGGATCTGACATCGTTTCGGCACTGGACATGGCCACTGACATCGGTGCGGCTCAGCAGAATCTAACCTATGCTTCGGCGAATTACACAGTCGCGGAGGAGAATCTCACAGCAGCGGATTCCAATATGAGCGATACCGATATGGCAAAGGCCATCATGCAGCTTCGCTCCGCGGATACACAGAATCAGCTTGCCATGTACGCACAGAAAATGTTCATGACCAACAGTGCATCGGTACTGAAGCTTCTGCATTGAGAAAAACACGAGTAAATTCTTATGGGCGGGTATATCCCGCCCATTTCTTTTGTGTTATAATATTTTTAATAATTAGTTTTGAAAAGGGGAATGACTATGGCTGACAGTCGGCTTATTGTAGCCCTTGATGTGAAGACCGATGAAGAAGCAATCGCTCTGGTGGAAAAGCTGGGTGATTCCGTCTGCCACTACAAGGTTGGCATGGAGCTGTTCTATCGCTCAGGCGGCAGCATCGTCCGTCGTCTTCGGGACATGGGCAAGGAAGTTTTTCTTGATTTGAAGCTCCACGATATCGGCAATACCGTGGCTGAAGGTCTTGTATCACTTCTTCCCTTGGGAATGACCATGATGAACGTCCATGCATCCGGTGGCCTTGCCATGATGAAGGCGGCGGTTACTCGCCTGAGAGAAGCAGCAGCAGAGATGCAGGTGCAGGTGCCGAAGCTTATAGCGGTTACCGTTCTTACCAGCATCGGTACTGAGGACTGGGTACAGCTGGGTGAGACGGAGGCTATCGAGTCCCATGTTGTCCGTCTGGCCAAGCTGGCAAAGGAGGCAGGACTTGACGGCGTTGTTGCTTCTCCATATGAGTCTGCAGCGATTCGACAGGCCTGCGGCGATGATTTCCTTATCGTTACGCCGGGCATTCGTCCCACCGGAGCGTCCATCGACGATCAGAACAGGATTGCTACCCCTGCTTCTGCTATTGCCAACGGCTCTACTCATATTGTGGTAGGTCGTCCTATCCGCACTGCCGCGGATCCGGCCGCTGCCGCTGAGAGCATTATCAAAGAAATGGAAGGTGTACAGAAATGACCGAACAAGAAATTATGGATATTTTTGTGAAGACCGGTGCTATCATGGAGGGACACTTCCTCCTTACCTCCGGCCGTCACAGCAATCGCTATGTAGAGAAGTTCAATGTTCTCCAGCAGCCGAAATATACTGAGGCTCTCTGCCAGGAATTGGCAAAGCTCTTTGCTGATGAAAATATTGAGACTGTAGTCGGCCCCATGACCGGCGGCATTCTTCTGGCGCATGAGACCGGCAAGGCTCTGGGCACCCGCGCTATCTTCACCGAGCGTGTAGACGGCAAGATGACCTTCCGCCGCGGCTTCAAGCTCCACGAGGGCGAGCGCGTTCTCATCGTTGAAGATATCGTTACTACCGGCGGCTCCATTCGCGAGGTCGTAGATGTTGTCAAAGAGGCAGGCGGCGTACCGGTAGGTATCGGTATGCTGGTTGACCGCACCGGCGGCAAGGTGACCTTCGGTGAGGTTCCTTACAAGGCTCTGCTTCATCTCAACGTTGAGAGCTTCACTGCCGATGAGTGCCCTCTCTGCAAAGAGAATGTGCCCATGACCAAGCGCGGCAGCACCGGCAAGAAATAAAACCGAGAATTGAATCATGGCATAAAAATAACCGAGGCAATCGCCTCGGTTATTTGCTTTTATGAGCCTCCCCTTTAGGGGAGGTGGACGCAGGCCGGTGGGGTAATTGTACAAGATGAATAATTTTACCCCTCAGTCAGCTTCGCTGAAGGGGAGGCTTAGATAGTTATTTCGTGCCGAAAATTCTGTCGCCGG
>JAZLHS010000026.1:0-12553 GCA_045616885.1 Selenomonadaceae bacterium | reverse complement strand
ATGTTCAGCAGCATGCCGTTGCTTCGCTGGAAGTTTGGCTTGTCGATGTAGAGGTTCATCCAGTCGTCGTTGCCATCCTTGGTGTAACCGCCCACCTGCGCTCCCTGACCGGACAACTTGTCACGGACATCAGCCACATAGACCGGCTTCTTGTAGCTAGGCATGGTATCGCCATCATCAATGTCGGTACCGTAGGCACCGAAAAGCATCTTATCCAAAGGCAACTTATCGGCAGCGGCCTCACCCTTGCCGGAACTGAAATCAAAGTAAACAGCCTTGCTGTCATCCTTCGACATTGGGACTCCGTAGACAGCGGTGATGTAATCCATTGCCGTAAAGTGCCCAGCTTCACCAACATGCAGTTTATCTATGGCGAGCAGACCGCCATCCGTGATGTCGACCTTCGCATTCATCACATTCATCGTAGTATAACGAGTATCACCTTCGATGGTATGGGTAATATTCTTGCCGGTTCCACCATTTGCGCCGGTGGCCTCTACATTCAGCCAGCCCCCGTTTCCGGTACGTTTGACATTTGCTATCTCCTGCACATCGCCGCGCAGCAGCAGATAGTCATTCACGGTTATTTCATTGGCTTTGATAGCCTTGTCTGCACCCTTGGAGTACAGTATTACTTCGTTGCCCTTGACCTTACCTACAGTGATATTGCCTTCCTTGGCACCGATAGCAGAAAGGTCTGTTGAGACAATGTTGGCTCCGGCGGCATTGATGTTTCCGGTTGTTGCACCGATGTCAACAGAACCGTGGTTCATGTTACCCTCGCTGTCTTTACCGCTGCCTGCGGTGATATTTCCGGAAATGACAACATCACCTTCCTCAGAGGAAAGCCGGATGACACCGGCAGCACTGGTCAAGTTGCCGGTAGCGATGACATCCTTTGCGCCGCCGAGGACTAAGCCGCTTCCTGCACCGAGGTCAGCTTCGCTGGTAACGCTGCCGGCGGTGGAGTTAATGATCAGCTCACCGGCTACCACACCGGCTACATAGTCGCTGACATCAATGTCGTTCTTCGCACGGACTGTTGCGCCGCTGCCGCTGGCGAAGTTCAGTTTGTTGTAGATGTAACCTTCATCTGCGGCCATGGTCAGGTTGCCGGCGGAAATCATATACTTCTTGCCCTCATAGAACTTCGTACCCGGGTTGTAGATTCCCTCGCCGTCAAAGTCATATGTTTCCTTGCCGTCAGCATATTTGAAATTATCGTAGTTTGAAGAATTGCTATAGGCTGATTCCAGAGTAATCGTGCCCGGATTGACACTGAGGTAGCTTCCGTCGGCTTGTTGCTCATTTTTGCCCAGCGCCACTACATCGCCTCGGTTGACCACATCGCCCAACCGGTAGACCTCAATATCACCCATTACCTTCAGCACATTGCCGTCACGGTCTGTGAGTTCTTTAAGTTCCTCATCCTTCTTGTCCTGTCCGGCAACTGCCTTGGAGCGGACAACCTCCTTGATTATACCGTAGATGCTGGCCTGCTCTTCGGCAGAAAGGTCTGCTTTTACAACGGTATCGTCAATCAGCTTTGCCTCCCCGGTGCCGCCGACCAGATAGTATTTATCCACGACGACTTTCTTATTGGCGTCGAGGTCGATATCCAGCTTATTTATCGTGCCGGTTGAATCGACCGTGTAGATTGGCCGCTTGCCGTCCTTGAGGTCATCTACCGTCTGCCCTGCGTGCATAGTGACGCTGCCGCCGAAGGCGAAGACATCACCGTCAAGCATATTGATTACCGCGCCATTTTCCGCGGTGAGGCTTATGTCTCCCTCCAAGGAAACAAGCTTTGCCCGGTTGAGCAGCTCACCATCGGTATCGGTAAGCTCTATGTTGCCACCGGCATAAATCGCCGTGCCGACATTGCCCAGCCCTTCCTTTGCCGTCAGGCTGACATTCTTCTCGGATACGATATCATGGCGGTTATATATCAATCCTTCGCGAGCACTCATTACCACATCGCCGGTAGAAATTGCCGTCTGCTGACCGGACCCATCGACAACGGTGGTAAAGTCATCATAGTTTATTACATCGCCTGCCTTAGAGACCATCTCTATCTTGGCGTTATCCCCCAGAGCGACGGCATCGCCGGCATTGAAAACGGAGCCGTCGATATAGATTACGCGTGATTTACCGCCAATAACTGCTGTGCCGTCTTCATTTATTAATAATCTATGGAGATTTTCCGTTGTAATATCTACCCGATCGCCATTATCCTCGTAATAGTAAACAGCGTATTTATCATTCGTTGCCTGGAGAAGTATCTGACCGTCGTGAGCCAGCAGGTCGGCTCCAATGTAGTTGTAGACAGAACCGGTCTTAGCTTCTATGCTTATATTGCCTGCGCCCTTGATTTCCATCTGTCCGGCTTTGGCAGGATTAATTCCTCCGTTGACTACATCCTTTACGGCGGTGAGGTTGATATCACCGTTACCGCCGATGCTAATGCCACGAGAATTGGAAATTTCATTACCGGCAGTCAGATTAACATTACCGTTACCGCTGATGCTAATGTTACCAAAATCAGCGGAAATAACATCATTACCGGCTGTCATGTTGATATTGCCGTTCTGCTTTACGACAACATCACCACTATCTCTTAAGATATTTCCCTTGGCCTCAAAGGTGGCATCGCCGTTGTTGACGGTGACGGCACCGGCAATACGGACATCATCTTCCTTATTGACTACCGTTATACCCCCGGATACCCTTACATCGCCGTTAAGCTTTAAGCCGTTGCCGACCTTTGTCTCACCGGCTGCCATTTCATGCTTTGTTATGGTAACTGTGCCGTAGACAGTACGCTCCGGAGCCATTAGAGAATTGTTCACGTATACATCCAATCCGTGAGTACCGGCATTGCTCAGGCTGACGGTGTTGTTTGCCGCAGCATCTGACGACTTATTATCCAAATAAACCTCAGTCAGCTTATTAGCGGCGCTGTCCAGCTTCAGGTCGCCGGTTGAGTACGCATACAATTCGTTCGTTTCCAGAGAGCCATTTTCCTGCAGCAAAGAAGCTTTCGGATTTCTGCTTGTAGTGCCGTGTACAGTGGTAACCTCTCCGGCATTGATGGTAATACGGCCGGACACATCAGTTGTCCCGGTTGTCTTGATAAAGGCATCTTTTAGGTTCATAGTATCAGCGGAACTAAGCTCGATACTCTCATTTGCCTCTACTACTCCATCGGACTGAGTGTTCACCAGATTGAGGGCACCGTTGACATTGACATTGATTTTTTCAGTGGTATGGCCGCTCTGCTGTTTAATGAGCAAATTAAGCTGACCGCCGGCTGCCCGTTGATCGGCTGCGGTGGAAATACCTTCAAGGAAAATGTCGTTCTTTGCCTCGACAGTCACCTTTCGTGCAGCACTATCGGAGTTCTTCACCAAAATGAGATTATCGGCTTTGCCCACATCACCCTCACGGGAAACCAGCTCGATGTCCCCGTCGTTCTCCGTCTGGATTACGCCCTTGATATCGGAAGTACCGGGAGCCATAACAATGTCGTTAGTGGCATGGAGCTTCAGTTCACCGCCGGTGGAAACCGCCGCTATCCTCAAGGCATCGCTGCCGATATTATTCAGGTAGACGCCACCCAGGGAAGCATCTTTCCCGGCGTAGCCGATAGCTCGGAGAACGCCTTTTAGGTCGGTAGTGAGGAAGTTATCCTCTGCACCGATGGCACCGACAGCCGTAATGTTCAAATCCTTAGCGGTGATGGCAGGTGTGCCGGAGGCTGCTCCGTTGATAATGGCCCCCAGAGAGGTAACGGACACATTGCCGTCAGCCCGGATAGCATTGATGGTAATATCCTTATTGCCCTCGTCTATTGCATCCTTGATTACGCGGCCTTCAAGGAAGGCGTTGCCCGACAGATTTTCCCCACTGCCGCTGACATTGAAAGCATCGTATTTGCCTACCGTCAGCTTGCCCTCGGCCATGTTGGTCTGTACGCCGATGGGCAGCTTCTTCGTGACGGTGATGACACCGTGTCCGTTATCTGCTTTGCTGTCCCAGGTGACAGTAGAGGCATCGGCACGAGCCAGGAGCTTGAGGTTTTCCAGACCGTTATTACCGCTCAGCTCATCTGTAACGGTGCTGTCGCCCAGAGTATCCACATGCATCTTCGTTATATTGTCGCTGAAGAGACCGGCATTGTCCCCGGCGTTAAGGGTGATGTTGTTGCCCTTTACATTCGGATCCTTGGTGCTGGTCTTGGGCAGGGTATCCGCCGTCTGGTTGATGATACTCTGCTGGATGGAGTACAGCAGGGCGTTCTTATCCCACACCTGATACTTGTCAGAGCCATCCGTTATGAGCTTTTTAGCGGTATCGTTTTTAGCGAGGTAATCGGCAGCACTTGTATAGCCGTCGAAGACAGTCTGCCAGCCCTTAAATTCACTCTCCTCAGCCTCGGTGCGACCGCTCTTGTCCTTCAGCTCCATGTAGCGAGCATAGCCTGTGGTAACGTTGGTCCTGTAGCTCTCGGCAAAGGACTCGTTGCTCTTTGATGCCTCCTCTAAGATACTCTTAGCATGTTCATCGTTAGTAAGGTAATCATTGGCACTCGTATAGGTTTTGTCGCTGGCAGAGTCTTCGAATTTTGCCTGCAATGCAGTAAATTCGCTCTCCTCTGCCGCACTTCGGTCAGCTTTGTTCTTCAGCGTCTCGTAGCGGCTATACCCGGTGTTGTCGAAGAAGAACAGCTTCAGGTCATTAAGCTCCTGCTTCTCCGCCTCAGTGCGGTCAGCTGCAGCTTTGTTCTTCAGCTCCTCATAGCGGGCATAGTTCGCCGTTACACCGGTTCTATAGCTATCGGCAAAGGACTTCTTGTTCAGCGCTGCATTCTTCTCGGCAATCATTGCGTCGGAAGCATCGGAAGCCTCCGCCCTCTCCGTTTTATCGGTGCTGTCGGCGGCAATGATACCGGCTCTCAGCCACTTATCAACCAGCTCGTCTTCGGTGCCCGCATTGTTATTTGCGTAGGGCAGAGCGTCTACGAAGCTATTCGGGGAATTGAGAGTCACATCGCCATCCGTGGAGTAGATGCGGCCGATTCGCATATCCCCCTCTTTCTGCGTGAGGGTAATATCCTTAGCCGCCGTTGCATTCACGCTGGCCGCCAGAGTGTCGGTGCCCACAAAGTCTTGTCCTGCTTTCACCAGAGCCACGATGCTGCCGTTGTCCGACACGAGGTCAATGCGTTTTCCCTCGATTGCGGCACCGGTGTCGGTGTCGATGTCGCCCCTATTGCCTGAAGTCCTCAAAAGAACCTTGTCGGTATCGGCTGAACCGAATGTATTCTTTATTAGCGCATTGCCTTGGGCATCCTTGTTGCTGTTGACAAGGACGGAGATATTACGGGTCTTTTCGTCGGCTGCGCCCAGCTTCATGGCCGTCAAATTCACGACGTCACCGGCGGTAACGCTGATATTCTCAATACTGCCATTAGCGGCGAGGTTTACATCTGCACCGTAGAGATTGCCGCCGATTTGGCTGATTGCGCCGGCACTAGAGGTTAAGTTGACTTCGCCCTTTTCAATTCTGTCACTGCCCACCTCATAGAGCTGCCGGTTGCCTGTATCGCCGCCGATGATAAGACCAGCATCGGAGCTGACATTGACGGCGCTGTTGGCGGCAGCATTACCGATAAATCTTATTTTTACCGGATGGTCTGCCTTGACGCTGCTGGTGAAGCTGTAAACCGAGCCTTTCAGGTGGTCCCAAGTTACTTCGGTATACTTGTGAACGCCGTACATACCCTGAGACCATTTTCTGGTATTGGTTATCTGTGTTTCGTCGAGAAGTTCTTTATATCTTTGGATGATAAAATACTGTGAATCAGATATATCACGGGATACTCCTACAAAAGCACCGTTGCGCTTGGCCACAGTAGCACTGGTTCCATCGACAATGGGGGTCAGCTCACTTTCAGAATTGATGAGGGTTTGCTTCACCTCTGCAGCGTCGGCGTGGCCCCATCTGGCGTTGCGCCAGGACTTACGATAGGTATTCAGCTTAGCTTCGTAGTAACCGGTTGTCCAGTGATAGCGAAGCAAGCTTTGGGGCTTGTAGGTAAAACCGGGGTATGTAGCATCTATGCCCAGAACGCCACTGCCTGCATAATCTTTATTCTCGAATATCTTTTCAAAGCTCGTATTCAAAGTACCGTTATCATCACGGGTAATGGTTGTAACGGTATTCTGGTTTGTGTCGGTAATCTTCACCTGACCGGCCACATCGTTTACCACCAGCTTGCCAGTTCGGAGGAGATACTGGCTAGTGTTTTTGACGTCGATATCATAGGTGCCGTCGAGACAGTATATCTGTCCGCCGCCGGTACTGGAAATCCGTCCGGTAACGATGACTTTGCCCCCCTTGCTGTCTACGTCCTGGGTCAGGAGCTTCCCTGTGCTGGGATTGTAGTAGACACTTATCATGTAGTCGTAGTAGCCTTTGTCTTTGTTCAGCACCTCGCTGCCGCTGACTACCTGATAGAGGGGGTTGCCCACCACCGATTCATCGGTGACATCCCTGCCGCCGTTGGCTTCGGTAATCCGGGCAATGCGCTGCTCAAGGGTGATGGCTCCGGCGGTGCCTGCCGCTACTACCTTGTTCTTTGCATCAAGGAGAGTGTCATCGCTGAGCTCTACATAGTACTTCTCGAAACCGCTCTGGATGGTGCCGTTGATATTGACGTCGGAAGCATTGATATAGACATTCTCTCCGCTGATGCGGCTCTTGTAGGCGGTTTGTATTTTCGAATTGCGGATATCGTGTAATATATTATCCTGTTCTTTAATATCCTTATGAGTCTCAGACATGAAAGTATCGTAGTACTCTATGTACTGATACTGGGGGTCGCCGCCGATATTTACGATATCGTCCGTGTAGCTCTGGACAATACTGCCCATAGCAGCTGTCATGTGTACGTCCCTACCCACAACGGCTGCCGCATCTTCGGAAGTCTTACCTTCCAAAATTATGCTGTCAGTTTTGCTTTCTATGTTGACGGTACCGCCCTCGGCCACCACCTGACCCTGAATGATGATGTCAGCCTTGACGGGAATTATCTGATCTCTCTTCTCTTCCCTCAACTGGTCATCATTAACCCGGTAATTTACCGTGCCAATACTGTTGTTGCCATAGATGTTAACGGTGCTGGTGGTGCCGTGGTCAGATTCCATCGTCTTTACCGTTGCACCGTTCAGTTTCTTCGGGTCGGACTTTGTATCAAGCGCCACATTATTGTAGAATATATCGCCCCCCGGCTCGTAGACGGTGATGTCATTGACCCTGGTAGCCAGAGTGGTGTTGTTCGTCACCGTAACCTCGGGGTTGCCCTTGGCCCGGACTGAGCCGTTGCCAAAGAAGCTCATACCATTGGCGATGACATTGCCGCCGGAGGCTGCCAGCTCAGGAAGCTCGATGTAGTTTACCGTGAAGTCCTGGAGGATGTTACCCGCAGAATCAACCAGTTTGGCGTCCTTCAGCTCGTTATAGATACGGTCATAGTCAGCCTTATAGCCCTCATAGGCAGTAGGGTCACTGTCTTTGTTCTCAGCCATCAGATGGATCAGCTCATTGAGGCGGGCGAGCTTTGTCGTAGCATACTCGGTGACCCCCAGCTTGAAGTCAGCAGCAGTAATACCGGAGTAATCCCTTGCAATATCATTCATGCTGATGATTTCACTGAGCTTCTTGACATTGTAGCCGCTGAGGCTGTCCTTCTGCTTCTCATAATCCTCATCGGAGAGGACAAGAACCACATTCTTCTTAGCATAGGTGGGATTAGCCTCATAGTACGCCTGTATTACATCGTACTGTTCCTTGCTGATGACCGCCACCATTTCCGGTTTACTCTTATCCGGGTCAGCGATGGTATAGTTCTGGACATTACCGGCACCGGCCAGTACGGAGCCGTCTACCCGGATGAAATTGCCCGCTGTCTTGCCCGGGAGTCCGCCTTCGCCGGTAACGTTGTTTTTGCCGTTGGTGGTAGCGGTATAGGTACTCTTGCCGGTGCCTTTATATGAGGTGTAGCTGCCGCTGAAGAGGTCGGTACTCTCCTTGCCGGCATCTGCGTAGAGGTATACGTTGCGGATAGCCTGCACATCGCCGCTGCCTTTTACATCTACGACATTGCGCTGTATAAACATATTGAACAGATCAGGTTCTGTTATCATGGGAATGAGTCCCTGGGTCATGGACTCAGCCGAGGATACCAGCCTCATCTGCCCCATCTCTCCGTTGGCTCCCTGACCGGCATAGAGCTTCACATCGTGACGGCTGAAAAGCTTGCCCGCAATATCTACTGTATTCATCCTAGTCAACCAATTACTGGTATTGGCTGCACTGCCGGACAAAAGAACACCTACATTTTCAGCTATACCCTTGGAATTGAGCAGCTGATTGTCAACGGCGCTGATGGTGAGGTCATTTCCTTTTCCGGACACACTAAGCACACCGCCGGACAGCTGGCTTACACTATCGTTGGCAGTTACAGTCAGTCTATTATCAGCACCGGCTACGGAGGCGGCACCGGCAGCCAATACATACAGACGAGGATTTAGATTGTTGTTGGTCTCGGCACTGTAGGTCTGAGACCCGGTGCTGGAAATTTTTGCGGTGCCAAGTTCCACATTAGAAGTGGTAGCGACCGTAGTATCCAGCTCGGCTACGGCACCGCTGATACCCCCAAATCCGTTGCCCTTGACGGCGTATTCACGATTTTTATTGAAGTCCACCTTGTTGAAGGCTCCGATATCCACTTCGCCGCCGGCCTTGATAGTGGAATCATTCAGTTTTACATTTGCCGTATTTTTGATTTCAGACTCGCCTTTTGTGCCGCTTGCCCCCGCTATCGTTGCCTGAACAGCCGAGGCCAGCATATCCTGCTTCAGGGTGGTGGTGGCATTGACCTCCATGTCCCCGGTGAGCTCGTAGCTGCCGGAGAGATTGATGGTGGTGGCAGAAGCATTAGTATGCTTGGTGCGTGCCGCATAGGGGCTGACGACGACGATGCTGCCGCCGTCACCGTTGGCAGTAGTGATGACGTTGTCCGTGACACCGGCAGTCAAATTCAGGGAGTCTGCCTTGAAAGAGCCCGAATTAAAGTTGAGAATGACATTATTCTTATTTTCCGTTACGGCGATGTTGCTGCCCACGGAGATGATACTGCCGTTGATACCGGTGACGTTTGACTTGGTGCTGACGGTGGACTGGGCTGTGATGTCAAGAGCCGTGCCGCCCTCAACAATCTTATCCCCGGCCAGGGTGACTTCCGTATTTGTTATCTCACTGAGGGGATTGCCGTCTGTATCAAATATCGGATTACCAGCGGCATCTCTCACATAATCATAGGTGTCAGCTTGCTTTGCTTCCTGCCGGTTTATGGTCTGGTAGGTTTCCTGGCCGACACTGAGGGTGGTGCCAACCCTTGACTTTGCATAGGCGTGGTTTATCGCCACATTGCCGCCGCCGGCACTGATGGCCTGAGTATGCGCCTCCACGCTGTACTTGCCGTTATCCCCAGGCTCAAAGGTCTCAGCTCCGAGATAGAGATTGTTTGCCGTGAAGGTCTGACCGTTCCCCACCTCGGTCTTGACGTCTCCCTGCATATTGGCGGTAGTATTGAAGACGGAGGCCGACAGGAGAGACAGTCCCACGCCGAATTCCTTGGCGTAGACTCTGGCTTTGTTCTCAGCGGACAGTGTCACATCATCACCGGTAAAGGTATTGGCCCCATCAACCTTGATGCCGGTAGTACCCTTTATTAATGTTCCGTTATCGGCACGGTTGCCTTCCTCGGCCCGGACTACGATACCGGAGCCGCCGATGGCACTTATTCCCACGCTGGTGATATCGGCATTGACGCTGTTGTTATTGACAGCCTTTACATCCACCTTGCCCAGGTCAAGAGTTTTACTGGTGTAGGTGAGGGCCCAGGGGTCAATGGTACCATCGTTCTGGATGGTAGAGGTTTTTGCTTTACCTGCGTCGTCAATAACGGTTTCTGTCTTAATGGTTCTGACGACCGCACCACTTTCGATAACTTTTGTCGTGGTGGTAGTTTTCTTTGCCGCTTCATCCTTAACGGTTTCTACCTCAACCCTTCTAATTTCGGTTCCGCTGCCGTCAGAGATTACGAATACATCTTTGCCGCCGTCAGTGCTGCGAGCGATGTTATAGAGGGTCTTGCCGTCAATGTCCTTGACGGTTCCTGCTCTACCCGGCTCCCACTTGATAATTTCATCCTTTACGACGACATCATAGGCGGAAAGGTCGGCCTTGCCCTTGATTTCCACCCTGTTGTCGCTGTAGTCCTTGGCCTTGACTATCTGTGCGGTAGCGCCCACTACCGAGCCGGAGACGCTGGTTCCGCTGTTGGTTATGGTGGTGTTGTCATTGGCGAGAATCGTCAGCGTCGGCTTCGTATCGGTAACGGAAGCGGCGGGCTTCCCGTCGATACCGGCTCTGATTATCGTTTCTTTCACGTTGTCGCCGATAGTAATGATATTATTTCCCTCTCTGGTGAGATTCGACACCACTACATTGGCCTTTAGTCCGAGAGATGCGCCAACCTGAACAGTCTTCTGCTTCAGTTCGCCGCCGGACTGAGCCTCGATATTTACCTTGGCTCCCCGGATATTGCCTCCTTTGACGGTAACGCCGTTGTCAGCCCCTACTGTAGTATTGGCAACGGACACATCTACTGCCCCGAAAATGGAAACAGACCCCTGCCCCACAGAAACATCCGTATTGGTGGTGGCATTGCTTATGATGTTTATATCGCCGGAGGACTTCAGGACAGCTCCGTCAAGGAGTGTCTGAACGCCTTTCGTCTTGGCTCCCTTGTCGTAGGCGAGGGTAGTCTTGTCCTCTTTGAACATCTCTTTCGTCTGCTCACCACTTGCCAAGAGATTGTTCAGCGCCTGAACTTCCTTATCGGCATTGAGGGACAGCTTCTGAATTTCTGCCGTGCTGTATTCCTTTGTCTCGTCCTTGGCCGTCTTGTCCTCATAGGTGTCCAGCATGGCACCGCCGATGGTGTTAATGGCTACATTGGTGCTGACGCCGGCAACGGCGGCACTTGCCCCCACCATTGTTTCTTTAATGGTGCGGTTTTCATTTGCGACTATGCCGATTTCCTTTGCGTAGACTTCACCGCCGGTAATATTGGTGAGGGCGGAGGAGTTGATGGTATTGTTGGCGACGCCGACACCTACAGAAACAGGGCCGCCGACGACGGCAATATTCAGGAATTTATCGGTAAAGGTATTGTTGGCTCGTGCGGTAAATCTTCCGTAGGCATTGTCTTCCGTGCCGAGTTTGCTGTTCTTGACATAAGCCGCCACGGTATTGGTGAGGTTGTTGGTGGCAACTGTGACACCGGCTCCACCGCCGATACCGATGGCAAAAGCGCCGCCGGCAGTCTGACTGCCCATAACGGCGTGATTGTTTGCCTCCACATTTACCTCGCTACCTGTGGTGCCCTCTTTTGCTTCAAGGTCGCTGTCGGCAAGCTCTGCCTGAGTCCTGGAGGTATCGGTGGTATTGACGACGTTAGCGGTACTTGATAAGGCCACCATCCCGCCGGAGACAGAGGCGGCATTGGTATAAGCACGGAGAAGCTTGACGCTGTCGGCGTCGATATTCAGCTTGTTGATTTCTCCGTTGATGTTGCTCATGGTGGCAGTGGTGTTGTTGGTGAATTTATTCTTGGAGACGACACCGGTGGCACTGATACCAGCTTTGCCACCGGCAGCGACACTGGCACCGCTCTCACTGAGCAGGAGGTCGGTACTGCCAAAGGCCTTGACCCATACATTGTTGGCATTCACCGTATTCCGATCTGCCTTAGCAACAGCCGCTTCGGGAGTAGCCCCCATCGTTGTAATGGTAGCCGCAGTTGCCCGGTTGAAGTTGTTCACATCCACGGCAGCGGCGGCACCGACACCGACCAGACCGCCTATCCCCACGGACAGAGTACCGACATGGGAAGAAACCTTCAATACATCGTTTGCCTGTACCGAGACATCGGATTTATCCGCAAGGTTTTTATTTACATCGCTGTTTTTGATAGCGGCATTGGTTGTGCCCTCGATGGTATTGGTGACAACGGTGGCGTTGACGCCTACACCCACAGCGGCGGCTCCGCCCACACCGGCGGTGACGGAGATATCATTGAGGGTGTGCTTGGCATCGGCGTTGACTAAGATGCCCTTGCTATACTGCGTCACTTCACTGATGTCAATGCTGGTAAGCTCATTTTCGCTGTCTTTCTTGGTTTCTGCGCTAACCGTATATCCTTTGCCTCTGATATCGTCGTCGCCTTTTCCTTTAGCGGATACGGTGCTGTCTTCGATTGCCGCTTCCGTATTGCCGGTAATCTTGTTGACGACGACTGTTTCGCCGAGAGCGACGCCGGCCTTGGCACTGACTGCGGCAGAGAGTGCACCGCCGTAGTTTCTCAGGGTATCGCTGCTCTCGGCCAAAACCACCAGATTTTTTTCGGCATTGACAATAGCAC
>JAZLHS010000025.1:0-2699 GCA_045616885.1 Selenomonadaceae bacterium | reverse complement strand
AGGCCGACGACACCGGCACACTGCTCAACAGCCCGGGCACTTTCCTCCGGGCAGACGATGATGGGCTTTGCGCCGAAAGCTTGAACAAGTGCACGAGCCAGCATCATGATGCTGACCATACCATCAGTCTCGGGGCACTTGTGAGGGATAAGGATAAATCCGACGAAGATGAAGACCGGATCACCGGGCTTTACTACCTTCATCAGCTCTTTTGCGGAATGAATGGAAAGCGGCTCGCCGGTGTAATCACGGCTGCCCTTGTAGAGAATACGGCAGACGCCGTAGCCGCGGGGGTCAAGATTCATCAGGGAATCAAGGTTTTCACCCACGTTGTATTCGATAAGTTCTTCTTTAGTCAAAGCCATTGCTCATACCCCTTTCAGGCTGTTTTACTGAATTTTACAAATCAATAATATATAGCCTGCCTCGTAGTTTGGCAATGACTTGAGCCGATGTATACATTATTATTGCGATATGTGATGTAAAAAGCGCCGTCGGCTGTGAAAAATTCACAAACTGGCGGCGGTGTCTTAAAAATTCATATATCATCCAGTAATATCATTAAATATTTTAGGTCACTGATTTCTGTACCAAGTAATCAGAGTCTGGGTGCCTTTATCAGCGTATCCTTTGGCTTCCAGCTCTGCATAGAGCTTCTCGGCGAGTGCCAGTCCCGGCAACTCCAGCTTCATTTCCCGGGCAGCCTCCAGAGACAGGCGGAGATCTTTCACCATGTGCTTCACCATGAAGCCCGGCGCCTCGTCCCCTCTGAGTACCCGCGGCAGCAGATTCACCATCGACCAGGAGCTGGCCGCGCCGCCGCCGATAGTATCATAGACCAGCTTCGTATCCAGTCCGGCCTTCTCGGCAAAAATAAGCGACTCCGTAATGGACAGCATGGTAGCTGCTACGGCTATCTGATTTACCAGCTTCGTGTACTGGCCGGCGCCAGCCGCACCGAAGAGAGCGATGTTCTTGCCCATCACTTCAAGTATCGGCTTTATTCTGTCAAACACCTTCTGCTCGCCGCCGCAGAGGATGGCCAGCGTCGCATTCTTTGCCCCCAGATCGCCGCCGGTGACCGGAGCATCGACAGCATCAACGCCCTTCTCAGCAGCCGCCTTGGCAATCTTCTGCCAGAGGATGGGGCTAGAGGTAGTCATATCGATGATGACACCGCCCTTCTTCAAAGTGGTCAGCACGCCCTTCTCCCCTAAATAGGTTTCCTCCACATCAGCCGGATAGCCTACGATAGATATTACTACATCTGCCTCGGCCGCTGCCTCAGCCGGCGAGTCTGCCCACTTCGCCCCCTGCCGGACGAGTTCATCAGACTTAGCCTTCGTCCGATTGTATACCGTCAGCTCATAGCCCGCATTCAGCAGATGTCCGGCCATGCTCTTTCCCATTACCCCGGTGCCAATAAATGCTATTTTTTCCATAACGATACTCCTTTCTCTACTAGACTATTTCATTGTATCTTTTTCCCCTTCGCTTTTCAATAAAAAGCGACAAAAACCATGATAAAACAAAGCAAAAATATTGATTGTCTCTGTGTTTTATTCTATAATACATATAATTCATTAACAATAATTAAGCCCATCAGCAGGCTACTGCATCATATAATTTTGGAGAGTGGAACCATGAAACAATCGGCAAACACAATGCGCCGTATCTATACATCGCTGCTTACTCTCGTACTTTTTTTCCTCTTCCTGTCCGTGCCGTCACTTTCCGATGCACAGACCTCGGGCACGATGACCGTCCGGGTCGGCTACTTCAAAAGCGCCGGATATCACGAGATATTATCCGACGGCTCTCGCCGCGGCTACGGCTATGATTTTCTCCGCATGATAGCCCCCTACGCCGATATCAAGTATGAATTCGTCGGCTATGAAAAGTCCTGGAACGAAATGCTGGACATGCTGGACAATGGCGAGATAGACCTCCTCACAATGGCAGTCACATCTCCGGAGCGCCTTGCGAAATACGACTTTGTTTCCATGAACATCGGCCTCAGCGCGACCATGGTCGTCACCAATCGTGACAACCAGCAGATACAGGCCGGCAACTATGCCTCTATGAACGGCGCCCGAGTTGGACTAATCCGGGGAAGTCAGCGCATAAAGAGCTTTGATGATTATGCCAAGGCAAACGGTATCAGCTATGTCCCCGTCATATACGACTCCAATGATGACCTTCCCGTTGCTCTCCGAGCAAGGGAAGTAGACATGATTGCAACGACCGATATGCTCCCGATTACCCACGAATTCAAGATTGTCGGTGACTTCGATGAAATCCCATTCTACGCCATTGTAAAAAAAGGAAATACTGAGCTGCTGCAAAGACTGGATCGTGCCATCTTCACCCTCAGCTCCACCGACGCAGCCTGGCGAGAAAACCTCCGCAATCTTTACTACGGCCCTCAGGCCACCTCTCAGGAATTCACCCTCACCCCCGAAGAGCAGGCCGTCGTCGAACGAATCAACAGCGGAACTCCGCTGAAAATTCTCATAAACCCCGACCGCTTCCCCTACGCCTACACCAAAGACGGCAAATCCGAGGGCATATTCTATGACCTGCTGGAAATGGCTGCAAAACAGATTGGCTTCAAATATGAAATGCTGGTCCTGAACTCAACCCAGGAATACAACGACGCAACTATTGCCCGTATTCCCGACATCATATTTGACAGCCCA
>JAZLHS010000024.1:0-2974 GCA_045616885.1 Selenomonadaceae bacterium | reverse complement strand
CCTCAATGTAATGAGCTTCACATTCTCCTTTTCGGCGGCTGATATTAGTCTCTTCGTAAACCCGCTTTTTGAAAAAATATAGTATTGGAAATTTCCGTCCTTACGGTAAACTTCTGCATATTCCTTTATTAATTCCAGTTCGTCAATACCTACTTTTTCATTTCGATATTTACAGGAGCCGATTATACAGCAGTCTCCTTCTACCGGTATGCCTACAATGTCAATCTGTACTTCCTTGTGCTTTTTAGGGTCTGTTCCCCACCATTGTCCGACATCACACAATACCATCGGACTTGTATCAGCATAGCGAAGAAGGTAGTCACGGCACATCTGTTCAAAAATCAATCCCATGTATTCCGGGATGTACTGCTTTATCATCCTTTCATACACTACATCAGCTCGTCCTATGGTAATAGCTGATATATTCCGCGGAACAAACCTGTACCAGAAACGGAAAAAGTTGTCCGCAAGGAGGTAGATTGTTTTCTTCCCTGCCTTTTCAGTTATCGGTGTTTCTTTTTTTAGTATTCCGAGGTCTATAAGCACTCTTAAATACTTCGAGCAAATTCCTGTCTCCAGCCCGACTTTTGTTGCTATCTCATTTGACTTAGAAGCCCCACCGGCAACAGCTGCTATAATCGAATTGTATGTCGCTGGCTCTCTAAGCTCCTGCTTCAGAAGATTTTCCGGCTCTTCAAAGAGATAGGCATCGGTAGAAAAAAAGTTTTCCAAAAGAGCTTTTTCCAGATCCCCTTTAATACCTAATTTGTTTATGTAATGCGGTATACCTCCGGTAATCCCATACAGAAGAGCCTGTTCCTCATCAGACAACTCCGGATGGAAAGCTGCTGCCTCTCGATAAGTCATTGCTGAAATTTTCATCTGAGCTGTGCGTCTGCCGTAAATCGGACTTTCATAGCCAAGTACCTGATTCTCCATGAAACTCATGGAAGAACCGCATAATATAAGATACAGCTTCGTATCCTGCCATTTGTGATCGATTGTATGCTGAAGCTGTGATGAAATCGAGGGCTCTGCCTTTGCCAAGTACGGATACTCATCAATTACGAATACTACTCTCTTCTCTTTTGCCGCAGAGCATAGCGCATCAAACGCATCACTAAAGCTGCTGAAACTTGCACCTTGGAATCCTTCTCCATTAATCGCCATGATTGATTTGGACAGAACAGCAAGGTTTTCTGCTCCAGAAGCATTCAGCGCAGAGAAGAATACTGTCTCCTTATCTCGGCAAAACTCCTTTATTAGTGATGTCTTTCCCACTCTGCGCCGTCCGTATATGACAACACATTCAAATTTATCACCTGTATAGCGCCGCTCTAGGGCTGCCAGTTCCTTTTCCCTGCCGATAAACATACCTGCACCTCAAACAATAGACTTACGAGTCAGTTTATTACGAGTCTATTATATCATGTGTATATATCATGTCAAACATTAGATTTCTGTGTTTGTCTTGACATTCCCATTAGAAAAGCCACCCTTTTCAGAGTGGCCAGTATTAGTATTTTCTTTTGCTATAACGGAAAAATCTACTTCCTCTGCTCGGAGTTCGTCTTTGACTCTTTGGGATTCTCTGGTGTAATTCCACTCATCCAGTCAAAGAACTCTATTTCATTACCTCCAACATATCCTCTCGAAGAATATCTTGTACTCCGTCTCTGTCAGGTATACGCCGTTCTGCTCTGGGTGCTTCCTCAAGAACATCTCCTTTTCGGATGATGTTTTGGTCAAGCAAACATCGTCTAAGGTCACCCATGAATCCTTGCTCATCAAAACCTCTTCATTTCCTGTTTGTTGGTGGCATGAATGGCATTATTGAAAATCGGTCACAAAGTCGTTCAACAGCCCAGCGATTTACCTGACGCATATCCTGAGACTTGTGCGTGTCCTTATTGTTGGTATAGCCGGGGTTTTCAGCGGAGAATTTTATCTTTTCTTCGTATTTACCCTCTAGCCATCCGGCAGGGTCGGTAGCCATACGAATATCATCGGCTGGCATATCTTCCTCTTTAATCGGATGATTTCCTCCCAAGAGTTTTACATAGTGCTCGCCCTTGATGTATTCGTCTTGTAATTCAGTTATTGCTTCGTTAAACCATTGTATGTCGGAAAGTGGACTGATTATGCCTTTCCCTCGGCTACCTCTAGTACCATTTTCCATTCCAGCGTCCCTTCCTTGCTGGGGTCGAGTTGCCGGAGCATCGCCTCTCGTTGCTCTCTCGTCAACTCTGGATTCATTATTTGTCTTATAACCATTCTTTCCTTCTCGATACGACCATTGGGCATTGTTGAACACCTCCATAGCGGCTCTTGCTGCAAGCAACATTTGTCTTGCGTATATTGGGTCTGTTTTACTATGCCACCAATATTCGCCTCGTCTACTCTTGACGGACGGCATCTCGTCTCGCAGATGCACCCAATCAGCGGCATCATTAAATTTACCCGTTTTTATATAGTCTGCGACATCCTCGACTGCTTCACTTACAGCTTCTTCCATCATATGCTTTGGGACACCTAGTCCTATCTCTGCATGACTGGGAGCAAGCAGCTGGTTAAGCAATCTAGTGTGTGGATTCTGCATTATCGGGTATTTCAGCTCGACTTCATTATCCCCCGAATACCGCAAATCGTCAATGGGACTTTCAATCCCCACTTCCAAATCAGCGGGTTTCAATTCCTCATTGGTGTGATAATCAAGCAGTACACGGTCTTTAAGGTCTACCTTGAACAGCTTATTTGAATACCATCAGGCATTACACCATAAGTTCAAAAAACATGATTTATTCAAATCGTCCTTCTGGACTCCGCGGTGTGCGGACTAAACTTGCTTCGGCAAGTTTTTTTATTGTCTTTTTCAGACACGATTGAAATACTATACTGTTTCCTCTTACAATCACAGCACGATTAAATCAGGCTGTGATTTTTCTATAATAATACCACATTTTAAGAGTGGGTT
>JAZLHS010000023.1:0-1739 GCA_045616885.1 Selenomonadaceae bacterium | reverse complement strand
AACTTAATAACAGATATAACGAAAGAGCCACCCGCAAGCGGGTGGCTTTTTTTATGCTATTCTTACCTCATCTATTACCCCTCAGTCGGCTTCGCCGACAGGTCCCCTAAAGGGGAGCCTTTGGCGGGAGTCGCTGACAGCCTCCCCTCTAGGGGAGGTGCCCGAAGGGCGGAGGGGTGACAGTAGTGGTCGCCTTTTTAGTCCTTTGCGTTCTTTAACGTAAACACTGCTATTTCCGGTGGGCAGCCGAGGCGGAACGGGAACCAGCTGCCGTTGCCGCAATGGACATAGCCGAGGGTTTTCCCTGTTCCCTTCCCTTTCGCTACCATGTAGACGCCTCGCATATACTTAAAGGTATGCGGAGCCAGCGGTATACCAAAGAGTCCTATCTGTCCGCCGTGGGTATGACCGGTGAGGACAGCGGCCGCGCCGTGCTGTGCACCGGTGTCAATGAAGTCAGGATGATGTGCCAGCAGTACGGACACCGCTCCGGTCGGAATATCTCTATATGCCTCATCCGTATAAGACCTTACCTGCTGAGCGAAGATATCTCTGCGCCGGGGATAGTCCACACCCGCCAGATAGACAGAGTTGTCGGTTCCCGCCTGTCCTGCTATACAGAGCGACTGATTGCGGAGAACTTTTATCTTCGTCTTTGACAGTTTGTCCTCGATAAGGGCGATATTGCGGAAGTATTCGTGATTGCCGTATATGTAAACGATACCATCGGGAAATTTGTCGCTGTAGCTATCGACTATCTCTATTGCTTTTTCGTTGGTACTGTTATCATCGAAGATGTCGCCGGTGAGGACAAGCACCTTGCCGCCGAGCCCGGCAGCTTTCTCCAGCAGCTCCTTCAGCTGCTCCGGCGGAAGAAAAGGGCCGCAATGGACATCGCTGAGCTGTATTATCCGGTAACCGCTGAGTGCTTTATGGGCTTCGTCCTTCAACGATACATCATAGCTGTTGACTACCGTTCCATCTTTTTCTACAAGGCCGCCGTACAATCCGGCAGCCGCCGCGGCTGTCGGATACAATACCGCCGCTTTCAGCAGTCGTCTACGCTCTTCATCCACAGGAGTGATGAGCGGGCTATTTATTCGCTGCTTCAATAATCTCAGCAGGACACTCACGGCTACAAAGACAGTAAACAGCAGCTCCGCCATCATGCAGACGGTCAGCACATGAAGAAGGAGCCGGGCTGTGTCGCTCATGTTTCCCCAGCACCAGCCCATCATCAGAGATGAGCCGACATTGAAGGCAAGCATGAGCAGGCGAAGCTGAGTAAGACGCCTGCCGGTCGCTATATAGCGAGCCGCCCACATCGCCGCTGCTGTCATCAGGAGAATGACGCTGCCAAGCAGGAGATAAAATCTTATCATACAAGTTACCTCAAATCCTATAATGCAACAGCTTAAAACAAAAAACAGGCAAATGTCAATAATACTATGACACTTGCCTGTTTTTAATAGTAAGCCTTTCATTTAGGTGCTGTTCCCAGTCAGCTCCACCACTAAAGCCTCCCCTCTAGGGGAGGTGGCCGAGCGCAGCGAGGTCGGAGGGGTAAATAAAGGCGGTATGTGTCTGTTACCCCCCAGTCAGCTTCGCTGACAGCCCCCCTAAATGGGGGCCTCTAGTAGGTGTCGGCGACAGCCCCCCTAAATGGGGGCCTCTGGTAGGTGTCGGCGACAGCTCCCCTAAATGGAGGCCTCTGGTAGGTGTCGGCGACAGCTCCCCTA
>JAZLHS010000022.1:0-12225 GCA_045616885.1 Selenomonadaceae bacterium | reverse complement strand
TCCTTAATTTCCATATTAAAAATTCCTCCTTTGATTTTAAGTGCGGTTGGTAGCCACATTAATTATATCAAAAGAGGATTTTTTACTTATAGCTTAAAGCTTTTGGTACCACCCGCATAGCGGGTGGTTTCTTTTTAGACACAAAAAAAAGAGGCAGCTGCCGAGCAGCCACCTCTTTAGTATTGCTTTAGTCGAAATAAACTCTGAGGAAACCGGAGAGTGCTTCCATATCCTTAGCCGCCATTATTTCTCTGGCGCTGTGCATTGCAAGAATTGGCACGCCGATGTCCTGCGTCCTCATGCCGAGGATGGCTCCGAGCATCGAGCCGAGAGTCGAACCGCCGCGAACTGTGGAACGATTCACAAATTCTGCTACAGGTATGCCATACTTTCCGGCAATGCTCTTCACTATCGCTATCGACTCTGCGTCGCAGGCGTAGGTTCCGGAGACCGACTCCTTTATTATGACACCGCTGCCAAGAGCCGGAGCTGCTGTGGGGTCGTAGCGGTCACTATAGCACGGATGACAGCCATGCGCTACATCAACACTGAGAAGGAAGCCCTCAGCCACCTTTTCAGCCAGAGTATCTTCATCAATCTCAAGCCCGCGGGCGATAGCTGCCAGGACTTCACGGATGATTGCCGAGTCTGCTCCCTGCTTTGTACGACTGCCAATCTCTTCATTGTCGAAGAAGCAGGCAATAGCGATTCCCTTCTCTACACGTCCGTCGATGATACCGTCCAAGCAAGCTTTCGCACTGGTGAGATTGTCCAGCCGCGGTGCCGATACCAGCTCGGCATCCATTCCGACACTCACGCCATGCTCTACCGGGTAGATATTCAAATCATAGGAAAGAATAGTCTCCGGGTCACGCTGTATCTCACGGCCAAGCTTGCTCAGGAAATACTTTTCTCCTTTGTCTCCGTTGACTGCGTCAGCGAGCCCGGCAATCGGAGTAAGCTCAGTCTGCTTGTCGATCACTTCTTTGGTAGTGTCCTTTGACAGATGCGGAGCCAGTCGCGGAATGGAGAACATGGGACGAGTGAAGTCGATGAGCCCTACTTCCGGCTCATACTCATTCTTGCCCTTGAAGACTATCTTGCCGGCCATGGAAAGAGGACGGTCAAGCCAAGAGGACACATTCAGTCCACCGTAAGGAGCAACATTTACCATAGCATAGCCATTCTTTTTGATGTCAGGATTGGGCTTCACGCGAAGTCCCGGGAAGTCCGTATGGCAGGCTGCAATCTTCAGACGGCTATCGCTGCTGGTGGGACGTTCGCCAATGCGGAAGGCTATAAGGGTAGAGCCAAAAACCCGGGTAAAATATCTCCCGCCGGGAGCCAGCATCCAGGGACGACCCCAGCGAATTTCGTTGAAGCCTCCGGCATTAAGCAGCTGCGCGGTACTTCTTGCCGTGTGAAAAGCGGAGGGCGATGCCTCAATAAAAGATAACAGGTCATGGATTACATTCATTTCTATATCCCCTTTTTATAAAATTCTTAGTTTTCAGCTTAGGGGCATTGCTCATATATTTTCTATCTCTTCTATTTGAAATTTAGCCGCCCGCCTACCATTTCGCGGACAGAATTAATCGTCAGGAACGCATGGGGGTCTACAGACCGCACAGCCGTCTTTAGACTTTCCAGCTCCAGACGGTTAACTACGCAATAAATTATCTCCCGGACGTCTCCCATATACCCGCCGGTACCATGAAGCAGTGTCACGCCGCCGCCCCTCTCTACAAGAAGCTCTGTAACCTCCTCATACTTATGCGAAATAATGAATACCGCATAATTTTCATCAAAGCCCTTCACGACGATATCAATCATTCTGGCGATGACAAAGTATGTTGTCAGCGAATACATCGCCTTATCCCAGCCCCAAAGTAATCCCGCCGAGCCAAGGATGAACAGATTGAATCCCAAAATAATCTCACCAACGGAGAAGCTTATCCGTCGGTTCATAATGATGGCCACTATCTCTGTACCGTCGAGAGAGCCGCCGTTTCGTATGATGATACCACAGCCAAGTCCGGCAACAACACCGCCGAAGATGGAAGAAAGAAAGGCGTCACGCGTCACGGCGTCCGGGTTGTGGTACCATTCGGAAAATATAGACATGGCAATGACCGACACAACAGTCGATACCGCGAATCGCCAGCCGATATTGCGCCACCCCAATATGACAAAGGGCAGATTTATTATTACAAACAAAATGGAAAAGTCAATATTAGTAACCTCATTCACCATCAGGGCAATGCCGACTACGCCGCCGTCGATGATGTCATTTGGCACCAGGAACATTTCCAATCCGTAAGCGTACAGCCAGGCACCGAGGAGCAAGAAGAAATAAGTCTTCACATACCCACTCCAGCCATGGGGGGAATTAGCTTCAGTAGACATATAGATTCCACCTTTCCTTACATTACACAATACTACAGAGGATAGAGGGAAAAATCAAGCCTGTTTTATTCACAAAATCCCCCTGCCGTGCTATAATGTTGCGAAAGTATGACATTTTATGGAAGATTATATGAAACCATCAGCAACATTCAAAAACATATTGGTCATCAACCTGATGCACATCGGGGATCTGATGATCGTCACTCCGATACTTCGTACGCTGCGCTATGCCTACCCGCAGGCCCGGCTTTCTCTGCTGGCTGATAAAAAGCTGGCCGATCTGGTAAGCTGCAATCCCAATGTGGACGAATGCCTCCTTATTGATAAAAAAGGTGCGGACGACAAGCTGCCGGCCTTCATCAAATATATCGGCTATGTCCGTAGCAAGAAATTCGACCTTGTCATAAACCTCCATCGAAACGAACGCGCCTCTGCGCTGGCCGCCTTCTCAGGGGCCAAGCGCATCGTCGGCTACTCAAAGCCCGGCTTCTCATGGTTCTTCGATAAGGTAGTCGACAACAATCATTGGACTCAGCATCAGGTACTGGCTCATTTCGAAGCGCTTATCGCTACCGATGTAATCGAAAAAAATGATATCGACGATGCCGGTCTGGAGATGATTCTCCCCCCGGGAGCAGAGGATGGCGCTTCCGCCATCTGGCAAAAGGTTTATCCCGCCGCAAGCTCCCTCAAGAAGGTTGTCGCCTTTAACATCGGTGCAAGCTGGCCGACAAAGCGTTGGCTGCCTGACTACTTTGCTCAGGTGGCTGACAGTCTCATTGAGGACGGTTGTCATATTGCGTTCTTCGGCGGCCCCATGGACACCGAGATGGTAGATGAATGCGTCAAGTTCATGAAGCACAGGGAAACTGAGCAGGATGATAACGGAAATCCACTCGTCGCCAGATTCACCGGCAAGGTAAGCCTCGGCGAGCTGGCCGCCCTGCTGAAGCGGTGCGCCCTCATGATAACAACTGACTCCGGCCCCATGCATGTGGGTGTCGCTATGCATGTACCGGTCGTCACCATGTTTGGTGCCAGCCCGGTGCCCGGCTTCTATCCCTATGACGCAAAAGACATTCTCATAAAGACGCCCGCCCCCTGTCACCCATGCGGTATCCACAACTGCCCTAAACAGGGTGAGGAAAACTTCATGTGCATGAAGCGCATACCGCCGGAGGTCGTCCTGTCAGCTGCCAGAGAACAGCTGGAAAAATATGGTGACATGGTCGGCAGCGCACCATACCCAAAAGGAAAATACACCTGCAGGGTAATCGAACTGTAATACATTCAAGGAGGACTATCATGCCCGATAAGAAAGCACTCCGGGACTTCGTTGAAACCAAGACCCAGTCTCTAAAAATATTAGTTGTCGGCGATGTAATGCTCGATAAATACTACTACGGTGAGGTTACTCGCATGAGCCCCGAGGCTCCGGTTCCCATCAACCGGATAACCAGTCAGAAGGAGACCTTGGGTGGCGCCGCAAACGTTGCTCATAATCTTGCCCTCTTAGGTGCTGTCACCTCCATCGGCGGCTATATCGGCGATGACTATCACGGTCAGGCGCTCTTTGAAAAGTTCACAGCCAGAGGCATCGACTATCGCGGGCTGGTTCATAACGGAGCCCCCACCACGACGAAGCTCCGCATCATCGGAGGACATCAGCAGATGCTTCGTCTGGACTTTGAGGAAACTGCTCCCGTAACCGGTCAGTATGCAGCTCGTCTCATGGCCTATATCGACCAGCGCATCGAAGAAGGTTTGGATGCCATCATCCTTTCCGACTACAACAAAGGCGCCCTGACTCCGGAGCTCACTAAGCATACCATTGACACTGCCCATGAAGCCGGTATCCCAGTCATAATCGATCCCAAGGGAAACAACTGGGAGAAATATGACGGTGCCGATTACATGACACCGAATCTGCGGGAAATCCGCAATATCCTGCCCTTTGAAATCAAGAATACCGATGATGATGTCATCAAGGCCGGTCACTACGCTATGGAGAAATACCACCTGAAAAACATCATCGTAACCAGATCCGAGGCAGGTCTCTCCCTTATCACGCCGGAAAGTATCGTCCACATCCCCACTAAAGCCCGTGAGGTATTCGATGTCTCCGGTGCCGGAGATACCGTCATCGCCGTCATGGCTCTGGCACTGGCCGGAAACCTCAGCCCCGAAGACGGTGCATATCTGGCAAATACCGCTGCCGGTGTTGTAGTCGCTAAACTTGGTACCTACGCGGTAAGCCGTCAGGAACTGAGTCAGGCTGTTGCCGAGGCAGAGTGATATGCTGAATCTTTCCGTCCTCATCATTGCCAAGAATGAGGAACTTCATATCGGCAACAATATCAGACGCCTGAAAACATATCTGAATCCGCAGGAAATCTTAATAATAGATGATTTTTCCACTGATGCCACCGTCGAAATCGCAACTGAACTTGGTGCCAAAGTTGTCCAACATGCTCTTAACGGTGACTTCGGAGGCCAGCGTGACTTTGCTATAAAGCAGTCAACTGCGAAGTGGATTCTTTTCCTGGATGCCGACGAATATATGACTGAAACCTTGGGCAGCGAAATCAAGAAGTCTCTGACCGAATGCGACAAGTCGGATACGCTTTACTCTTTCCGCCTTTCATTCCTTCATCACTTCTGCGGTCATCCGGTACACCATCTGGGAATGTACCCTGACTATCACATGCGGCTCATGCCGAGAGACGGTGCCGCCAGCCGCGGTCAGGTTCACGAAGAAATAAGCAGCCCGTATCCGGTAAAAGATTTGCCTTTGACTGCTCATATTGAGCATTACACCTACCGCGATTGGGAACACTACCTCACCAAGCTCAATCATTACACCACGCTTGGAGCCAAAAAGCTGGCCTCCCAAGGAAAAAAAGTGAGCGTGTCCGGCATTGTCGCCCACACGCTCTTCGGCTTTATAAAAATGTATTTTCTTGAACGGGGTTTTTTAGAGGGTTCAGTGGGCCTTTTTCTTTCCGTTACCCACATTTTTTCCGTATTTATGAAATACACAAAACTTTACTGCCTGCAGCACCAATCCGACTTTCCAGGCATACCAGCTTCGACTCTCAAATAGATTTCAGCATCTCATCGATTTTGGCGCAGCAGCGACCTACGGTAAAGCGCTCCGCCACCTCGTGATGCCCTTTTTCCGAGAGTCTTTCCGTCAGTTCTTCATTATCAATCAGTTCACACATTGCTATTGCCAGCTCAGGTACAGATGCCGGTGCTACTATGAGTCCCGTCTCATTATTAGTAACGATTTCTTCCTGCGCTCCGCTGTTTGTGGTAATAACCGCACACCCTGAAAACATTGCTTCACACAGTACGAGCCCAAAAGACTCCTTCGTAATCGACGGCAAGACAAATGCGTCTATCGAGTTGTAAAACGCTGGCATGTCGCTAGTATAACCCAACATTTTTACCTGATTTTGCAGGCCGAGTTCTATAGTTTTTCTCTTTAACTCATTTTCAAAATCAGTAGTTCCCTTACCACAAATACGAATTTCAAAAGGAACATCCTGCCGCCTCAACTCTGCGGCGGCTTCCAGCAATACCATAATTCCTTTATTCTCTACCAACCTACCAGCATAGCCAAAGGAAAAGTGCTTATGCTTCCCTCTGTGGTAGCGGCTAAAGGAAAACTGTTTGTCATCGATGCCGTTGTAAATTAAATGGAATTTTCCAGCAAAGCGCTTTGGCACCGTTTCCCTTTGCATTATTAGGACGCTTTCTGACACACACACAACAGCATCTATCTTGCCTAATAGCCATCTATGAAAGCAATCATTTTTAAACTTGCTTAAATTATGTTTTACAAACACCAGTTTAACCCCAGTGATTGATTTCAAGAGAGCCGCGGTCACAGCTATACTGCCACTATGATAGAACACGGCTTCAACGCTATGTTTCTTAACTAGAGATACCAGTTTATTCAGAGCCGCAATTCCCAAGGGACTCCGTACTGAAGCGTTTTCAATCTCGGCAGCATTACTAAAGCGCTCTGCGATTTCCTTAGCAGAACTATCCACGACAACAAGGACTGTATGTCCTGCAGCTTTCTGTTCTCTCGACAAGTCGTACACGTATTGTTCGCCGCCGCCCCAAACCTTGGCAGCAACAATATGCATAATCACCATAATTAATACCACTTCCGTCTCATTTTTCTATATTATATCATGCCGCACGATTAAATCATGTTTGAATTACAACATAAATCTTTTTCTTCTGAAAAAGATATGTCCAAATCAATTTCTAGATTGTTGAGATATTAATATGAAAAACATTGCCTCCATAGGAAAAAAAATCTATCAGCTTCAATATCATCAGGAATTAAAAAGATACATCATCTTTTGCATAAGGGCTTTTTTTAATGGCTCACGCATGGATAAAATCGATCGTTACTTCCAGCAGGACAGTACTCGTTCGCACATTGCCGACATATATCCCTTTGTTTACGAGCAGCCGCAGCGAGCCTTTTTTTACAACCGATCAACCTTCGATGAACGGATTCTTTTACTTGAAGAGCACTTTGATTGTTTGTTAGCTTTTTTCCCTCCCAACGTAGTATATGATCTGTACAGTCGCACGAATATAATTCTCTGGCAAACCACTTTTGAAGATACCCCCTTACAGCTGGCTCTTCACTATGAGCCCGGTCAGCGAAAAGAGGGAATCATGTCCGTAACGCTGTTCTGGGGTGAACGACGCCTTTATCAGATGATATTCTGGCTTGCCAGAACGCCGCAACTGGGAGCCGATTCCTCTGCCTACAACCTTAATATTGGTGCCATGCAGGGTCCAAACGGCGAAGAACCAAAAGAACTCATCAAACGCCTGACGAAATTCTGCCACGGCTATCGCACCAAAAATCTCATACTATACGCGACTCAGGCGGTAGCCCGAGCTATGGGGCTATCTCATATATATGCAGTTACCAATGATGGCTACTATGCCATGAATCATGTCCGTATAGACAGGAAACTGAAAACATCCTTTACCGACTTTTGGGATGAGGTGGGGGGAACCCCCCTGAAGGACAAACGGTTCTATGAGATTCCGCTCAAAGAACTTCGCAAATCTCCAGAGGAAATCCCTACCCGAAAGCGTGCTGTATACCGCCGTCGTTTCGCCTTATTGGACGAAATCGATGTATCTATCGAGGCTAATCTTAAAACCAGGCGGAAGTAAGTATCTTCTTATCAACGCCAATATTCCAAAATAGACTATTCTCAAAAAGGATTGTTATGATGCAAACAACAGCGTCCTCCAAAGTTCAAAAAATTGATAGTGCAATATACTATGCTCTATTAGGATTTGCATTGAGTCTCAGTTGTTCTATTGCTGGAGCTAGCATATTTATTGCTATGCTTTTCTTGCTTTTGCTTGTAAGAATATACCTAAAACATGATGGTCTTTTCCTCTTTAAACATCTTCCTAAAGGCTTTATTATCTGTGTATCGGCCTTAATAGTAGTCTCTCTGCTGTCCGGACTTCTTGGTGCACACCCAGCTAACTCGACAAAAGCTGTCCTTAACTTCTATGTTGTCAGACTTATTCCTATGGCTATGGTTCTGCTTTTCATAAAGGATAAGAGAAAACTTGTAGCCATTATGATAGCTTACTTCATCGGCTTTACTATTGATAACATTGCAGAATTTTACAATTGGGGCTTTAATCAGACATCTCGCTGGTATCATTCATATCGCGCAGAAGGCTTCATTTTCTGTATGAACAAGGGCGCACTTTTTTCTGGCAGCGTTCCTTTTTTAGCCTTAGCCAGCCTTCACTATTTGAAAAAAGGAAGTCGCCAGATGTCCGCTGTTGCCGCAACGACGTTCCTTTTAGGTGCCGTTGCCTTAATTCTCAGTGGTACCCGTGGTGCTTGGCTCGGCGGAGCAATAACAGCCGTCATTGTCCTTTTTTTATACTTGGATTTTAGAAAGTTTTTGGTCCTTGTAACCGTCGGTGCTATTGTTGTTGGCGGAATTTTCGTCTCATCTCCAAAACTAATGAATCGAGCAAAAACAATCACGATTACCGATAAATCTAACGCATCCAACTATACCCGCATTCTTCTGTGGCATGGTGCCACTGCCATGTGGAAAGACAACCCTGTTCTTGGTGTCGGCATAACCAATTTTCACGAAGTTTATATAGATAAATATCGTAACCCAAAGGTTCCTCGTTACTTGAAAAATGCTCATAACAATATTTTCCACTACATGGCTGAGCGCGGCACTTTAGGTGGTCTTGCTTTTTTAGCCTTATGGGCATACATTACAATAATCTCCATAAAAGGGTGGCGTCATCATCAAAATCTTGCATATTTAGGCATGCTAGCCATGTATACCGGTATTATGATACAGGGATTAACAGAATGCAATTTTGATACAGCAGTATCCGCCAGATACATGTGGACCAGCTTTGGTGTAGCCTTTGCTTGGCTAGGCCTTTCTCGAAAAACTGATACTCAACAGGAGGAAACAATATGATTATCGTTACCGGCGGTGCCGGCTTTATCGGCAGCAACATTGTAAAGGAACTGAATCGTCAGGGACGTACCGACATTCTCATCGTTGACGACCTGAAGGACGGACAGAACTATAAAAACCTGCGGGGACTAAAATTCTTCGACTACCACCACAAAGACCGCTTTGCCGCTGACATACAGGGCGATGTTTACACCGGCACCGAAATCGACGCCATATTCCACGAAGGTGCCTGCTCTGACACAATGGAATACGATGTAAACTACATGATGGAGACAAACTACGAATATAGCAAAATGCTTCTCCATTTCGCCATCGACCATCGCATCCCTATGATGTATGCCTCCAGTGCCTCAACCTACGGAAACGGTGACAACGGCTTCATCGAAGGCGATGAGTATGAAGATGCTCTCAATCCTTATGCCTACAGCAAGCTCGCCTTTGATCGCTATGTCCGTCAGGTGATGCCCGAGGCAAAGAGTCAGATTGTTGGTCTTCGCTACTTCAATGTCTACGGTCCTCAGGAGCATCACAAGGGCAAAATGGCTTCCATTTTCTATCAGCTCTACAATCAGATTAAGGCGGACGGTGTCTGCAAGCTATTCAAAGGCTACGGCGACTATGGCGATGGCGAGCATCTTCGTGACTTCGTCTATGTAAAAGATGTAGTGAAAGTCAACCTTTGGTTCTGGCAAAACGCTGGCCCGTCTGGAATCTACAACTGTGGTACCGGTCACGCTCACACCTACAATGAAACTGCCGAGGCTGTCATTGCCGCTCTCGGCCGTGGCCGCTATGAATATCGCGACTTCCCGGAAGTACTGAAGGGCAAGTATCAGTGCTATACCCAGTCTGACACCACCAACCTCCTGGCTGCCGGTTATGACGGTGGCTTTACCGATATGAAGACTGCTGTAAAAGAGTATGTCGACTTCCTTGAGGCCGGAGGCTACTTCAAATATGTCGAATAAAGCGGTTTTCTTCGACAGAGACGGCACTCTGAATGTAAATACAGACTACCTGTACAGGAAGGAAGATTTCATCTGGATGCCCGATGCTGTCGAGGCGATAAAATACGCCAATGACAACGGCTATCTAGTCATCGTCGTAACCAACCAGTCAGGTATTGCCCGCGGCTATTATACCGAGGAGGATGTAAAAATTCTCCACGAGTGGATGAATCAGGAACTAAAGAAAAAAGGCGCCCATATAGACGCCTTTTACTATTGTCCCTATCATACGGCCGGAACAATTCCCGAATACACAAAAGAGTCCGAGGACAGAAAACCTAAACCGGGCATGGTACTCAAAGCTATGTCAGACTATCAGCTTGACCCGAAGCAATGTCTCATGATTGGCGACAAACCGCTCGATGTCGAATGTGCCAGAAACGCCGGCATCAGAGGGGGCCTCTACAACGGAGATTCACTGCTGGACTGTCTGAAAAAACACATAATGTAATACGATACATACCGTTGTATATTTAGTATCTGTTTGTCCAAAGGAGTCTTGCCCATGGCCGAAATGATAGATTACTATGCCTCGGGACTAACCGATGAGCTGGAATGGAGTCCGGAATACAACATCGGCGAAGCTATCATTGACAACGCCCATAAAACTCTATTTGGCGTAATCCGCCGAGTGCTTAAAGTCTTGAATGAGGAAGACTCTGCCCGTAATCGCAATGTCTGCCGTGAAGCAGTCAAGTTTTTGGAAGCCTACACCATGAAACACTTCGCCGAAGAGGAGGCTTTCCAAAAAACCGTCGGCTACCATGGCTACAAAATGCATAAATCACTCCACGACAATCTTCGCGATGTGTCTCTGCCTGCATTGAAACAGCAGCTTGAGGAGCAAAACTATGCACATGATGCCATCGAAGATTTCGTCAGCATTCTCGTAGGCTGGCTCACAGGTCATGTCATGGTAGAGGATCAGGCGATCACCGGCAAAATTGCCAGCCGCTGGTCCTGTGAAACAAATGACGATGCCATTGATAATCTTGACAAAGAGATGTATGAACTCATTAAAAATGTATTCCATACGGATATCTCCTTGGTCAATCGTCACTACACCGGCGAAACCATCAATGATGGTATCTTCTATCGGCTTTGCTTTGAAGGACAGATTGGCTTTAGGTGCGATGTAACTATTTTCGCTGAAATGCCGGTCATATTCCTCATGTCTGGCGGCCTCTTAGGCCGAAAAGTGTTCCAAATCGAAAGGACTGCTCTGCTCTCCTATCTCCAATTAATCCAAACTATGGCCATAAACATCGTTCATCTGCTCTATCCTGACTCTGAAGCCACTATAAAACGTAGTGAAAAGGAAACAGCAGAAGGTCTCCGGGATAAATTCAAGAACTGGTACCCGGATATAAGCCTCCTATGGCGGACAACAGATGGATGCATTGGGATGTGCATAGAAAAAAATACCGGAGATCTGAACTGAACAGTGAACAGCTCCCTGTCAAGTAGACCACTAAAATAACTAAAAACGTTCTTGGGTGTCTCCAAAAAGGAGACGCCCTTTTCTATGCAATAAACTTAGCTTTGAATTTTGCAATTCTAGGATTGAAAGGAATAGGGTATTGTTTTGGATTATCTGTGTTAAGGGCTGCGGTACGAACCTGCATAGGAGTCTGACCATTAAAGCGTTCCTGAAGATGCTCCTCGTTGTAGAAGTGTATATATTTGACTATAGCTGCCTGCAAATCACTTATGATGGTAAAGGTTTTCAGTTTATACATCTCTGATTTCAATATTCCACAGAAGTCTTTAATCTGGCCATTATCTATGCAATAACCCATCATTTTATAATCATATTCATGCGTCTGTAGCCTAGTATGTGGTTCAGACGGTCATCGTATTCCTGCACAAGCTGGGCTATTTCTATGTTCTCACTTTCGGAGACGGGAACTTTTCTTCCAAGCCATTTGAAATATCCGGAGCGGGAGATGTTCATCAGTCTGCACATCTGACGGATGCTCCAGCCTTTTGTTTCGTGGTATTCCTTTATTGCAATATGTTTAGTTTCAAGTCTCTGTTTTGTGAGCCTCACCTGCCTTCCAATTCCTTCACTTTTTTAATAAGGCGTTTAGCATATTGCTTTCTTCAAGCTGCCGTTTTAATCTGAGATTCTCTCTGCGTAATCTCTCCAGTTCATCTACTTCGTCGTCTGACTTTCTGTGTCCACATCTGTCAACCAGCCAGTCTTCACCATCTTTACGATATTTCTTCATCCAGTCATAGACCTGGCTGTAGGATACGTCATAAGTCTTTGCCGTTCCTTTGTAGTCATT
>JAZLHS010000021.1:0-4882 GCA_045616885.1 Selenomonadaceae bacterium | reverse complement strand
GTCCTTCGTTAGATTGCGCTAAATTCTGTTATGCTGCAAATAATTATAGGCAAAGCGGTACTCCTAGCAGTATTGTTAAGTCTGAGTTGGTAGACCTCATGTCGAAAGAGAATCCCAAGTTTATCGCAGACCAGATTGAAGCTGAATCGCGTAAATCTCCTGACCATAGAGCAGGTGCAAGACTTAGGCTTTGCGATAAAGGAGATATGACCGAAGCATATTTCCCTCTCTACGAGGATTTAAATAAGCGTGGGATTTATCTGCAAGCATTTTCAAAACGACCAGAATTGCTCCGTAGATTGAAAAACACGAGCGAAAATAATATCACCATGCTCTCCATCGATGAAAGCAATTTCGCCTTAGCCGCTGCAAACAAAGATTTACCTCTTGCGTATGCTTACAGCGGTACCGATAAGTCGGTTGGGCAGTTAGTTTCTTTGGTAAATAGATTCCAACAATTGCTTGGTGTTATTTTGCCAATAAGATTCAAGAACAATGAGTATTTGGGTCAAGACAAGATAGATAAAATACCAGCCGAATTGGCGAATTTTGTTTGTCCGATTGATGGCTCAAAGAAAAAGATTGGCGATTATGTATGTACTCAATGTGACCTCAATGGACAGGGCGTAGGTTGTTTCTATCTTCGCAGCGTACAGAAGATGAAAGCTAATATGCCTGCCGATATTGCAGTAAGGGAGATAAGTGAAGATGAAGCAAGAAACATGGACGATGGACAAATTAGCCGAACTATTGAGTCGTGCATTAGGGCCAAATTCGCCCAAAAGGGATTCGATAAAGAAGGACCCGAGGGTCGTAGATTGGCTGAACTCCTTGAGGAGATGCGGCAACTTATTGACTCAGGAACAGATAAACGAGACCTTCAACGCTCTGATGGAAGAAATGGAAAAGAAGCCGGAACTAACACAAGAAGAAATCGATTGGATGAGAGCATAAATACCGAAGCTAAAGCATCTTCTGACGAAGGTGCTTTTTCTATGCCTAAATACTCTGCTGATGCTAGTGTTAATGAAAAAGATGTTGACGAAACCTCTGAAACAGGCGATAATAAATTAACTGAGCAAGAGGTTGAGCAGATTAAAGAAAAGGCCAAGAAAATGGCCGAAGACAAGGTAGACAAGTTCAAAAACAAAGTTTTATGGGATGTTCAGGATAGTTTCCGCAAAACCTTTGGAACGCATCTTGAAGGCCGTAAAGCTAATGAATTTGTCGCAAATAAGGCAAGGAATGAAGCCTTGCAGGTTCTTTTAGATAATTACAATAGGTACGGGACTAAACCATCAAACTATCGTGACTTTTTAACAGAGGTGGCTAAAATTCCAGCAGCCCAGCTGGAAGGAAAATCTACGGCCGAGTTAAGAGAAATCTTCGATTTTTACAAGAAACTTTCAAAGGAGATGCTGGATTATGGCGGATACATCTATGGCGAACTCGCCAGAGCTTACACTAGTGGACGAATTGTTCGATATGGCTCTGCAAGACTTTTCGAGCAGGGTGCGCAAGGCGTTAGAAGCCTCGAAAGAACAACTCCTTTCGGAGAAATAACCCAAAAGCTAGAGCGTGCATATACTGATGCTTTAACAAAAAACAAACAGCAAGAAAAGAAAGCACTCGGCAAGAATAAGCCTGGTGCTTCTTTTAATTCCAAGGATGCTGGCGAGGAAGGTAATCTTCTCAATTACGACTACATCAAGCGTGACAAGCTTTCTATCACCGAGAAGCTTATCTACGATGCCGCTGGCCAGTTGGGTATCAATGTCCGCTTTGTTGATGCTCCGCTTGCACCTGGTAGCCGTGGTGTAATGTTTGCCGGAAACAGTATTATCATCAACCGCAAAGGTAATGTTGCACCGAGAATTATCCTGTTCCATGAATTGACTCATTGGCTGAAGATGCATAATCCAGAGGTCTACAAGCAGCTCAGAAAGCAGGTTAATCCGACCGCAGAGCGCATTGCTGGCTACGCAAAGACAATCAAGAACGGACAGATGCTTGATGATGAAACCATCATTGAGGAAATGATTGCTGATGCCGTAGCTAAATCCTCTGCAAGACATGGCTTGTTACAGCAGATGATTAACTCTAACCGCTCTCTTGGCATGAAGGTTGTAGGCACTCTCATAAACGCATGGTACCGTATTAAGGATGCTATCATGTCGGCAATTGGTAGCAATCCTACGGCAGCGTTAAAGGAAGGTCTTAATAAACAGGAGATTGACCGCATTACCGCAGAACTGAATAAAGCAATCTGTTCACTCAGAGCGAATGGCAAAACGCTGTTTACGATGAGAAATGGGCAGGTATTCAATGTAGAGACGGGCACTTTTGCTAGTCTCTATTCTTTTGCAGGTGAGTTGTCGCAGACGGCAGCGTTAGACCAGCTTGACCTTGCCAAACGCATGCAGAACAACAAGGTATCTGCTAAAGATATTTGGGAAGGTACAGGGTGGAAATATAGCGAAAAGGATAAGAAGTGGAGATATGAAATCCCTGACAATCTTAATGCTATAAATCTCAAAACGCTGTTCAACCGCACTAATTATCGTGCCAATTTGAGTGCAGTTTACAAAAATCCTGCGCTATTTGCGGCTTATCCGTGGCTGGCTAAAGTTCCTGTTAAACTGGCAGAGGTTGATGGTTATGGCCATGCTATTAGGGGCGAAGCCGATAAGGGTAGAGCGAAGGGTGCCATTATCCGTCTGAACTATGACCAAGCAAAAGCGGACCCACTTGAGCAGAAGCTGACTCTTATACACGAAATTCAGCATCTCATTCAGTATCGTGAAGGATTTGCCGAAGGTGGCACAGGCGAAGAAGAAGCAGCCAAGCGTGGCACAGCAAGGGAAGATGTGTACCAACTCCTCGGTGGAGAGCAGGAGTCTACCGAGGTAGAGCAGAGAGCGAGAGACGGCATTACCGATATGCCGACCATCCACTCTGATGATGCCATTGTTATCTTTGACGGCAAGGAAATGCCTGCCTACAAAAAGAAAGCAGATGGTGAGGTTAGGTATTCTGCTGATGCTGACCCACAGGCTAATCCTCGTTCGGCATTGTTGGATAGGGTTAAGGATTGGGCTTTGTTCAGAGCAATCAAAGCATTGAACATTAAGCCTGCCGATAATGTTAATATTAACCTTGGCGAGCAGAAGAATACCCCAAACAGACTTGAGCTCTTTTTCCGTTCTCCGACTCGTCTTGCTGAGAGTTATCCGCAGTTAAAGTATGTTGTAGATTTGGCAGAGAAAGCATTCATGAAGCAGGAAAGACTGCGTGCGATGTTTGTTGATGCACAGAACGCAATGAACGATTTTCTTGCCAAGGGTGATTTTGAGCATAACCGCAAGATGCTGCAAAACATCCTGTTTATGGGTGACTCCGAGCGTAAGGCATATACGGATGATGACCTTAGACAGATGGGCGCAAATGAGAGTGTTATTCAGGGCTATAGACAAATCCGAGATACACTTGAAAAAGCGTGGGAGATGGTAAATGATGTTTATCAGAAAGCTATCACCGAAACCAAGACCGTTTCCGGCGCAGAGTATCGTGAAATGGTTGACGGCAAGGTGCCGTTTATCCAGCTGCGAAAAGCAATTAAGATTAAAGGGCAGGATAAATACCAAGTAACCATCAGACGGCCTAAGACAGTAGTCAGAACGGAAATTATGAATGAGCAGGAATTGGAACTGCTTAAGAAGGACAAGAATGTCTACATTGCCGACCCCGACAATGACATTAAGCCGTATCAGCCGCTTACTCATGTTCAGCCTGGCGAGCTTGGCCTTGTCTATGGAGATAATTTCTACGAGGTCACCTACGAAACGGCTAATCCGTCTATTGGTCATATCGAAGGTTATGTTCCGCATATCTTCCACGATTTCTTTGTGACTCAGCGGTATTTGGACGAGAACGGCAACGAGATTGGCGTGCGTATCCTTAAATCCTTTGATAACCTTTATGATGCTACCAAAGCAGCCAATGAGTACGCAGAGAAGCATCCTGACAAGCACTTTGGTATTGTGCCGAAGCGTTTTGAGTTCCCTGGCGAAGCGCAGCAGGCTGCCGTCATGGGTGATATGGATTACTTTGATGTCATGAACCGCATGGCTAACACATTGTCCATCTCCCCACAGGAAGCTCAGAGGTTGATGAACGACTCGCTGAGAATGAAGAACAGGGGCCGTTTCCTTGATGCTCTCATGGCGCGTGAAGATGTCGAAGGCTACGAAAAGAACGATGTTTATCGTGCTTTGCAGATGTATTTCAACCAAGTAGGCAGATATGTTGCGTTGGACGATTTCAAGCGTAAATCTATCAACCACTATGAGCAGACCTATGGTGACTTTAACGCAGAGAAAGCAACACCTGAAGCCAAAGCGGTGCGTAATTACATCAACGATGTAAATGGCGTTCCGACAGGCACAGAGGTGTGGCTGAACGATGTAATTAAGTCTGTGCCTGTTCTGGGTAAGCTTACCAAGAGCAAGGCTGGTGGCCGTCCTTCTGTATGGCTCGCCAATGCTATTACCTATCCGATGTCTGTAGCTAAACTTGGCTTGCTGAATATTTCGTCTGCTTTGGTTAATACCACGCAGTTGTTTAACCTTGCCGGTGCGCTTCATGCCGGAGCAAAAGGTGGTTGGCATTATCTCAAGCATGGCATGAGCGAATACTACCGCTCTACTAAAGACGAGCGTCTCAGAAAGTTCCTTATGGAAGATTTGGGGCTTCGTTATACCATGAGTCTTGCAGACTATAATTCTTACTCTAAGGGTGATATTGTCAGCAAGATGGTTAATGGCTCGGTTGTGCATGATTTTGCGAATAAATCCTTCTTCCTGTTCCGCAAGGTCGATGAGCT